>NZ_JBLIYU010000002.1:0-531993 GCF_057480815.1 Pseudomonas sp. P106(2024) | reverse complement strand
CGGGAGCGAATCCGACGAAAGATCTACGCAACGCGTGACGAAGCCCGAAGTGATATTTTCGATTACATCGAGATGTTCTATAACCCCAAGCGTCGACACGGTAGTGCTATGCAGCTGTCGCCAGTAGAGTATGAGAAACGCTATTTTCTGAGCTTGGAGAGTGTCTAGGAAACCAGGGGCTATTCACTTCGCTGTATTTGCTTCATACAGATGGTGTGCGGTGGAAAGTTTTTATCGTAGAGTCGGCGCGGGGTGATCCATTGCGGCGATGATCAATCCTCGAGTACCCAGCCCCCCGCAGCTCTCATTCACCGTTCAGTGGGTTTTCAATTATCTCTATAAAGGTATGCGTCTGGCATACCTATCTGTGTTTGCTAGGGTTTCAGGCCAGTCAGTGAGTATGCTGCTGACACACCCTTTGAAAATGTGTCTCTCGTGCCTTGACGGTTGGCTGTGCAAACATTTAGCTTTAATTGACGCCTAGGGAGGGGTGCTTTAGTGAAAGTGAATATTTGAGAGGGTTTTAATGATCGCGGCTGATAAATTGGCTAAAGAGTTTCTCGACGTGCATGATACTGCAGACGTCCTTGGTGTGTCAAAAGAAACCTTGAGGTTTTGGCGGTATACTAATAAGCACGCGAAAGAAATTCCTGCGTTAAAGCATGTTTCTCGTCGTATTTATTACCGCACCCAAGATGTTGTGGCATTTTCCAAAATTATGTATTGCCCATCTGGTTGCTGACCGCTACCGAACCGCGAGCATGATGCTCATACAGACCATGGCACGATGCTCTGGCTAGCAAGAAGCCCAGATCGATCTGGGTTTTTTTGTGCCTGGAGGGCGGGTTTGGTAGCCGATTTAATGATGGAAAAAATTTTAGAAAATATAAGATTTTTCGAGGAGGAGGCGCTTTGGGCTTACGAGAGCTGAGGAAAGCTTACGAGAGCTGAGCTTAATTTTAGGTGCCGGCTACCAAATGGCTACCAAGCTCTCAAAAAGACCAAAAATAATGAAGGATATAGAGGATGAGGGCAAACGCTAGAAGCTTGGTTGTACGTGGTCTACAGCCCTTTATGTGGGTGGAATGGCATGACATAAAAGGTGTTGACAGTCAGCAGATTTTAAGTCTGCTGTGTATACCAATTCCACCACACTCGCACGATAGGCCGGCGCGCTGCATAGCAGCGGGGCCTGGCAATCAGGCGCGCTTTATAACCCATTGTTATAGAAGCGTCAACTGGCCCTGGGGTTCAGGGTTCGATGCTGCGGGCGATGTCGCGCATGTCGCAGGCCGAGTGGCGCAGGGCATCGACATGCCCGTCCATGGCCTGTGCATCGGCCTCGTGAACCGAGTGACGCAGGAAGCGGGCATGGCCATCCAGGGCCTGGCACAGTTCGTCGAGTTCGCTGGCGTTGCGCACCAGATCATCCTGCAGCCCTTGCATGCGAAAGTTCGAAGTCATGTCGGGTCCTCGTGGGATCGGGGCGGGGCCCACTATAGGCCAATTGACAGCATGCCGCCATTACGCCACTGTTCAGGCATTGGATCCAACGGGTCGTGTCGCCATGTCATCGCGTTCCTCCTATCCAGAGACAGCACGGCGTGTACAGCCGAAGCTGTTCTGGCGGCTGCTGTTCCTGCTTGTCTGCCTGCTGGCGGCATTCCTGTACGCCGGCTTCATGAGCCTGGGCGGCTACCTGCTGATGCTAGGGCTCGACCTGGACCACCCCGAACCTCAACGCTTCCTGGCATTGGGCGGCGGCGTGTCGATCCTGTTACTGGGACTGTGGCTGTTGAAGGTGGCGATGCCGCGCCGTCTGGTGCCGACGGTGGTGGAGCGTGAGCACTGACGATCGTCGCCTGAAGGACGGTGTCGGCGGGACTTTGGCTACGCTCAATATGTCCTTTCGCGGTGCTTGTGGAGCTTGCATGGTGTCGACAGACCGCCCCACTCATTCGGTAATGCCCGAGGCGCGCTACGAGCAATTGGTCCAGGCCGTGGTGGACTATGCCATCTACATGCTCGACCCGACCGGCCATGTGGTGTCGTGGAACGCGGGTGCGCAGCGAATCAAGGGTTATCGTGCCGATGAGGTGATCGGCCAGCATTTCTCGTTGTTCTTTACCGATCAGGACCGTTCTGAAGGGCGCCCACAACAACTGCTACGCCAGGCCCTGGAAGAAGGCAAGGCGCAGGACGAGGGCTGGCGCGTGCGCAAGGATGGCACGCAGTTCTGGGCGCTGGCGGCGCTGGATGTGATCCGTGATGAGCATGGCGAGGTCATCGGCCTGGCCAAGGTCACCCGCGACATCACCGATCGCCGCGAGTCCGCGCTGCAATTGGACGCCATGCGCGCGCAGTTGTTCCAGGCGCAGAAGCTCGAAGCCTTGGGACAACTGACCGGAGGCCTGGCCCACGATTTCAACAACCTGCTGACGATCATCATCAGTTCTGCCCGGCTGGCCTCTGGCAACCAGGATCCGGCACGCGTGCGGCGCCTGCTCGAACATATTCTCGACGCCGGGCAGCGCGGTACCCAACTTACCCAGCAACTGCTCAGTTTTGCCCGGCATCGGCAACTGAATGTCACCAGCATCGCGCCAGCCCAGGTGATCGACACCACTCGCGGGCTGGCGGAGCACGCGTTGCCCAGGGACATCGAACTGCTGCTGCAGGTGCAGCCGGACCTGCCGCTGATCGAGGTGGACGCCGGGCAGCTGCAGATGGTCCTGCTCAACCTGGTGTTCAATGCCCGCGATGCGATCGCGACGACGGGGCAGATCCATCTGACGGCCGAAAGCGTCCGCCTGGCCGGCGAGGTGGAGGGGCTGCATGGGCGCTTCGTGCGCTTCGATGTGCGTGATGACGGGCAGGGTATCGACCCCCAGGTGTTGCCGCGCATCTTCGAGCCGTTCTTCACTACCAAGGCCTTCGGCAAGGGCACCGGTCTCGGCCTGAGCCAGGCCTATGGTTTCGCTCGTCAGAGTGATGGCGCGATCAGCGTGTCCAGCCGCCCCGGTGAAGGCACCTGCATGAGCTTGTACCTGCCCGCCCGAATGGGCGACGATACCCCATCGAGCGACGGATAGACCATCATGGTAGAGCAACTCAAGCGACTGGCCACCGGCATCAAAGGGCTTGATGCGCTGCTCAAGGGCGGGCTGGTGGTCGGTGCGTCCTACATCGTCCAGGGGCACCCGGGCTCGGGCAAGACCATCCTCGCCAACCAGCTGGCCTGCAACCATGTGCGCGACGGTGGCCGGGTGCTGGTGGCGACCCTGCTCAGCGAGTCTCATGAGCGCTTGTTCCAGTACCTGTCGACGCTGAGCTTCTTCGACCCGGCGCTGGTCGGTGACAGCATCCAGTTCGTCAGCGCCTTCGATACCCTCGAGCAGGATGGCCTGGATGCGGTAGTCAGGCTGTTGCGTCAAGAGATTGCGCGGCAGCAGGCCACCTTGCTGGTCGTCGATGGCCTGCTCAACGCCCGCTCACGGGCGGAAACCAGCCTGGATACCAAGAAGTTCGTCTCCGAGCTGCAGGGGCATGCGGCGTTCGCCGGTTGCACGGTGCTGCTGCTGACCAGTGCCCGGCTTGAGGAGGGCAGTCCCGAGCACACCATGGTCGACGGCGTGATAGAGCTGGGCGAACACCTGGTCGGCAGTACCGCGGTGCGGCATGTCCAGTTGCGCAAGACCCGCGGCAGCGGCGCGCTGTCTGGTCGCCACGAATGCCAGATCGATGAGTCGGGGTTGCAGGTCTATCCGCGCCTTGAAGCGCTCTACAGCCGCCCCAGCCAGCAGGGTGCGCAAACCCTGGCGCGGGTCGCCACCGGGGTCGCCGACCTGGACGGCATGCTCGGTGGCGGGCTGGCCGAAGCCTCGGTGAGCTTGCTGATGGGGCCATCCGGCGTGGGCAAGACGGCTTTGGGCATCGCGTTTCTCGCCGCCTCGACGAGGGCCGCACCGGGTCTGCATTTTGGATTTTACGAGACGCCGGCGCGACTGCGCCTGAAAGCGTCCGCTCTGGGCTACGACTTGCCTGCGCTGGAGCGCGAGGGGGCGGTGCAACTGAGTTGGCAGCCGACCACCGAAGGCCTGCTGGATCAACTCGGCACGCGCCTGCTGGCGCAGGTCGAGGCATTGGGCGCGCGACGCGTGGTGATCGACAGCCTGGGCGCCTTCGGCCGTTTGGCGCTAGAGCCCGCCCGCCTGAATGCGTTCTTCCGCGCGCTGACCGGCGAGCTGCGTGCCCGTGGCGTCACGGTGCTGCTGACCTGGGAGATGCGCGACATCTTCGGTGCGGAGATCACTGCGCCGGCTCCGGACCTGTCGAGCATCGTCGACAACCTGATCCTCATGCGCTTCGCCGAGCTCGACGCACAACTGCATCGCGCCCTGTCGATCATCAAGGTGCGTGACAGCGACCACGATCCGGCCTTGCAGGCATTGAATCTGGGGCCGACAGGCATCAACCTGGCGCGGGCATTCGATGGCGCCAGCGGCGTGCTCAGTGGCTCGGCGACATCGCCAGGAGACCGCTAATGGGATGAGCAGCATCCTGATCGTCGACGACGAGTACCTGATCGCCGATATCCTGGGATTCGCTCTGGAGGATGAGGGCTACCTGGTGGAAAAGGCCAGCAATGGGCGCAAGGCGCTGGAGGCCTTGAGAGAAAAGCGCGTGGACCTGGTGATCACCGACTACATGATGCCGGTGCTCAATGGCGAGGAACTGTTGAATGCGATTCGTGACGAACTGCTGCTGACGGACCTGCCGGTGATCCTCATGAGCGGTGCCCAGGCCAGCCAGGGCCGGGCCTGCCCCGGAAGGTTCGCGGCGGTGTTCGACAAACCCTTCGACATGGACCGAATGATCGCCACGGTACGCGAACTGCTTGGCGCCTGAGGTTCGCAAGAGGCTCCCCGCATGGGCGGGCAATCGATCAGGCGCATCCGTGCGGCATGATGCGGTTGGTTTGGGGTTACTCGTCGTTGCTTTTTTCCGGCGCCGGGCTGCCGGCCTGGATCCGCTTGTAGATCTCTTCACGGTGCACCTGGACATCCTTCGGTGCATCGATACCGATCCTCACCTGCATCCCCTTGACGCCCAGAATGGTGACTTTGATGTCATCGTCGATGACGATGCTTTCGCCAACCTTGCGTGTGAGTATCAGCATGTATTTCTCCTTGGTGATGTAGAAAACCGCCGAGCCTGATGGTCTGCGGTGGGAGCCTGTCCCTCTTCCTTCTCATTAAAGACGCTTTCGGCGGATAGTAATTCCCCGACAGACAAATTCTGTTATCGATCTTTAGTTGCAGGTGCCAGTGGGGGTGCTACGCATTCCGCTGGCCAAGGTGCTCAGTGGCAAGGATAGGGTGCTTGGGTCCATATGGGAAATTTCTCTGCTCGATGAACTAAATAGTTGGGGTCAATGATCGTTTTGGCGCGCAAGCGCCTGGAGAAAGCGCAGCAGTGACACTTCCTCGAGTTCCAGGCCCTTGCGTGCCCGCGCGCGGGGCAGGTCCGCCAGGCGTCCGAGTTGGAAGTGTTCGAGTACGGCAGGGTGGATGTAGCAGCGTCGGCACACCGCTGGCGTGTTGCCCAGTCGCGCCGCCACCTGGCGGACGGTGTCGGCGACCTGGCGCCTGGCCTCGCTGTCAGGTTCCCAGGCCAGTGGCCGCAGCAGGCTCAGGGCAAGGCTGCTGCCGGCCCAGGTGCGGTAGTCCTTGGCGGTGAAGTCGGCGCCGGTCAGTTGCTGGAGAAACTGGTTGACCTCGGTCGAGCCGATGCCATGGCGCTGGCCCTGTTCGTCCAGGTACTGGAACAAGGCTTGGCCGGGCAATTCCATGCAGCGCTTGACCAGCCCGGCCAGGCGCCGGTCGGTCAGGGTGACGTTGTGCTCGACTCCGCGCTTGCCACGGAACTGAAAGCGAATTTGGCTACCCTTGACCTGCACATGGCGGGTGTTGAGCGTGGTCAGTCCGTAGGAGCGATTGGCGCGCAGGTATTGGCGGTTGCCGATGCGGATCAGCGTACTGTCGAGCAGGCTGATCACCAGCGCCATGACCTTCTCCCGGCCCAGCCCCGGGCAGGCCAGGTGCGCATCCAGTTGCTTGCGCAGCTTCGGCAGCGCTTCGGCGAAGGCCAGCATGCGCCCGTACTTGTGCTGGTCGCGCAGCTCGCGCCATTGCGTGTGGTAGCGGTACTGCTTGCGCCCCCGGGCATCCCGGCCGGTGGCCTGCAGGTGGCCCTGTGGATCGGCACAGATCCACACATCGGTGTAGGCCGGCGGGATCACCAGGGCTGCGATGCGCGCCAGTGTGTCGGCATCGCGGACACGCTGGTTGCTTGCGTCGAAATAATGAAAGCGATCGCGCCAGCGCCGCCGGGTCAAGCCGGGCTGGCTGTCATCGACGTAGTGCAGGGCGGCAGGGAGCGGGCAGTCGGGCATGGGGGCGGTCCATGAAGGGCACTCTTGCTGCAATGGACAGCGCCGGTTGCGTCATTGCTCAGCCCAGCAGCGCTACCGACTTGATCTGCGCCCAGAGGGTCTGGCCCGGCTGCACCGCGAGCTGATCCGCCGAATAGCGGGTGATGCGCGCCAGCAGGGCGTTGCCGGCGGCGTCCAGGCTGACCAGCACATGGGCGGGGTTGTCCGCCGGGCGGCATTCGCGGACTCGCACCGGCAGGCGATTGAGGATGCTCGAGGCGCTGTCGGCGGTCAGTGCCAGGCTGACATCCCGGGCCTGGACCTTGAGCCGCAGGGTGCTGCCCATGTGCAGCCCCGGGTGGGCGATGCGCAAGCGCTGGCCGTCACTGCCGGGCAGGCGTAGCTCGAACAGCTGGTAATGCGGATCGTGACCTACCACCACGCCTTCGAGCACCACGCCGGCATCCTCGCCCTGGGCCAGCGGCAGGTCGAGGCGCGCCAGGGTCTGGCCGATCGGCCCGCTGGCCACGGCCTTGCCCTGTTCGAGCAGGACCAGGTGGTCGGCCAGGCGCGCCACTTCGTCCTGGGCATGGCTGACGTAGATCAGCGGAATGTCCAGTTCGTCGTGCAGGCGTTCCAGGTACGGCAGGATTTCCCGCTTGCGCGCGCTGTCCAGCGCGGCCAGGGGTTCGTCCATCAGCAGCAGCCGTGGGCTGCTGAGCAGGGCTCGGGCGATACCGACCCGCTGCGCCTCGCCACCGGACAGGGTCGCCGGCTTGCGTGCCAGCAGGTGGCCGATGCCCAGCAGTTGGCAGGCCTGCTCCTGGCTGATCTTGCGCGCCTCGGGGGCGATGCGGCGCCAGCCGAACTCGAGGTTGCCGCGCACCGACAGGTGCGGGAACAGGCTGGCCTCCTGGAACACGTAGCCTACCGGCCGCTGGTGTGGCGGGATGAAGTGCCCGCGCGCGCTGTCTTCCCAGACCTCGCCATTGACCTCGATGTAGGCGCTGGCGGCCCGCTCCAGGCCGGCCAGGCAACGCAGGCACGAGGTCTTGCCCGAGCCGGAATGGCCGAACAGGGCGCTGATGCCGCGTCCGGGCAGGTTCAGGTCGACGTCCAGGGTGAAGTCGTCACGCGCCAGTTTCAGACGCGCCTGTATCGATGTACTCATGTCAGCTCCAGCCGGCCTTGCTGCGACGGCCTGCATAGAGCATCAGCAGCACCAGGAACGAGAACACCAGCATGGCTCCGGCCAGCCAGTGCGCCTGGCTGTATTCCATGGCTTCGACATGATCGAAGATCTGCACCGAGACCACCCGGGTCTTGTCGGGAATATTGCCGCCGATCATCAGCACCACGCCGAACTCGCCCACGGTGTGGGCGAAGCCAAGAATGCTGGCGGTGATGAAGCCGGGGCGCGCCAGCGGCAGCACCACATGGATGAAGGTATCCCACGGGCTGGCCCGCAGGGTGGCGGCCACCTCCAGCGGGCGCTGGCCGATGGCGCCGAAGGCGTTCTGCAAGGGCTGCACCACGAAGGGCATGGAGTACACCACCGAGCCGATCACCAGCCCGGTGAAGCTGAACACCACGCTGCCCAGGCCCAGGGCCTGGGTGGCCTGGCCTATCCAGCCATGGGGGCCGAGGGCCAGCAGCAGGTAAAAGCCGATCACGGTCGGTGGCAGCACCAGCGGTAGGGCCACCACCGCGCCGATCGGTCCGCGCAGCCAGGAGCGTGTGCGCGCCAGCCACCAGGCGATGGGCGTGCCCAGCACCAGGAGAATGGCGGTGGTCAGGCTGGCCAGCTTGATGGTCAGCCAGATCGCGCTCAGGTCACCGGCGTCGAGCGGCATCAGAGCTCATAGCCGTAGGACTTGATCACCGCGGCGGCCTTTGGACCCTTTAAGTAGTCGACCAGGGCCTTGGCGGCCGGGTTGTCCTTGCCTTTGTTGAGAATCACCGCGTCCTGGCGGATCGGGTCATGCAGCTCGGCGGGCACGATCCAGGCGGAGCCTTCGCTGACCTTGCCATCCTTGTAGATCTGCGACAGGGCGACGAAGCCCAGCTCGGCATTGCCGGTGGAAACGAACTGGAAGGCCTGGGTGATGTTCTGGCCTTCGACGATCTTCGCCTTGGTGGCTTCGGTCAGCTTGAGCTTGTCCAGCACCTGGGTGGCGGCCAGGCCATAGGGCGCGGCCTTGGGGTTGGCAATGGACAGGTGCTTGTATTCGTTCTTCTTCAGCACGTCGCCCTTGGCGTCGACGTAGCCCGGCTTGGCCGACCACAGCGCCAGGGTGCCGATGGCGTAGGTGCAGCGTGAGCCCGCGACGATTTCCTTTTCCTGCTCGAGCTTGGCCGGGGTGCTGTCGTCGGCGGCGAGGAACACTTCGAACGGCGCGCCATTCTTGATTTGTGCGTAGAACTGGCCGGTAGCGCCGTAGGCGGCGACCAGCTTGTGGCCGGTGTCCTTCTCGAAGTCCTTGGCGATGGCCTGGATGGGCGCTGTAAAGTTGGCCGCTACGGCGACATGGACTTCATCGGCCTGGGCGGCGTTGACGGCGATCAGGGTGGCCAGGGCACTTAAGGCCAGGTGGGGCAGACGAATACGCATGTAGACGGCTCCTAGGGGCGGCGGATTATCGTTATGGCTTGAACTATATAGCGATACGCCATCCGTCGGGAAGAGGGTGCCTGAAAGTTTCTTGATCTATTGGTCAGCTTTTTGTTGGCCGCCCGGCAATGACTCGGGTCAGCTCACCCGCCGGCATGTGACGCCCAAGGCGCAGCGCCTGTCCGGACCACAGGTTGCTGAAATCGGCGTTGCCCTGCGGGTCGGTGATCGCCCGCAGTGGCATCAGCGCGCCGCCGGCCAGCGGGAAGCGCGGGGCGAGGGCGCTCATCGGCCCCAGCTCGCGCATCAGGCGGTTGTTGATGCCACGCGCCGGGCGGCCGGTGAACAGGTTGGTCAGCGCTGTATCGTTGGCGGACGCGCTGTCCAGGGCGCGGCGGTGCGCTGGGGACACCTTGGCCTCTGGGCAGAACAGGTACGCAGTACCGACCTGCACCGCCGAGGCGCCCAGGGCCAGGGCGGCGACCAGGCCGCGATGGTCGCCGACACCACCCGCCGCGATCACCGGCAACTGCACGGCATCCACAACCTGGGGCACCAGGGCGAAGGTGCCGATCTGGCTGTTGATGTCGCTGTCGAGGAACATGCCACGATGGCCGCCGGCCTCGTAGCCCATGGCGATGATCGCGTCGCAGCCATGCTGTTCAAGCCACCGCGCTTCCTCCACCGTGGTGGCGCTGGACAGCACCTTGGCCCCGGCTGCCTTGACCCTTCGCAGCAGCTCGGGCGCCGGCAGGCCGAAGTGGAAACTGACCACCTCCGGGCGCAGTTCCTCCACCAGCTGGCAGCTCTGTTCGTCGAAGGGCGCGCGATTGGACACCGGCGTCGGCGCCTCGAAGTCCGCGCCGACTTCCTCATAGTAGGGCTTGAGCGCCTGCTTCCAGCGGGCGTCGCGCTCGGGGTCCGGCGGCGGCGGCTGGTGGCAGAAGAAGTTCAGGTTGAGCGGGCCCCGGCAGGCGGCGCGAAAGGCCTCGATCTCGCCGCGCACCTGCTCGGCGGTGAGCATGGCGCAGGGCAGGGCGCCGAGACCGCCGGCGTTGCCGACGGCAATGGCCATGGCCGAACCGCTGGCGCCGGCCATGGGCGCCTGGAGAATGGGCAGCTCGATACTCAGCAGGTCGAGGATGCGACGGTCTTGCCGGGTGCTCATGGACGACTCCTTGAGTGCGGGGCGTGCTGCGTGGTTACAAGGCCTTGCTGACCTGGATGTCGCTGATCTTGTCGACGTCGTCGCCGTGGATCTTGCGCAGCGCTTGCTGCGCCTGCTCGAGGGAGGCGTCGGGCATCTGGGCGAAGTCCCAGCGGCGCTCGCCGTCGAGCTTGTACTTGATCACATATTTGATGGTCTGGGTCATGCGGCTATCCAAGTGTTATCCGAGTTTCGACGACGAGCGACGGACGATCTTGATCTTGTGGCTGAGGGCCGGCTTGCGCGTCACCGAGATCGGGCGAGTGGTCACGGTGTCGATGGTGATGTTCCAGAAGCCAGTGCTTGGCACGGTGATCTTCGCCGGGAAACGCTCGAAGTGGCCGCCGTGGTAGGTGTGGCGCCCGCCATTCTTGAAGCTGCGGAAGTTGGCGTCGTTCATCAGGCGGATGTTGCAGCGCTGGGAGCACTCGATGACGACGATGTCGTCTTCGTTCAGGTGCTCGCGCTGGTGTACGAATTTCATGGGGAGCTCCGCAAGGATTGGTTCAGCAAACGCGAAAGATACCACGATGTGAGGTTACACTTGCGCCCGGGCTGGCCAAGCCAAGGAGATTTCTGCCAGACGTGGGAGCAAAACCGCCTGGATGTGGTCAGAGGATGACTTTGCAGATGCTGGAGACGATGTAGATGAAATGGGTGTTAGCGGCGGTATCGTTGGCCTTGGGGGGCTGTGTCAGCGTAACGGAACTCGAGCAGTCCCACGCGACGCTGGATGTGATCTCCGGCAAGACGCCGCGCGAATATGCCGATTGCGTGAAGCGCAAGCTGGCCGACACGCGTGATCCCTTGCAGGAAGAGGTACGGGGCGATGGCCTGCGCCTGACCGTGCCGCAGAAGGTGTCGGCCGGTGTCGGTCCTGCGGCGCTGCTCGATATCGACAAGCGCGGCAGCGGCAGCGCGATCAAGGTGTATGAACGGCTGAACAACTTCCCGCTGCGCCTGGGTGATGTGCGTACTTCGGCGACCCAGTGCATCTCCGGTTCTTGATCCAGCTCAGTTAATCGGCGATTAGCTGGCGGTTTGCCACTTTCCTTCCCGGTGACGCGTTGTCGCACGTCGGAGATTAGGCCTAGTATTTCTGGGCTTATATCGTTTGAGCCTAAGCTTATAACAAGGAAATGGAGCCTCCGTGATGAAACCCCTGAGCCATGTCGTGATCGGCAGCCTGCTGATCTTGGCCTGGCCCTCGGCGCACGCTGCCGATGGCCAGAAAATCTTCAACCAGGGCGGGCAGAACCCCGCCGCCATGGCCTGCCTGGGCTGTCATGGCCCGGACGGCAAGGGTATCGCCGCCGCCGGCTTTCCCCGTCTCGCCGGCCTGCCTGCCGGCTATCTCAGCAAGCAGTTGCACGACTTTCGCAGCGCCAGCCGCAAGCAGCCAGTGATGGAGCCGCTGGCCAAGGCCCTGGACGATGCCGAAATCGAGGCGGTCAGCACCTATCTGGCCAAGCTGCCTGCCGATGCCGCGGCGGGCACGCGTCGCCAGCAGATCGCCAACGATCCGGTGGCCCGCCTGGCCATCTACGGCGACTGGAGCCGGCTGATCCCCGGTTGCGTGCAGTGTCATGGCCCGGGCGGCAGCGGCGTCGGCGAGCACTTCCCGCCGCTGGCCGGGCAGCCCGCCGCTTACCTGGTGGCGCAACTCAATGCCTGGCGCGATGGCAGCCGCAGCAATGACCCCAACCAGTTGATGGTCAACGTGGCCAAGGCGATGACCGATGCCGAGGTCAAGGCGGTCGCTGACTACTTTGCCCAACCGGCCAGCCAGGAGGTCAAGCCATGAAAGTCCTGATGCCAACCCTGCTGCTGGCCATGGGCACTGCCCAAGCCGCCCCCATCGCCATGGAAGACCAGTCCCAGCTCAAGGTCCCGGGCGTGCAGGCCGCCCCGCAGTTCGTGCCGCCGGCGGAAAGCGCGATCCCGGATAACGCCTTCGGCAAGATGATCCGTGAAGGCCACGCGCTGTTCGTCGATACGCGACGATTGATGCCCGACGCGGTCGGCAACGGCATGAACTGCAGTAACTGCCACCTCGACCAGGGACGTATGCCACATTCCGCGCCATTGTGGGGCGCCTACCCAATGTACCCGGCGTATCGCAAGAAGAACGACAAGGTCAACACCTTCGCCGAGCGCATCCAGGGCTGCTTCACCTTCAGCATGAACGGCAAGCCGCCGGCGGCCGACAGCCCACAGATGACCGCCTTGAGCGTTTACGCCTACTGGCTGTCGACCCAGGCGCCGACAGGCGTGGAAATCGCCGGTCGCGGCTACCCGGAGGTGCCCAGGCCCGAAGGTGGTTATGACTTCAAGCGCGGCAAGCAGGTGTATGACGAGCAATGCGCGATCTGTCACGGTGGCAATGGCGAAGGGCAGAAGGTGGCCGGGGAGTATGTGATGCCGCCGCTGTGGGGCAAGGATTCCTACAATTGGGGCGCCGGCATGCACCGGATCAATACCGCGGCGTCGTTCATCAAGTACAACATGCCATTGGGCAAGCCTGGCAGCCTGAGTGATCAGCAGGCCTGGGACGTGGCCGCGTGGATCAACCGCCATGAGCGACCGCAGGATCCGCGGCTGGTCGAAGGCTCGATCGAGAAGACCCGGCTGAAGTTCCATGCCAACGACGGGGTCAACCTGTATGGGCAGAAGGTCGATGGCGTGCTGATCGGGCAGGGGATCGGCGGCTGAGCCACGGTCATCGCGGGGCATCTTCGAGAGCGGGCCTGCCCCGCGATGACGCTGCCGGTCGCCTGAAATTCACGCCCTGGCGGAACTATCTACACTGGAATATCTCTATGATGGCATCGGCCAGCGCGGGGGGCATTGTAAGGTGAACGCCGCCTGATTAGACTGCGCCGAATTTCGTACGCAAAGCCCTTGTTAAGGACGTATATGATCAAGAAATGCTTGTTCCCGGCAGCCGGTTACGGCACCCGCTTCCTGCCCGCTACCAAAGCCATGCCCAAGGAAATGCTGCCGGTGGTCAACAAGCCACTGATCCAGTATGGCGTTGAAGAAGCGCTGGACGCTGGCCTCAACGAGATCTCCATCGTCACCGGCCGTGGCAAGCGCGCCCTGGAAGACCACTTCGACATCAGCTACGAGCTGGAAAACCAGATCAAGGGTACCGACAAGGAAAAATACCTGGTCGGCATCCGCCGACTGCTCGACGAGTGCTCGTTCTCCTACACTCGCCAGACAGAAATGAAAGGCCTGGGCCACGCGATCCTCACCGGTCGTCCGCTGATCGGCGACGAGCCATTCGCCGTGGTACTGGCCGACGACCTGTGCGTCAACCTCGAAGGTGACGGCGTGCTCAAGCAGATGGTCAAGCTGTACAAGCAGTATCGCTGCACCATCGTGGCGATCATGGAAGTCGACCCGCAGGAAACCAGCAAGTACGGCGTGATCGCCGGTGACCTGATTGGTGACGACCTGTACCGTGTACGCAACATGGTCGAGAAGCCGAAACCCGAAGATGCACCGTCGAACCTGGCGATCATCGGCCGCTACATCATGACCCCGGACATCTTCAAGCTGATCGAGGAAACCGAACCTGGCAAGGGCGGTGAAATTCAGATCACCGACGCATTGATGAAGCAGGCCCAGGACGGCTGTGTGATTGCCTACAAGTTCAAGGGCAAGCGTTTCGACTGCGGTGGCGCCGAAGGTTACATCGAAGCGACCAACTTCTGCTTCGAAAACTTCTACAAGACCGGCAAGGCTTACTGAGTTTCCGGTATTGTGTGAAAAGCCACCTTCGGGTGGCTTTTTTGTTTGCGGCGGCCAACGGCGCTATGCTGGGCGCCTGCCTAGGAGAGTGAATACATGGCCTACGATTTTGATCTGTTCGTGATTGGCGCCGGTTCCGGCGGTGTGCGCGCGGCACGTTTCGCCGCGGGGTTCGGTGCGAAAGTGGCGGTGGCCGAGAGCCGCTACCTCGGCGGCACCTGCGTCAACGTCGGGTGCGTACCGAAGAAGCTGCTGGTGTACGGCGCCCATGTCGCCGACGAACTGGAACAGGCCGCGGGCTTCGGCTGGACCCTGGAAGAGGGGCATTTCGACTGGGGCACGCTGATCGCCAACAAGAACCGCGAGATCGAGCGCCTCAACGGCATCTATCGCAACTTGCTGGTCAACAGTGGCGTGACCTTGCTGCAGGGCCATGCGCGCCTGACCGGCGCCCATGAGGTGGAAGTCGAGGGCCAGCGTTACAGCGCCGCGCATATCCTCATCGCCACCGGCGGCTGGCCGCAGGTGCCGGACATCCCCGGCAAGGAGCTGGCGATCACCTCCAACGAAGCCTTCTACCTCAAGGACCTGCCGCGCCGGGTACTGGTGGTGGGCGGCGGCTACATCGCCGTGGAGTTCGCCGGCATCTTCCAGGGCCTGGGCGCCGACACCACGCTGCTGTACCGCGGCGAGCTGTTCCTGCGTGGCTTCGACGGCTCGGTGCGTACCCACCTGAAGGAAGAGCTGGAGAAGCGCGGCCTGGACCTTGAGTTCAACGCCGACATCCAGCGCATCGACAAGCTCGAGGATGGTAGCCTCAAGGCCACCCTCAAGGACGGTCGCGAGCTGGTCGCCGACTGCATCTTCTACGCCACCGGGCGCCGGCCGATGCTGGATAACCTGGGCCTGGAAAACACCGGCGTCGAACTGGACCCGCGCGGCTTCATCCGCGTCGACGAGCAGTACCAGACCACCGAACCGTCGATCCTGGCCATTGGCGACGTCATCGGCCGTGTGCAGCTCACCCCCGTGGCCCTGGCCGAAGGCATGGCCGTGGCCCGGCGCCTGTTCAAGCCCGAGCAGTACCGCACGGTCGACTACCAGAACATCCCGACTGCGGTATTCAGCCAGCCGCCGATCGGCACCGTGGGCCTGACCGAGGAGCAGGCGCTGGCCGCCGGGCACAAGGTGCAGATCTTCGAGAGCCGCTTCCGCGCGATGAAGCTGACCCTCACCGATATCCAGGAAAAGACCCTGATGAAGCTGGTGGTCGACGCAGAAACCGACAAGGTGCTGGGCTGCCACATGGTCGGGCCGGATGCCGGCGAGATCATCCAGGGCCTGGGGATCGCCCTGAAGGCAGGTGCGACCAAGCAGCAGTTCGACGAGACCATCGGCGTGCACCCGACCGCCGCGGAAGAGTTCGTGACCATGCGCACCGTCACCCGCTGATACGCGTTTATCCCGGATCGCGGGGCAAGCCCGCCCCCACGCCTGAAAACCTTCTGGCGTGGGGGCGGGCTTGCCCCGCGATGCATTTTGCCCCCGCAATCCTTTGCTCAGCCCAATCCCTTCTATTAATAATCCCGCCTTATAGCCAAAACCAATCACCAGCATGAGCTTTGCCAATGAGCCTTCATCGGGACCAGCGGTTAGGATTCTCTCCGTCAACTGATTTCAACCCATGAAGGAGCGTCTCTCATGCCAATCATCAACAGCCAGGTCAAACCGTTCAACGCCACTGCTTTCCACAATGGCGAATTTGTCCAGGTCAGCGAAGCCGACCTGAAAGGCAAGTGGTCCGTCGTGTTCTTCTACCCGGCCGACTTCACCTTTGTCTGCCCGACCGAACTGGGTGACCTTGCTGACAACTACGCTGAATTCCAGAAACTGGGCGTGGAAATCTACGGTGTGTCCACCGACACCCACTTCACCCACAAAGCCTGGCACGACACCTCGGACACCATCGGCAAGATCAAGTACCCGCTGATCGGTGACCCGACCCACGTCATCTCGCGCAACTTCGACGTGCTGATCGAAGAAGCCGGCCTGGCCGATCGCGGTACCTTCGTGATCAACCCGGAAGGTCAGATCAAGATCGTCGAAATCAACGACGGTGGTGTAGGCCGTGACGCCAGCGAGCTGCTGCGCAAGGTCAAGGCTGCCCAGTACGTTGCCGCTCACCCAGGCGAAGTCTGCCCGGCCAAGTGGAAAGAAGGCGAAGCCACTCTCGCGCCGTCGCTGGACCTGGTCGGCAAGATCTAAGGCAAAGCCTTTGATCATGCGCCAATCGCGGGCGGTAGACAGCCGCCAAAGCTGAAGCAGTTACCGCCCCGTAAAAACGCCCGGGCGATCTCGCCTGGGCGTTTTTGTATCCGAGTTTTGAAAAAGGAATCGCCCGTATGTTGGACGCCACGCTTAAATCGCAACTGAAAACCTACCTGGAGCGGGTCACCCAGCCGATCGAGATCGTTGCCTCCCTCGACGACGGCGCGAAGTCCCGCGAACTGCACGACCTGCTGGTGGAAATCGCCGGCCTGTCGAACCTCATTACCTTCAGCGCGGATGGCAACGACGCCCGTCGTCCTTCGTTCTCGCTGAACCGCCCGGGAGCCGAGATCAGCTTGCGTTTCGCCGGCATCCCCATGGGGCACGAATTCACCTCCCTGGTGCTGGCGCTGCTGCAGGTCGGCGGCCACCCCTCCAAGGCCAGCGCCGAAGTGATCGAGCAGATCCAGGCGCTGGAAGGCGAGTTCACCTTCGAAACCTACTTCTCGCTGTCGTGCCAGAACTGCCCGGACGTGGTCCAGGCGCTGAACCTGATGGCGGTGCTCAACCCCAATGTGCGTCATGTCGCCATCGACGGCGCGCTGTTCCAGGATGAAGTCGAAGCCCGCAAGGTCATGGCGGTGCCGAGCATCTACCTGAACGGCGAAGTGTTCGGCCAGGGCCGCATGGGCCTGGAAGAAATCCTCGGCAAGATCGACACCAATGCTGGCGCTCGCCAGGCCGAGAAGATCAACGCCAAGGATGCCTTCGACGTGCTGGTGGTCGGGGGCGGCCCGGCCGGCGCCGCCGCTGCGATCTACGCCGCGCGCAAAGGCATTCGCACCGGTGTTGCTGCCGAGCGCTTTGGTGGCCAGGTGCTCGACACCCTGGCGATCGAGAACTTCATCTCGGTGCAGGAGACCGAAGGGCCGAAGCTGGCCACGGCCCTGGAAGAGCACGTCAAGCAATACGACGTCGACATCATGAACCTGCAGCGCGGCGAAGCGCTGATCCCGGCCACCGATGGCGGCTTGCACGAAGTACGCCTGGCCGGCGGCGCCTCGCTCAAGGCCAAGACCGTGATCCTCGCCACTGGCGCCCGCTGGCGTGAGATGAACGTGCCGGGTGAGCAGCAATACCGCGCCCGTGGCGTAGCCTACTGCCCGCACTGCGACGGCCCGCTGTTCAAGGGCAAGCGCGTGGCGGTGATCGGCGGTGGCAACTCCGGCGTGGAAGCGGCCATCGACCTGGCCGGCGTCGTCGCCCAGGTGACCCTGATCGAATTCGACAGCCAGCTGCGCGCCGATGCCGTTCTGCAGCGCAAGCTGCACAGCCTGCCGAACGTCAAGGTGATCACCAGCGCGTTGACCACCGAGGTGGTCGGCGATGGCGAAAAGGTCACCGGCCTGCGCTACAAGGACCGCAACACCGACGCGTCCCACGACCTGGCGCTGGAAGGCATCTTCGTGCAGATCGGCCTGCTGCCGAACACCGATTGGCTCAAGGGCACGGTCGAGCTGTCGCCGCGTGGCGAGATCATCGTCGACGCCAAGGGCCAGACCAGCATCCCGGGCGTGTTCGCCGCCGGTGACGTGACCACCGTGCCGTACAAGCAGATCGTCATCGCCGTGGGCGAGGGGGCCAAGGCCTCGCTGGCGGCCTTCGATCACCTGATCCGCACCTCGGCGCCAGCCTGATCGCCAGGCGCCGCACATGAAAACGCCGCCATTCCCTGAGGGATGGCGGCGTTTTCATTGCCGGCGGTAACGCCGCGATCAGGCGCCGCGTTGTTCCATTGCCTGGCACGCTGCAGCGGTGAACAGCACGTCGGTGGAGGAGTTCAGCGCGGTTTCCGCCGAGTCCTGCAGCACGCCGATAATGAAACCGACCGCCACCACTTGCATGGCGATCTCGCTGGGGATGCCGAACAGGCTGCAGGCCAGCGGAATCAGCAGCAGCGAGCCGCCGGCCACGCCTGATGCGCCACAAGCGCAAACCGCCGCCACCACGCTGAGCAGCACCGCGGTCGGCAGGTCCACCGGGATACCCAGGGTGTGCACGGCGGCCAGGGTCAGCACGGTGATGGTGATCGCCGCGCCGGCCATGTTGATGGTCGCGCCCAGCGGGATCGACACCGAATAGGTATCCTCATGCAGGCCGAGTTTTTCCGACAGCGCCAGGTTGACCGGGATGTTGGCCGCCGAGCTGCGGGTGAAGAACGCGGTGATGCCGCTCTCGCGCAGGCACAGCAAGGTCAGCGGGTAGGGGTTGCGGCGGATCTTCCAGAACACGATCAGCGGGTTCATCACCAGCGCCACGAACAGCATGCAGCCGATCAGCACGCCGAGCAGGTGCAGATAGCCGAGCAGCGCGTCCAGGCCCGATTGCGCCAGGGTGGCGCTGACCAGGCCGAAGATACCCAGCGGGGCGAAGCGGATCACCACGCGCACGATCAGGGTCACGCCGTTGGACAGGTCCTCGACCACGGTGCGGGTGGTGTCGTTGGCATGGCGCAGGGCCACGCCCAGGCCGATGGCCCAGGTCAGCACGCCGATGAAGTTGGCGTTGAGCAGCGCGTTGACCGGGTTGTCCACGGCGCTGAGCAGCAGGTTCTGCAACACCTCGCCGATACCGCCGGGGGCGCTCAGCGTGGCGTCGCTGGCGCTCAGTGCCAGGTTGGACGGGAACAGCATGCTTGCCGTCACGGCCACCACCGCTGCGGCGAAGGTGCCCAGCAGGTACAGCCAGAGGATCGGGCGGATGTGGGTTTCCTGGCCATGGCGGTGGTTGGCGATCGAAGCCATCACCAGGATGAACACCAGCACCGGCGCCACGGCCTTCAGGGCGCTGACGAAGACCTTGCCGAGGAACGCCAGGTCGCGGGCCACGGCCGGGGCGAGCAGGGCGAGGAGAATGCCGGCCACCAGGCCGATGCAGATCTGCGTCACCAGGCCGGTGCGGTTGATGAGGCGGAGGATGGGGGTCATGTGCAGCGCAATCCAGTTACGTGAAAGCGCGCGACTTTATCACAGACCCGCAGGGCATATCGTGGCAACGGGCCTGTCCCGCGATCACCGGCCGATCTACCAGTGAAACAACTCCCGCCGCGCGCCCTCGGTGATCGCCAGGATCCCCGGGTGCTTGACCTTGCGCTCTACCGAAATGGCGTAGAACGACTCGTTCACCGCCTCGGTCTGGCCGATCAGCCTCACGCCGTACTGGCGGCAGACCTCCTCGGCGATCACGCTGGGGGCGACGAAGATGCCGCTGCCCGACTGGCCGAAGGCCTGCATCAGCGCGCTGTCGTCGAACTCGCCGACGATGCGCGGCTGCACCTGCTGCTCGGCCAGCCAGCGCAGCAGCCGGCTACGCACCACGGTCTCCTGGCCGGGGATCAGCAACGGTGCGTCGTCCAGGCAGGCGGGGAAGGGCCGGTCGAGGCGATCGGCCAGCGTGGGCGTGGCGAAGAAGCTCAGGCCGCATTCGCCGAGTTTCTGGCTGTAGCCCTTGATGTCCAGGTGGCTGGGCATGGGGCTATCGGAGATCACCAGGTCCAGGCGCTGGATCGCCAGGTCCGCCAGCAACCGTTCGAGCTTGTCCTCGCGGCAGCTGATGCGCAGCACCTCGTCCAGCTCCATGGTCGGCGCCAGCAGGCGGTAGACGATGGACTTGGGCACCACGTCGGCCACTCCCACGCGAAACAGGATCTGCTCCTGCGGCCCGGCCCGCAGCATGGCCTCCAGCTCGCCGCCGATCTGGAACATCTGTTCAGCGTAGACCAGCGCCTGGCGCCCGGTCTCGGTCAGCTCCAGCTGGCGGCCGACGCGCTGGAACAGCTCGAGGTTCCAGGTCTGCTCGAACAGGCTGATCTGACCGCTGATGGTCTGCGGGGTGAGGTTCAACTGCTCGCTGGCGCGGGCGATGCTGCCGGTTTTGGCCACGGCCCAGAAATAGTGGAGCTGGCGGTAGTTGAGCATGGCCTTTCTCGGTTCGGGAAAACCGAAGTATACACGCTGAAAAAACGAATTTTCCGGATGTTTCAGCCCCTCTAGAATGCCATTCCATCAGGCGCATGACGCGCCGCCCGGCATTCGACAAGCGAGGACCCCATGCTACAACTCAAATCCATTGGTACACCGCTGGTGCTGGCACTGGCCCTGCTCGCCATGTCCGGTTGCGACCAGGCCGAGAAATCCGCCCAGCAGATGCTCGACCAGGCCGCCGAAACCGCCAAGCAGGCCATCGACAAGACCAACGACGCCGCCCAGCAGGCCCTGAGCGACGCCATCGGCGGCGATGCCGAGAAGGCCAAGGCCGAAGACGACAAGAAAGACACCCAGGACATCTGAGAGCAGGACTGACCAATGGAATATTTGCTGGAACTCGCCGCAAGCCCCACCGCCTGGGTTGCCCTCGCCACCCTGGTGGCCATGGAGGTCGTGCTTGGCATCGACAACCTGATCTTCATCTCCATCCTCACCAACAAGCTGCCTGAGCAATACCGCTCCAAGGCACGCCGTATCGGTATCAGCATGGCCCTGGTCATGCGCCTGGCGCTGCTCAGTACCGTGGCCTGGATCGTTCAGCTGACGGAGCCTGTGGTCGAGGTGTTCGGCCACACGTTCTCGTGGAAGGACATGATCCTCATCGCCGGTGGCCTGTTCCTGCTGTGGAAGGCGACCAAGGAGATCCATGAAAGCGTCGACCCTCACGGCGCCAAGGAAGAGTCCAAGGTTGGCAGTACCGTGACCATCGGCTTCACCGCGGCGATTTTCCAGATACTGCTGCTGGACATCGTCTTCTCGATCGACAGCATCATCACCGCCGTGGGCATGACCGAGCACCTGCCGATCATGATCATCGCCGTGATCAGCGCCGTCATCGTGATGCTGGTAGCCGCCGACCCGCTGGCCAAGTTCATCAACGACAACCCGACCGTGGTGATGCTGGCCCTGGGCTTCCTGATCATGATCGGCATGACCCTGATCGCCGAAGGTTTCGGCGCACATGTGCCGAAAGGTTATGTATATGCGGCCATGGCGTTCTCCACGGCGATCGAGATCCTCAACATCCTGGCGCGTCGGGCACGCTTGAGGCGTGAGGCGGCCGAGGGCAACTGAGCCGCAAGCTACAAATGATAATAAGCAAGAGGGAGCCTGGGCTCCCTCTTGTCGTTCATGGCTCGAAGTGTGTAGATGCTGTCAATGAGCCCCGGCATGGCGTCGGACACGGCGCATGGGCTGGGCCTTGGCCAGTGCATGGGGTGGCAGGTGATGAGGGTGGGAATGCCGGCGCACGATGCGCAACACCCCCCAGAGCATGGCCGCCGCAACGCTGAGCCACATGCCGACCAGCATTAGAATTGCCATTGTCAGGCTCATGTGTGCCTCCTTATCTCTGGCGAGCCAGACTCGCCATCCAGACACAGCTTTAGTCTAGCCCGTCGCCTGTGACGTTCCATTGACCGAAGGTCTAGTCCTTGGGTTGTTTTGTTCCAAGCCCGCGCCGGGCTATACCCGCAGGCGCCAGCGTCCTATGATCGGCTTCTTGGTCGGGCGCTGCCTGCCTGACCGCGGAACAAGCGAGTGTCCACGTTGCAAAAGCTCTCCAAGTTTCGGGCCCTGGGCCCACGTCGCCTGCTGGCCGCCTGCCTGGTGGTGGCGACCCTTTCCGGTTGCGCAAGCTCGCCGCCTGCCGCGCTCAAGGGCCTGGCGCAGCGGGTCGAGATCAGCAGCGTGCCGTTCTATCGCGGCAACGCCAACCACAGCGGCTCGATGGCCCTGGCCGCGGTGCTGTCGCAACAGGGCGCGCCGATTACCCCGGGCCTGCTCGACAAGGCGCTGGGCCTGCCCCAGGCCGCCGAATCGCTGGATACCGGCATCCCCCGGGTTGCCCGCGAATATGGCCGGGTGGTGTACCCGCTGGACAAGCACCTGGACGCCTTGCTCGCGCAGGTGGCCGCCGGTTATCCGGTGCTGCTGCGCTACCAGGAAGGTTCGGCCTGGTGGAGCGAGACGCGCTACGCCGTGTTGATCGGCTATGACCGCTACAAGCAGCGGGTGCTGTTGCGTTCGGGCATGCATCGACGGCAGTTGATGGCCTTCGATGATTTCGAATCGGCGTGGGCCAAGGAGGGCAGTTGGGCGGTGCTGCTGCAGTCGCCACGGCAGCTGCCGGCCGAGGTGGATCGCCAGCGCTGGTTGCGGGCGGCGGATGAGCTGGCCCGTTCAGGGCAGGAGATTGCCGCCAGGCAGGCGGTTGCCAGCCTGGGCCAGTGATGGCTTGGCCAGTTGCAGGACGCCGCCTGCAGTTCAAACGTGCCTCTACCGATCGAATGAGAGCATTGTCGCGAAAGGGCTTATTGGATCGCCGTCTCGTGCAGGCAGCGCCACACCACCCCACGGTCGCTGCATTCGAGCAATGCCAGCGACCAGCGTGCCCGTGTCACGTCCTGCGCGCGGTGGGTTTCCTTGTAGCGCACCGCCACATTCACCCCGGCCTGCCACACCACTTGCACATCGCCGACCGTGATCTGCAGGCCGGGCCGTGTGCCTGCGGCCCCCTTGAACAACTGCTCGACCTGCTGGCGGCCCACTAGCCTGCCTGTCGTGCCCACCATGCTGAAATCGTCGGCGAACACCGCCATCAGGCCGCCGAGCACCGACTGGGTCTCGGCCGCCGACCGAGTGAAGATTATCTGGATCAGTTCGTGGACGTGATGAATGCTGCGTTCGGCGCGGGCAATCGCGTGTTCAGGCATGGGCGTGGTTCTCCTTGGGCAGTGTGTTCAGTACCAACAATGGCAGCAGCCCCAGCAGCGCGGCCAGGGCAAAGGTCAGGCGATAGGCCGAAGACGCGTCCAGGTCCACCAGCAGCAGGTTGAAGATCATCAGCAGCAAGGCTGCGCCGACGCTGAAGGCCATCTGTCGATTGAGGTTCCACAGTACGCTGGCCTGCTGCATCCGCTCGCCGCTGAAATCGAGCAGCGCGGTCGTCTGGGCGGTGTTGGCGCCGACGCCGCCGCCGATACCCATGAGGCCGTAGGCCGCGACCAGCGCGGCGCTATCCGTCGGCGTGGCGACCCATATCAGCAGGCTGATACCCAGGCTGTGCAGAAGCAGGCCGAGCAGCAGCAGGCGGACGGCACCGACGCGGTTGTACAGGCGGCCGGTCACCAGCATGGCGGCCAAGGCTCCGGTGGCATAGACCAGCATGAACAGGCCGGTGGCCTGGGCGCTCAGTTTCAACACGTCCTGCAGGTAGAAGATGTTCAGCAGGTTGACCCCAGTGAACACACCGGGGATCGCATGGTAGACCTGCATCGAGACCCGCAGACGAGGGCTGCCGAGCAGCTTGAGTTCGACGATGCCGCCGGCCGAGCGTCGGTAGTGGGCGCGGTACAGCAGGGCGCAGGACACGCTGGCCAGCAGGCAGGCGATGGTCAGCGCGAGGCCATGGCCAGCGCCGTACAGCGACAGACCCAGCAGCAGGCCGGCGAGGGTGGCGCTGACCAGCAGCAATCCCTTGAAGTCCGGGCGGGAGGCTGTCGGGCCGGGCGTCTGGTCAATCCAGGCCCAGGCCAGCGCCGCCGTCAGCAGGGCCAGCGGAATGTTGCAGTGGAAGACCCACGGCCAGCGGCCATGGTCGACGATCATCCCGCCGAGGGTCGGCGACAGCGCCGGCGCCAGTAGCGCCACGGCCATCACCAGGGTGGACACGCGGGCGCGCTCCGGGCCCTGGAACCGCTCGAAGGTCAGCGCTTGCCCCACAGGGATCAGCAGGCCACCGGCCATCCCCTGGAGCAGACGCCAGGCGATCAGCGCGGCGAAGCTTGCGGCTTCCCCACAGCCCCAAACTGCAACGCTGAACCCCAGCATCGCGGCGCACAGCAGGCGCCGCGCGCCCCAGTGGTTCGCCAGCCAGGTGCTCACCGGCACGGCCAGGGTCAGCCCGAGCATGTAGGCGTTGCCGACCCAGGCGCTGCTGGCATTGCCAATGGCGAACTGGTCCGTGATCCGCGGCAACGCCACGGTCGGCATGAACAGGTTGATGCAGTCGATGAAGAAGCCCATCAGGAAGATCGTTGCCACGCGATATCGGTACGTCATTGCCACTCCTTTTCGGCGCGCAGCGTAGGTGCCGTGGACTGTCCCCGTCGATATCGCTACCCTTGAAACTCTGTTTGATGGAAGTGAACAATGCCGCGCACCGCCCTCCACACCCAGCTCAACCGGGTGCAGACGTTTCTGGCGGTGGTCGATTTCGGCTCCTTTACCAAGGCGGCGGACTTTCTCGGCATCAGCAAAGCCATGGCCAGCCAGCACGTCAAGGCGCTGGAGCAGGCCCTGGGAGTGACGCTGCTGGCGCGCAGCACCCGTTCCATCGCCCTGACCGAAACCGGCCAAGGTTTCTACGAAGACTTCAAGGTGATCGTCAGCGATGTCGAAGGCGCCTTCGACAGTGTGCTGCGCCGGCACAATGGCGTATCAGGCCGACTGCGCATCAGTACCACCGGGGAGTACGGCGAGCGCTTCATCCTGCCGCTGATCCCGGTGTTCGCCGAGCGCTACCCAGCGTTGTCGATCAGCTACGAGACCGACTCGTCGCTGAGCGACCTGATTGCCGAACGGCTCGACCTGGTGGTGCGCCTCGGTGCCCTGATGGACTCGAACCTGCGCAGTCGCAAGCTGGCTGACTACGACATTCTGCTGGTGGCCTCACCGCCCTTTCTCGCTCGCCATGCCATCACCGAGCCTGCCGACCTTGCGCAGGTACCCTGGATCGCCAATAGCAACCTGCGCAGCCCGACCAGTTGGACCTTGCACGCAACGCGCAGTGGCAGTGCGAGCGTGGTGGGCAAGGCGGTCTACCAGTCCAATGCGTCCCACGCCATCCGGGCGATGGCCTGCGCCGCGCTGGGCGTGGCAGTGCTGCCTGCCTGGCTGGTCGAGGAGGATCTGGACGCCGGCAGGTTGCGGCAGGTGTTGCCGGACTACAGCCTGCCGGCGCAGCCCATCAGCGTCGTCTACCCGAACAGCAGCCATGTGCCGCACAAGACCCGGGTGTTCATCGACTTCCTGTGCGAGCACCTGGGGCGCTAGTTCATGGCTCCAGGCCGATACCGCGCAGGATGACGCCGGTGACGGTCTGCACCGCTTGCTCGAACGCCACGTCGGACAGCGACTCGCCGCCATTGAGCAGGTTGACCTGGTAGCCGAAGTCGGCGTAGTGCTGGGTCGCGGCCCAGATCATGTACAGCAGCGCAGACGGCTCCACCGGCAGGATGCGGCGTTCCTCGACCCAACTGCGGATCTTCGCTTGCTTGAGCTGCGCCCAGGGCACCAGGATTTCGTCCAGGCTGGCGCCGAGCAGCGGGGCGCCGTGGAGCATCTCCTCGGCCCAGATCTTCGAGCCCAGCGGCCTTGAGCGCGAGTGGCCCATCTTGGCGCGGATGTAGCTGGTCAGTACCACCCTGGGGTCGTCGAAGCGCTCGAAGCACAGGGCGTCCTGCTTCCACACATCCAACAGGTCCTGCAGCACGGCGCGGTACAGCTCGTCCTTGGTGCTGAAGTAGTAGTGCAGGTTGGAGCGCGGCAGTTGCGCCAGCTCGGCGATATCGCCCATGGAGGTGGCGCCGTAGCCCTTGTCGGCGAACACCTGCTCGGCGGCTTGCAGGATCTTCTCGACGTTGCGCCGGCGGATCTCGATCTTGTGGTTGGCCATGGGCTGTCCGTGGTGACCTGAACAGGGCAAGGCTAACAGCTTTGCCAGGGCCAAGGTTAACGGCCTCGCGCTCCTGCAGAGAAACGTGTAAACCCTGGCTGCTCGGCAGCAGGGTCAATGCCTGGCGCAGGCGCTCGACGATCGACTCGGTGCGCTGCTGACGATGCGGGGGCACGCCGACGCGTTGCAGGGCGTAATCCTGCCGGGTTGCGGGCATTTCGTGGTGGAGGAAGGGCCGGTGTCGTTCAACGAGCACCTGCTGGCGCTCCTGGAGGAGGTCGAGGTCAACCGCTGATCGCGGTCCTGGCCCTGGGGGCGTCGGTCACCACCTGCGGGCGGCCGGCGCGCGACACCGCCAGTTTGCGCTGCTCGTATTCCTCCAGTCTCAGGCCCTGACGCTGCAGCGCTTCGAGTTGCAACTGGCGAGTTTCCTCGGCGGTATAGGGGCGCTGCTCGGGATGACTGGCACAGCCGCTCAGCACGGCGATGGCCAGGGCAGCGAGGAGGTGGCGGGCGGTGGTGTTCATCGGGGCGGTTCCGTGAGCCTGGGGTTCGAGGGTGTCGAATCGATGAGCTCAGGTTATTGGCCACGGTGACGCTTTGGAAATTGCTGCGCTCGATAGTGACTATTGAAGGATAAGCATATCCTGCCGCTACGGGCTTGCGCTGTCTGGTCCGTCCTCAGCGCGGCATGTAGCCCAGTTGCCAGGCCCGTGGAATGAACACCGTCACCAGCGCCAGCAGGCAGGCCAGGGCGCAACTGGCCGCCAACGCCTGCAAGCCAAGCCGCTGTTGCAGCCAGGCGCCGAGCGCGGCGCCCAGCAGCATGCCGCTCCAGGGCACCAGTTGCACTCGCCAGCCATCGCGCCGCTCACCCAGCAGCCAACGTCCCAGGCCACGGCCGAAGCGCGACAACGCGCCGGTGACGTAGGTCAGGCCGATCGGCAGGCCGTTCACCTGTTCGACCACGGCATTGAGCATGCCCATGGCCAGGGTGGCTGCGATCAGCGCGGGGAAGGTGATCGACGCCGGCCAGGCCGCGGCGAAGGCCAACAGGGTGGCGACGATCAGCAGCAAGGGCGCGGCGCGCCGGTTTAGGCGCCGGGCCAGCAGGACACCCAGGGTATTGCCCAGCACGAAACCGAGGATCGCCAAGGCCAGACGCAGGATCAGCGCCAGGTCCGCCTGGCTGATGGCCACCGCCAGGCGCGTGGTGTTGCCGCTCATGAACGAGACGAAGTCGCCCAACGCCAGCAGGCCGATGGCATCGGTCATGCCGGCCAGCACCGAAAGCCCGGCCACCAGCCCCAGGCCGACCCGCCCGCGCAAGGCCTGCAGGCGGACGCGGCGTGCACTGTGCAGGGAGGGGGCGGTGGGCAGCATGGGACGGGGCTCCGGGGCAGGGGGCTCTGATCTTATACCCGGACCATGGCCTTGCGCATGGGGATGCAGGACAGTTCGAGGCCAAAGGGCGACTGGTAGGTCGATTGTGCCTCGCCGACGTAGCCGCAGCGGCGATAGAACGCGGCGGCGTTGAGGGTGGCATCCAGATTGACCGTTTCCAGGCCCTCGGCCCGGGCGATGCCTTCGAGGTGTTCGACCATCCTGCGGGCGATGCCCTGGCCCATGAACGACGGCAGTACGAACAGTGCGCCCAGTTCGCCGCTGTGCAGGTCGAGCATGCCGGTGGCGACGATCGTGCCGTCCACGCAGGCAAGGTGGAAATGGTCGGCGACCAGGGCTGCGTAGCCCTCGGTGAACGGTACGTCGGCCCAGGCCTGGGCCAGCGTGTCGCCGTAAGCCTCGGCGCACTGGTGCAGGATTGCCTGGCGGCGGATGGTGTAGGTTTCCAGTGCGTCGTGGCGGCTGGCACGGCGAATGTCGAGCATCGGTTCCCTCCCGGTTGAACCTGGATGATAACAAGGGCATCCGGGAAAACGCTCATTGGCGCGGCGCAATGGGATTGTGCTGTTCAATCACCGTGGCAGGTCGCATGCTGCGGGTCCCGCAAGCACAGTGTCGAGGCAGGCTATGGATACGCCCGTGGTAATGCTCAATGGCCTGATCGGCTGCTTGGATCACCCGACGTTTCAGCGCACCCTGCGACCCAGGAAGGTGTTCGCCCCGGACCTGCTCGGCTATGGCAGCTTGGACGACACGCCATCGACGCTGGTCGATATCGACGCCCAGGTCGAGCACCTGCGGCAGATCCTGCTGGCGCGCAACTTGCCCTATGTGCACCTGCTCGGCCACTCCGTGGGTGGCGTGGTGGCGATGCTGTTCGCCCGGCGCTATCCAGCCAGCGTGGCGAGCGTGATCAGTGTCGAGGGCAACTTCACCTTGAAGGATGCGTTCTGGTCGGCATCGGTGGCGCGCATGGCCCCAGTCGAGGCCGAGGCATTGCTGCTAGGTTATCGTGACGATGCCTCTACCTGGCTGGCCCGCTCCGGCATCGTGGCCAATCCTGGGCGCCTGGCCCTGGCGGACCAGTGGCTGGCCCACCAGGGCGCGGGCACGCTGCAGGCCATGGCGCGCTCGGTGGTCGCGGTGACCGGTTTACCAGGTTACCTGGTGGAGCTGCGCACGTTGTTCGCCACGAAACCGGTGCACCTGGTCGCCGGCGAACACTCACGGGCTGGCTGGGATGTACCGCACTGGGCCGAGGAGCAGGCGGCCAGTTTTACCGTGCTGCCGCGTGCGGGGCACCTGATGATGCTCGAAGACCCGCAAGGCTTCGCCAACGCCATCGCCCGCCTGCTCGACTGACCGAGCTCAGAACGATCCTGTCTGTACCTCGCCGCTGCGCACGTAATGCGCCAGCAGTACCCCGTTGGGCGTGCTGCTCGATTCCACCAGCTTGAAGGCTGCAGCCTGTGCGTCATCACCGAACAGGCGCTTGCCGCGCCCCAGCAGCAGGGGATGGATCAACAGGCGCAGTTCGTCCACCAGCCCGGCCGCCAGCAGCTGGCGTACCAGTTCACCGCTGCCTTGGGTCAGCAGCGCCGGGCCGTCCTGTTGCTTGAGCGCGCGCACCGCGCCTGTCACATCGGCACCCAACGTGTGGCTGTTTTGCCACTCGATGGATGCGGGGTGGTGGGTGGCGACATGCTTGGCCACGCCATTGAACAGGTCGGCCAACGGACGATCCGGCGCCTCGGGCCCGACTTCTGGCCAGAACCCGGCGAAGATGTCGTAGGTGCGCCGCCCCAGCAGCAGTTCGAACGGTTGGCTGAACAGGGTTTGCATGGCCTGGCCGAAGGCCTCGTCGGCCAACGGCGGGATCCAGCCGCCATGGGTGAAGCCGCCGCTGGTGTCCTCCTGCGGACCGCCGGGGGCCTGCATGACGCCGTCGAGGGTGATGAAGGCGGCGACGATGAGCTTGCGCATGGGATCAATCTCCTCGGGTGGGTGTGCTGGATAGTCGAACGGGGTTGGCGAGAATCGACAGCAGTGCTGAACGATAGTCAGGGCTCGACGGATGGGGGCGCGGGAGGAGAGAAAACGGGAAAAGGCGCGGTCGCCTGCAGGAGCGGCTAAAGCCACTCCTGCAGAGGGTTCGGCTACAGCCAGTAGGTCACCGCCCACCAGCCCAGGCCACCCATGACCACGGTGTAGGGCAAGGCCATCCACACCATGCGTCCATAGGACAGTCGAACCAGCGGCGCGATCGCCGAGGTCAGCAAGAACAGGAACGCCGCCTGGCCATTGGGCGTGGCCACGCTGGGCAGGTTGGTGCCGGTGTTGATCGCCACCGCCAGGGTTTCGAAGTGCTCGCGGCTCATTGCGCCATTGACGAATGCCTGCTTGACCTCGGTGATGTAGATGGTGGCGACGAACACGTTGTCGCTGATCGCCGACAGCAGGCCGTTGGCCAAGTACAGCATGCCTGGCTGCTGCTCGCTGGGCAGGGCCAGCACCCAGGCGATCAGTGGGCTGAACAGTTGCTGCTGGTGGATCACCGCGACCACGGCGAAGAACACCACCAGCAGCGCGGTGAACGGCATGGCGTCCTGGAACGCGCGGCCCAGGCGGTGCTCGTCGGTGATGCCGGTGAAGGCGGTGATCAGCACGATGACCATCAGGCCGATCAAGCCGACCTCGGCGATGTGCAGGCCCAGGCAGATGATCAGGATCAACGCGGCCAAGCCTTGCACCACCAGGGCGATGCGCTGGGCCGGAGTGCGCGCGGCGTCGTCCTCGGCGGCGTAGGCGGCCAGTACCTGGCGCACACGCTCGGGCATCAGCGTGCCGTAGCCGAACAGGCGCAGCTTCTCCAGCAGCACGCAGGTCACCAGGCCTGCCGCCAGTACCGGCATCGACACCGGCGCGACCTTGAGAAAGAAGTCGGCGAAGTGCCAACCCATTTCATGGCCGATCAGCAGGTTCTGCGGCTCGCCTACCAGGGTGCACACGCCACCCAGCGCCGTGCCCACCGCGCCGTGCATCAGCAGGCTGCGCAGGAAGGCGCGGAACTGGTCGAGGTCGTCGCGGTGCAGTTGTTCGACCTGGTGGTCGCTGTCCAGCGCCGACTCCTCCCGTGGGTTGGTGCCCGAGGCGACCCGGTGGTACACCGCATAGAATCCCACCGCGGCGCTGATGATCACCGCGGTCACGGTCAGGGCGTCGAGGAACGCCGAGAGAAACGCCGAGAGCACGCAGAACAGCAGGCTCAGTATCGCCTTGGAACGCACCCCCAGCAGGATCCGCGAGAACAGATACAGCAGCAGCTCCTTCATGAAGTGAATGCCGGCGACCATGAACATCAGCAGCAGGATTACCGGGAAGTTGTGCTGCAGCTCTTCGTACAGGGCCTCGGGCGTGGTCATGCGCAGCAGCAGCGCCTCGACCAGCAGCAGGCCGCCGGGCATTAGCGGGTAGCACTTGAGCGCCATCCCCAGGGTGAAGATGAACTGGATCACCAGCACCCAGCCGGTAACCACCGGGCCAAGGGTCGCCAGCAGCAACGGGTTGAGCACCAGGAACAGGCAGATGATGGCCTTGTACCAACGCGGCGACTGGCCCAGGAAACCATGGGCGAGGGTGCCGGTCAGGGAACGGGACATGAATTTGTATCCTTTTGATTCAGCAGTGGCGCAAGGTGCCGTATAGCGCCTTGGGGTGCAAGTCATCCAGTCCGGCTTTTGGCACATGTGCAGCCTTGCGGGTACGCTAAGATCCGGCGTTGTGAACCCTTTTCCCACAGGAGTGCCGCTCGTGACCGAATACACCGCGTTCAAGGTCGAACTGACCGACAACATCGCCCACGTGCAGATCAACCGCCCGGACAAGATCAACGCGATGAACGCCGCCTTCTGGGAAGAACTGGTCGAGATATTCCAATGGATCGACGACACCGACGCGGTGCGCGTGGTGGTCATCAGCGGCGCTGGCAAGCACTTCTCCTCCGGTATCGACCTGACGATGCTGGCCACCCTGGCGCAGCAACTGGGCAAGGACGTCGGCCGCAACGCCCGGGTGATGCGCCGCACCATCCTGCGCCTGCAAGGCTCGTTCAACGCCGTGGACAACTGCCGCAAGCCGGTGCTGGCGGCGATCCAGGGCTACTGCATCGGTGGCGCCATCGATATGGTTTCGGCCTGCGACATGCGCTACTGCGCCGCTGACGCGCAGTTCTCGATCAAGGAGATCGACATGGGCATGGCCGCCGATGTCGGCACCTTGCAACGTTTGCCGCGTATCATCGGCGACGGCATCATGCGCGAGCTGGCCTACACCGGCCGCCGGGTCGACGCCCAGGAGGCGCTGCGCATCGGCCTGGTCAACCGCGTCTATGATGACCAGGCGGCGCTGCTCGACGGGGTCTTTGCCATCGCCCGCGAGATTGCCGCAAAATCGCCGATCGCCGTGGCCGGCACCAAGGAGATGATCAGCTACATGCGTGACCATCGCATCGACGATGGCCTGGAGTACATCGCCACCTGGAACGCCGCCATGCTGCAGTCCGAAGACCTGCGTGTGGCCATGGCCGCGCACATGAGCAAACAGCAACCGACGTTCGCCGACTGACTGGACAGTGGCGGGCGCCATCAAGGGACCCGAACCATGTCAGCACGCTGGACAACCGCAGTACTCGACCCGCAGATCACCGGGGGGCTGGCCGTCGCCCGCAGCCCGGAAGGGTTCCTGGTGGACGCCAACGGCGCGCTGTTCCCCCGCGACTGGCTCAAGCGCCAGGACCTGGACGTGCTGTGCGAGCATGGTATCGGCCATTTCGATGGCCAGCCGGTGTTCCTGTTGGAACTGCGCGGGGCCGGTGAGGTGCCGGGTTGCCACTGGCAGGGGCTACGCCGGTTCATGCTCGAGGGCGACTTCGATACCTACAAGGTGCTCGGTTACGCCGCGCAGATCGGTACCTGGGCTCGCGAGCACCGTTTCTGCGGCAGTTGCGGGCAGGCCATGACGCAGATTCGCTGGGAGCGGGCGATGTATTGCCAGCCCTGCGACTTGCGCAGCTATCCGCGGATTTCACCGAGCATGATCGTGCTGATTACTCGCGGGGACGAGGTGCTTCTGGCCCGTTCGCCGCGCTTCGTCACCGGGGTCTACAGCACCCTGGCGGGGTTCGCGGAGCCTGGGGAGTCGGCCGAGGACTGCCTGGTGCGCGAGGTGCGTGAGGAGGTGGCGGTGGAGGTGAAAAACATCCAGTACGTTGGTAGCCAGTGCTGGCCGTTTCCGCATTCGATGATGCTGGGGTTTCATGCCGAGTATGCTGGTGGGGAGATCGTCATGCAGGCGGATGAGATCGAGGATGCGCGGTGGTTCAATGTGCATGAGTTGCCGCCTTTGCCGGCGGGGCGGTCGATTGCTCGGTATCTGATAGATCTGTATGTTGCTCGGCGGTTGGGGTTGTCTGAGCCGGTTTTGCCTGCCTGAGTTGGTTTTAGTTGGTTTTAGTTGGGTTGGTTGGTTTTGTAAGTTGTAGGCGCATTCATTTGCGATGTCGACGCTTATTCACCTTTCCGCCCTTACGGCGGCCTACTTTTCCCACGAGAAAAGTAGGCCGCCGTAAGGGCGGAAAGGTGACTAAATGTCGTTATCTTCTACGAATGCGCATACAAAAATCAAAACAATCGCCCCCAAGCCCAAGCCCAAGCCCAAGCCCAAGCCCAAGCCCAAGCCCAAGCCCAAGCCCAAGCCCTACCCAAACCAATGCTGCCAAGCCAACCGCACAGTCAACGCCAACACCACGGCAATAAACACCGGCCGAATAAACCTGCTCCCCCCACTGATCGCAGTACGCGCCCCGAAGAACGCCCCGATCATCACCGACACCCCCATGCACAGGCCAACGATGTAATCCACCTGCCCGGAAATGATGAACACCGTCAGCGCCGCGATGTTGCTGACGAAGTTCATGCTACGCGCCACGCCACTGGCGCGAACCAGGTCGATGGGATAGAGCAGCAACGTGCTAACGGTCCAGAAGGCACCGGTGCCGGGCCCGGCGACGCCGTCATAGAAGCCCAGGGTGAAACCTTGCGGGAACTGCCACTTCTTCCTGATCGGCGCCTCGGCGTCCAGAGGCGCCTTGGGCGTGCCGCCGAACAGCAGGTAGACGCCACAGGCAAAGACGACCACCGGCAGCATCTTGTTCAACCATTCGGCAGGCATGTAGTGGGCCACCACCGCGCCGATCAGCGCGCCTGCCAGGGTGCCGACGATCGCCAGGCGCCACTGCGCCGGGTGGAACAGCTTGCGCCGGTAGTAGGTGATGCTGGCGGTGGCGGCGCCGAAGGTCGAGCTGAGCTTGTTGGTGCCCAGCACCAGGTGCGGCGGCATGCCGGCAGTGAGCAGCGCCGGGGTCGTCAGCAGCCCGCCGCCGCCGGCAATGGCGTCGATGAAGCCGGCGACGAAGGCGACCAGGGCGAGGATCAGCAGGGTGAGCGGTTCTACGGTGAGTTCGAAGGGCATGGGGTGTGCGCAGGCTGGAAGGCGGGGTGCGGCAAAAGGCCGCGCTAGAGGTGGTGCATGGTAATCCTGGGCGGCGCGTGATTCCAGTGCCAGCCTCTTCGCGGGTAAACCCGCGAAGAGGCAGCAACAGAGCCTACAGGAACCAGCGATACTCCCGCGCACTGACCTCCTGCAGAAACGCCAGATGGTCCTGGCGCTTGTTCTCGCAATAGACCATCACGAACTCTGCGCCCAGCCCTTCGTTGACTGCCGGGTGTCCGCGCATGGCCGCCACCGCGCCGAGCATGTCCTTGGGGAAATCGATCCCGCTGCCTCGATCTTCGTTCAGCGGCGCGATCGGCTCCTGCGCGGCATCCAGCCCATGCTCCATGCCGCAGAGTATCGCCGCCAGCACCAGATATGGATTGGCATCCGCCCCGGCCAGCCGGTGTTCGATCCGCAGGTTGCGCGGATCCGATTCGGGGATACGAATGCAGGCGTCGCGGTCCTCGAAGCCCCAGCTTGCACGGCTGGCGGCGTTGACCATGGCGCCATAGCGACGAAACGCATTGTGGTTGGCGGCGAACACCGGCATGCAGTGCGGCAGCAGCGCCAGGCAGCCGGCCACGGCGTGGCGCAGCGGGCGCTGGGCGTCGGCGGCGAGCAGGTTGCTGCCGGCCGCGTCGTAGAGGCTGACATGCACATGCATGCCGCTGCCCGGCGCGTGGAGGTAGGGCTTGCTCATGAACGACGCACGCAGCCCATGCTTGAGCGCCACGCCACGGGTGCTGCGACAGAACAGCGCCGCCCAGTCGGCAGCGCGCAGACCGTCGTCGCAGTGAGCGAAATTGATCTCGAACTGGCCAGGGCCCAGCTCGGCGGTGATGACATTGGCGTCCACGCCCTGGGCATTGGCGGTCTCGACCATCTCGCGTAACACATCGGAAAACCGCGAAAGACGCTCGATATGCATGTTCGGCTGGTCGTCGGCATCGCCACTGGCCGGATCGCGGGGGAACTGCGGCAGACCGTCCTTCAGCGCCCGGTCGAACAGGTAGAACTCCAGTTCGAACGCCACCACCGGGCGGATGCCCCGGCGTTCGAGGCGCTGCAGGACGCGGGCCAGCACCTCGCGGGGCTCGAACTCGATGGGCGCCGCGGTGCCGTCCGAAGTGATCAGCATCTGTCCCAGCGGCTCGCGCTCCCAATTAACCGGCTTCAGCGTATCAGGCACCAGGCGGCGCGGGGCGTCCGGGTCACCGTCGTTGAAGCAGTAGTCGCCGATGGGGAACAGCCCGCCCTGCACGCCAAGCAGCACGCAGTTCTGCGGCAGCTTGAGCGGGCTGCCGGCGGCCACCTTTTCCAGCATGTCGATCGGGTAACGCTTGCCGTAGAAGTGCCCGGGGATGTCCAGGCTGATCAAGTCGACGTAGCGCACCTCGGGGTGTCGTGTACGGAAGGCGCGTACTTCGCTGAGCAGATCGGGGAAGCCTGTTGTACTTGTCATGGGCATGCTCTCAACGGAAGACCCAGAGAACCCGGGTCGTTCGGGCGGTCAGGTTGGCGTAGCGGAACTGGCTGTGGGGTGGCAGCTGGAAGCTGTCGTTGGGGTACAGGGTGACGGCATCTTCCTGGCCTTCGAGCCACAGGGTCAGTTCGCCCTCGAGTACGAAACCACCCTGTTCCGAGCTGTCGTCCAGATGCCCCTCGCCACTGCTGGCGCCGGGCGCCAGATGGCTTTCGAGCATGGCGAAGCGGCCGGTGAGGGTCGGTGATACCAGCACATCGGTGACCCCGGCGGCGTAGTACAGGGTACGTCGCTCGCCGGGACGGGTGACCCAGTCGAGCGCCCGGGGCGGCACGGCCTGGTAGAAGTAGGTGGTGGGGACCTGCAGCGCCTCGCTGATGGCGGTGAGGTCGGCCACCGTGGGGCGTGAGAGGCCGCGCTCGACCTGGGAGAGAAAGCCCAGCGAGCGCTTGACCCGGCCGGCCAGCTCGTCAAGGGTCAGCCCACGGTGCTTGCGCAGGTCGCGCACCAGTCGCGCCAGGCCTTGGTTGTCGTCGATCGGTTCAGACATGGTCGCGCATCCTGTACCAGGCTTTGGCGGCTGCTTCCAGGGGCGCGGCCAGCAGGTCGCCGCCAGGGAAGCGGCCATTGTCGATACTCTGGTAAAGCGCGAGCAGATCGTCGTCACCTAGAATCGCGTCACTGACGGCGCGTGCGCCGGCCAGGGTCGGCAGCACCCCGTGCCCGGAGAATCCTTGCAGCCAGTAGCGTTGGCCCTGACGGCCGATATCCGGGGTGCGCTGGATGCTGCAGTCGATATGGCCGCCCCAGGCATGTTCGATGGCCACCCCACGCAACTGCGGGAACACCCGTTCCAGGTAGGGCCGTGTGGCGCTGGCGACGTCCTTGGGGATGCCGCCCAGGTAGGTGCAGCCGCCCCCGAAAAGCAGGCGATGGTCGGGTGTCAGGCGGAAGTAGTCGGGAACGAACTGGTTGTCGATCACGCAGCTGTTGCGTGGCAGCAGCGAGGCGGCGAACTCGGCGTCCAGCGGCGCCGTGGCCACCTGGTAGGAGCCCACCGGCAACAGGCGCCGTGACAGGGCACGGTCGAGCCGGTCGATATAGGCGTTGCAGGCCAGCACCAGTACGCGACTGCGCACCTCGCCCTGATCGGTGCGGACGACGAAGCCATCGGCGTGTTCGTGGTAGTCGAGAACCTGGCTCTGCTCGTAGATCTGCCCGCCGTTCGCCTCGATCACACCGGCCAGGCCCTGGGCCAGTTTCAGTGGGTTGAGGTGGGCGCCATTGGGGTCGTACAGCGCGGCCTGATAACGGGTGCTGTCGATCCACTCGGGCAATTCCTCGCGGCCGATCAGGCGCAGGCAGTCGTAGTCGAACTTCTCCTGTGCTTCACGCCGGGCCTCCTCCAGCAGTTTTACCCGGCGTGGCAGTACGGCGGTCCACAGGCTGCCCAGGCGATAGTCGACGTCAAAGCCATGGCGCTGGGGCAGTTCACGCAGCTCGCGGGCGGCCCAGCACATGCTGTCCCACAGGCGTCGGCTGCGCTCCAGGCCTAGGGCTCGCTCCAGCGGGGGCATGTCGCACGACCAGCCCAGCAAGGCCTGGCCACCGTTGCGGCCCGACGCGGCCCAGGCCACCCGGCTGGCTTCCAGCAGGGTCACGCGCTGGCCGGCCAGTGTCAGGCGCAGGGCCGTGTGCAGGCCGCTGAAGCCGGCACCGACGATCAGGATGTCGGTGTCGTGGGTGCCCTGCAGGGTAGGGCGCAGGGGGATGGTGGCGGGGTAGGTGCGGGCGTAATAGCTGGCGACGTGCTGGGCGGATTGCTTGAACATGCCGGGGCCTCGTGAAATTTTTTCTGATTATTTTCATGAAAAAATAGCAGAGGGTTTTCATAGCGCCAGTCTTCTTAAGATGAGGTGCCTAGCATGACGGTCGGTATTTACGCGTTTTCTGTGGGAGCGGCCTTGCGTCGCGAAAGGGTCGCAGAGCGGCCCCTGACATTCTCTATCTAGCGCTGAGATCCTGGGGCCGCTGCGCGCCCCTTTCGCGACGCAAGGCCGCTCCCACAGGTTGAGCTGGAGCTCGTCTACCTTATGTAGATGCCTTGCGCCGCGGCTGTCGGGGCTTGCTGGCTGCTGTCTTGCCCTTGGCGGCACCCTTGCGCTTCTTCTTCCAAGGCGCCGCCGCCTTGCCCGCTGCTGGCCCGCTGATGGTCAGGCGCAGGCCGCTGCACCGTTGCACCAGCTTGCCCATCCAGGCCGACTGGCGGGTGACGAACTCGTCCAGGCTCATCTCGCCGCTCTGCACCATGTCCAGCGCCTGTTCCCAGATCGCCGTGGTGCCGGGGTCGGCAATGGCCCGCGGCACGGCGTCGATCAGGCTGAAGGCGGCGGGCGTGGCCGACAGCGCCTTGCCGTTCTTGACCAGGTAGCCACGGTCGAGCAGGCCCTGGATGATGCTGGCCCGGGTGGCCTCGGTGCCGATGCCAGTGGTTTCCTTGAGCTTCTGTTTCAGGCGAGGGTCGTCGACCAGCTTGGCGACGTTCTTCATCGCCTTGATCAGGTCGCCTTCGGTAAAGGGCTTGGGCGGCTGGGTCCACAGGTCCTTCAACTGCAGGTCTCGCACTGCGCAGTCCTGGCCTTCGCGCAGCGCCGGCAGCACCTGGGCCGGTGGCGCCTCGCGACCCTTGGTTGGGGTCAGTGCCTCGGGCAGCGCCCGGCGCCAACCCGGCTCGACGATCTGCTTGCCCACCGCCCGCAGCGCATGACCGGCGCAATCGAACTCGGCCTGGGTGCGGTCGTACTCGTGGTTGGGCAGGAACTGCGCCAGGTAACGGGCGCGGATCAGGGTATACACCGCCTTGTACTTGGGCGGCAGGCGCGCCGGGTCGCTGGCGGCGGCGGTGGGGATGATGCCGTGGTGGGCGCTGACCTTCTGGTCGTTCCATGCCCGTGAGCGGCGACCCGGGTCCAGGTGCGGCCGCAGCGGCGCGAGGCTGTCGTCTGCGCGCTGAAGGGCGGCGAGGATGCCGGCGGCCTCGCCGTGCTGGCTGAGAGGCAGGTAGCCGCTGTCGCTGCGCGGGTAGGTGATGAGTTTGTGGGTCTCGTACAGGGCCTGGGCGATGTCCAGGGTCTCCTGGGCGCCGAGGCCGAGCTTCTTCGAGCACACCTCCTGCAGGGTGCCGAGGTCGAAAGGCAGGGGAGCCGCCTCGCGCACGCGTTCGGTGGCGATCTTGCGCACCCGGGCGCTGGCGGCCGCCTGCATGTCGGCGGCCGCCAGCTGGGCAAGGTCCTGCCTCAGGCAGCGACCCTGGTCGTCGCAGGCGTCCTCCGGCGCGCGCCACTGGGCGTTGAACACGCTGCCGGTGCTTTCCAGTTGCACCTCGATGGCCCAGAAAGGCACCGGCACGAAGTCGGCGATGCTGCGGTCGCGGTCCACCACCAGGCGCAGCGTCGGTGTCTGCACCCGGCCTACCGGCAGCACGCCCTGATAGCCGGACTGGCGGCCGAGCAGGGTGAACAGGCGGCTCATGTTCATGCCGATCAGCCAGTCGGCCCGCGAGCGGCCGAGGGCCGAATGGTACAGGCTGAAGGTCTCCTGGCCCGGCAGCAGGCGGCCCAGCGCCTTGCGGATCGAGGCATCGTCCAGCGCCGACAGCCACAGACGCTGGATCGGCCCTCGGTAGCGACAGTGCTCGACCAGCTCCCGGGCGATCATCTCGCCCTCGCGGTCGGCGTCGGTGGCGATCACCAGTTCGCGGGCCTCGCCGAGCAGGCGCTTGACCGCCCTGTACTGGCTGGCGGTCTTGGGCTTGACGGTCATCTTCCACTTTTGCGGGATGATCGGCAGGTCCTCGAGGACCCAGCGCTTGTAGCGCTCGTCGTAGCTGTCTGGTGGGGCGGTCTCGAGCAGGTGGCCGATGCACCAGGTCACGCAAACATCGGTGCCTTGCCAGCAGCCGTCGCCACGCCGCTGGGCGCCGAGGACCTTGGCGATGTCTTTTGCCTGGGAGGGTTTTTCGCAGAGAAAGAGGCGCATGGCCGGAACGCTTGATCGCGGAAGATGGGCACTAGGATGCGCAAGCCAGGGCGTGCAGGCAAGCTTTATCTGTATGCATGTACAGGTTTTTCGCCCGCATGTTTGGCAGGGTAGTCACCCCTTGGGGTTGGACGACTCGGCAAATGCGTGCCAGCTTTGCCTTTCGCCCGCCAGTTGTGTCACTGGACGATGTCGCTGGGGTGTCCTTCCTACAAGAACAACAGGGATGTAAACCAATGCCCGTTTTCGATTACCGACAGCTCGACAGCACTGCCTCCTCCTCGCTCTATAAAGATGCCATGGCCCTGGCCACCTATGCCTACCATGGCATCGACGATGGCTTCAGCGCCGGCTACCAGAAGTACGGTTTTGGCCTGGGCCTGCCGGCCACCCTGGTCAAGGCGCTGATCGGCGGCACCGACAGTCAGGGCGTCATTCCCGGCATCCCCTGGAACCCTGACTCCGAAGCCCGGGCCCTGGCGCAGGTCAAGGCCGCCGGCTGGACGCCGATCAGCGCGGCGCAGCTGGGCTACCAGGGCAAGACCGACGCCCGCGGCACATTCCATGGCGAAGCGCCGGGCTACACCTCGGCACAGGTGGAAATCCTTGGGCGCTACGATGCCGCCGGCCAGCTCAGCGGCATCGGCATCGCCTTCCGCGGCACCAGCGGCCCGCGTGAGAACCTGCTGGGTGACACCATCGGTGACGCCATCAACGACCTGCTGGCGGCGATCGGCCCGGCCGGTTATGCCCGTGACTACGCCGGTAACGCATTCGGGCAACTGCTCGCCGATGTGGCGGCCTTCGCCAAGGCCAACGGCCTGAGCGGCGCCGATGTCACCGTCAGTGGTCACAGCCTAGGCGGCCTGGCGGTCAACAGCCTGGCCGATCTCAGCGGCTCGCGCTGGGGCGGTTTCTACCAGGATGCGCGTTACGTCGCCTTCGCCTCGCCGACCCAGGCCGCCGACGCCAGCAAGGTGCTCAATATCGGCTATGAGAACGACCCGGTGTTCCGCGTGCTCGACGGCACCTCGGCAACCTGGGGCACCCTGGGCGTGCACGACGGCGCCAAGGCCTCGGCCACCAACAACATTGTCAACTTCAACGACCACTGCGCCTCCGACGCCTGGAACCTGCTGCCGTTCTCCATCGGCAACATCGCCACTTGGTTGTCGCACCTGCCGACGGCCTACGCCGATGGCCTTGGTCGGGTGCTGGGGGCGTCGTTCTATCAATGGACCAGCCGCGACTCGACCATCGTGGTCAGCAACCTGTCCGATGTCACCCGTGGCTCGACCTGGGTCGAGGACCTCAACCGCAATGCCGAGCCGCACAAAGGCAGCACCTTCATCATCGGCTCCGACCAGGATGACCTGATCCACGGCGGGCGTGGCAACGACTACCTTGAGGGGCGGGCCGGCAATGACACCTTCCGCGACGACGGCGGCTTCAACCTGATCGACGGCGGCGCCGGCCATGACACCCTGAAGCTGCAGGACGCCCTGGCCAACCTGAGCATCGCCCGGGACGGCGAGGGCACGCTGTACGTGCGCGACGCCCAGGGCGGCATCAGCCTGGTGCGCAATGTCGAGAACCTGGTGAGCAAGGAGTCGAGCCTGCTGATCTTCAGCAAGGAGGTCAGCCATGGGGTCGCGGCGCAGGGGCTGTTCGAGAGCGGCAAGGTCACGCCCTACGCGTCTTCGCTCAACGGCACCCAGGCTGGCGACCAACTGGTGGCGGGCAACCAGGGTCAGTGGTTGTTTGGCCTGGGCGGTGACGATCGGCTGCAGGGCGGTGCTGGCAATGACGTGCTGGTCGGCGGCGCGGGCAACGATGTGCTCATTGGCGGCGGCGGGCGCGACACCTTCCTGTTCAGCGAGCATTTTGGCCAGGATCGGGTGCTGGACTTCTCCGGGCAGGACCGGCTGGTGTTCATTGGCGTGGACAGAGGTACGGCGGCGCCGGACTGGCGTGCCCATGCCAGCCAGGTTGGCAATGACCTGGTGCTGAAGTTCGGGGGGGATAGCGTGACGCTGGTGGGGATCTCGGCCCAGGGGGTGGGGGATGGGCAGATTGTGATTGCCTGAGGGGTAGGGCGTAACCCTCTAGGAGCGGCCTTGCCGACGCCTCGGCAAGGCCGCTCCTAAAAGAGCAGGCCAACGTGATGGCTCAGGCCATCTCGCGCGAGTCGCGAACCATGTCCACGTGCGGAATGCCAGCCTCGAGGAACTCCTCGCTGACCACGCGGAACCCCAGGCGCTCATAGAATGGCGTGGCGTGCACCTGGGCGCTGAGCATCTGCTGCTTGAGGTCGCGGTTCTGCGCCTCGACGATCACCGCGCGCATCAGTGCGTCGCCCACATGCAGGCCGCGCCAGTCCTTGAGCACCGAGACCCGGCCGATGGTGCCGTCGGGCAGCAGGCGGGCGGTACCGATCGGGTAGTCGCCCTCCATGGCCAGGAAGTGCACGGCGGTCGGGTCTTCTGCGTCGAATTCCAGCTCCGGCGGCACGTGCTGCTCGGCGACGAACACGGCGCTGCGGATACGGTGGATGTCGGCGTTGTCCTTGTGCCAGTCGGCCAGTCGAACACTGATCTTATTCATCGGCGAATCCCAGGCTGCCTTGCATGACCAGCTGTTGTACCAGCATCAGGCCGTCTTCGTCTTCCAGCCACTGCCCAAGGTTCTCGCTGTGCAGGGCATCGGCGGAGCAGATCAGCTTCAGCAGCTCGCGCAGTTTGCCCGGCAGCGGGCAGCTGCGACCGCTGGCGAACAGCAACAGGTCGTCGCCGAACTCCGACCAGGCCAGGCGTGCGCTCGGGTTACGGATCAGGATGGCGCCCTGGCCGAGGTAGTCGAGCAGCTCCTGCTCGCTCAGCTCTTCACCCACCACCTGCTCGGGATAACGCGGCTCGGTCATGAACTGGCCGAACCAGGTCAGCAGCAGGTCCTTGTCGGCCATGTGCTTGTCGATCAGCGCCTTGAGGCGGTCGAGGGCGTCGTGCTGGATCTGGTGCGGGTCGCTGACCGGCTGGGCGTCGGCGTCGCTGTAGCGCTCTTCCTCCGGCAGGAACTGGCCGAGGAAGTCGGTGAAGTGGGTCAGCACTTCGGCGGCGCTCGGGGCGCGGAAGCCCACCGAGTAGGTCAGGCACTCGCTCTCGGCAACGCCGTAGTGGGCCAGGCGCGGCGGCAGGTAGAGCATGTCACCCGGCTCCAGGGTCCACTCTTCGCTCTGCTCGAAGTCGGCCAGGATGCGCAGGTCGGCGTGGTCGATCAGCGCGCTGTCGCTGTTGCACATCTGTCCGACTTTCCAGTTGCGCGTGCCGTCGCCCTGCAGCAGGAATACGTCGTAGTTGTCGAAGTGCGGGCCGACGCTGCCGCCGGGCGCCGCATAGCTGATCATCACATCGTCGATGCGCCAGCTCGGCAGGAAGCGGAACGCTTCGAGCAGCTCGGCCACTTCCGGCACGAACTGGTCAACCGCCTGCACCAGCAGGGTCCAGTCGCGCTCGGGCAGGTCGGCGAAAGCGTCCTCGGCGAACGGGCCGCGGCGCAGCTCCCACGGGCGCTCGCCGTGTTCGAGTACCAGGCGCGACTCGACTTCTTCTTCCAGGGCCAGGCCGGCCAGCTCGTCGGCGTCGATGGGGCTGACGAAGTCGGGGAAGGCCTGACGCACCAGCAGCGGCTTTTTCTGCCAGTAGTCGCGCAGGAATTCACGGGCCGTGAGGCCGCCCAACAGTTGCAGTGGAGTATCAGAATTCATGTTCAACCTATTGAAAAAACTTAGTTTTCGTACGGGAATAAAAACGCCCGGCCAGGCCGGGCGTTGTACGCGACGCTCAGCTTAGATGCGTTTGGCCTGGGCCACGGCGTTGCCGATGTAGGTCGCCGGGGTCAGTTGCTTGAGCTCGGCCTTGGCTTCGGCCGGCATGTCCAGGCCGTCGATGAAGGTCAGCAGCGCTTCAGGGGTGATGCCCTTGCCACGGGTCAGCTCCTTGAGCTTCTCGTAGGGGTTCTCGATGTTGAAGCGGCGCATCACGGTCTGGATCGGCTCGGCCAGCACTTCCCAGCAGGCGTCCAGGTCGGCGGCGATGCGGGCGGCGTTGACTTCCAGCTTGCCGATGCCTTTCAGGCTGGCTTCGTAGGCGATGACGCTGTGGGCGAAGCCCACGCCCAGGTTGCGCAGCACGGTGGAGTCAGTCAGGTCGCGCTGCCAGCGCGAGATCGGCAGCTTGCTGGCCAGGTGCTGGAACAGTGCGTTGGCGATGCCCAGGTTGCCTTCGGAGTTTTCGAAGTCGATCGGGTTGACCTTGTGCGGCATGGTCGAGGAGCCGATTTCGCCGGCGACGGTCTTCTGCTTGAAGTAGCCCAGCGAGATGTAGCCCCAGACGTCGCGGTCGAAGTCGATGAGGATGGTGTTGAAGCGGGCGATGGCGTCGAACAGCTCGGCGATGTAGTCGTGCGGCTCGATCTGGGTGGTGTAGGGGTTGAACACCAGGCCCAGCTCGTCCTCGATGAAGGCGCGGGCGTTGGCTTCCCAGTCGATCTGCGAGTAGGCCGACAGGTGGGCGTTGTAGTTGCCCACGGCGCCGTTGATCTTGCCCAGCAGCGGCACGGCTGACACCTGGGCGATCTGGCGCTCCAGGCGGTAGACGACGTTGGCCAGCTCTTTACCCAGGGTGGTCGGCGAGGCCGGCTGGCCGTGGGTGCGCGACAGCATCGGCACATCGGCGTGGGCGTGGGCCAGGGCACGGATGGATTCGGCGATCTGGCGCATCAGCGGCAGCAGCACGTCGTCACGGCCGGCGCGCAGCATCAGGGCGTGGGACAGGTTATTGATGTCCTCGCTGGTGCAGGCGAAGTGGATGAACTCGCTGACCTTGGCCAGCTCAGGCAGTTGAGCCGCTTGCTCTTTGAGCAGGTACTCGATGGCCTTGACGTCGTGGTTGGTGGTGCGCTCGATTTCCTTGACGCGTTCGGCGTGCTCAAGTTTGAAATCGGTGGCCAGGCTGTCCAGCACGGCGTTGGCTTCGGCGGAGAACGCCGGCACTTCGCCGATCTGCGGGTGGGCGGCCAGGCGCTGCAGCCAGCGTACTTCGACCAAGGCGCGGAAACGGATCAGGCCGAATTCGCTGAAGATGGGGCGCAAGGCCTGGGTTTTGCCGGCATAACGGCCGTCTACAGGGGAAACCGCAGTGAGCGAGGAGAGCTGCATGGGGTGTTCTCGGACAGTCAGGCTTTTGGAAGGGCGCATATCATACATGAAAAACGCGCCCGAGTCGGGTGGCTGACCAAAGGTCGGGCCTATCAAAACTGTTGCGATCCCCTGTAGGAGCGGCCTTTTGTCGCGAAAGGGCTGCGCAGCAGCCCCGGCAATCTTGAGTCAGCCTCGAGATCCTGGGGCCGCGCTGCGGCCCTTTCGCGACACAAGGCCGCTCCTACAGGTTCTGCGTCAATCGTTGGTACGCATCATCCCGTACAGTTCATTGAGCAACTTGCGCCGGCTGAACACCAGCTGCCAGCGGTGCCCGCCCAGCTGGCGCCACAGGCGCGCCGCGCGGATGCCGGCCAGCAGCAGGGCGCGGATCTTCGAGGCGTTGCTGGCCTGCTGCAGGAAACGCATGTCGCCGTGCACCTGGATGCGCTGGCGTAGGGTGCTCAGGGTGTCCTGGTACAAGGCTCCACTGGAAGCAATGACGTTTTCGTGAACCAGGCCGAAATGCTCGGCCTGGGACTGGATCTGCGGCAGGCGGTTGCCGATGGTGTCGAGCATGTCGCCACGCTTGTTCAGCTGGCGCTCAAGGCCCAGCATCGACAGGGCGTAGCGCAGCGGTTCGCGCTGCAGGCTGCTGGGGTCGCGCTCCAGGGCGCCGACCAGCGCGCGGTAGCCGTCGCGCAGGTTGAGGTCGTCGCCGCCGAACACCTCCAGGGTATCCTTCGGGTCGCGCACCAGCAGGCTGCCGAGCATGCAACCGATGTTGGCTTCGCTGGCCTGGCCGGTGCGGGCGATGCGGTCGACCAGCACCGCGGCCTGGAACACACCACCCAGGGCGACCAACTGCTCCTGAAGGTTGTTCATCGGCGCGGGCTCCACGGCTCGGCGATCTCGATCACGCCGCCGCCCAGGCACACCTCGCCGTCATAGAACACCACCGACTGGCCCGGGGTGACGGCGCGCTGCGGCTCGTCGAACACGGCGCGGTAGCCGCTCTCGGTGCGTTCCAGGGTGCACTGCTGGTCGCCCTGGCGGTAGCGCACCTTGGCGGTCAGGCGGCGCGGGCTGGACAGGTCGATCGGGTTGACCCAGAAAATTTCCGAGGCCAGGAGGGCGCGGGAGAACAGCCACGGGTGCTCGTTGCCCTGGCCGACCACCAGCACATTGCGCGCGACGTCTTTTTCCAGCACGTACCACGGCTCGTCGCCGGCGTCCTTCAGGCCGCCGATGCCCAGGCCCTGGCGCTGGCCGATGGTGTGGTACATCAGGCCATGGTGCTGGCCGATCACTTCACCCTCGGTGGTCTGGATCTCGCCGGGCTGGGCCGGCAGGTACTGCTTGAGAAAATCGCTGAAGCGACGCTCGCCGATGAAGCAGATGCCGGTGGAGTCCTTCTTCTTGGCGGTGGCCAGGCCGTGTTTTTCGGCGATGGCGCGTACCTCGGGCTTTTCCAGCTCGCCGACCGGGAACAGGGTGCGGGCGATTTCCTTGCCGCCGACGGCATGCAGGAAATAGCTCTGGTCCTTGTTCGGGTCCAGGCCCTTGAGCAGCTCGGTCAGCGCGCCAGTGTCGCGGCGGCGCACGTAGTGGCCAGTGGCGATCAGGTCGGCGCCCAGGGACAGGGCGTAGTCGAGGAACGCCTTGAACTTGATCTCGCGGTTGCAGAGGATGTCCGGGTTGGGCGTACGGCCGGCCTTGTACTCCTCGAGGAAGTGCTCGAACACGTTGTCCCAGTATTCGGCGGCGAAGTTGGCAGTGTGCAGCTTGATGCCGATGCGGTCGCACACGGCCTGGGCGTCGGCCAGGTCTTCGCGGGCGGTGCAGTATTCGGTGCCGTCGTCTTCTTCCCAGTTCTTCATGAACAGACCTTCCACCTGGTAGCCCTGCTCGATGAGCAGAAGGGCGGAGACGGAAGAGTCCACGCCGCCGGACATGCCGACGATGACGCGGGTCTTGGCGGGGTCTTTGAGTGCTGGGCTGGTCATGGCTACCGGTGTGTATCAGAGGGGAAAAACGCCGATTCTATCAAACCCGTGGGCTGGCGTCAGTCGCGCAGCAGGTCGAGGCTGTGCAGCGGGCCTTTGAGATAGTCGTCGAGGCAGCGCGGTACCAGCTCGCTGCGCCAGCGTGACGGCTCGGCCAGCAGTTCGTCGCGGGTCAGCCACACGGCACGGACGATGTCGCTGTCCAGCGCCAGGTCGGCATGATGGTGCACGGGGCGGGCGGCGAAGCAGATGCGCTGGTAGGTGACGCCGTTGCTCGGGGCGGTATAGAGGTAGATGCCGACCACGCCGGTGAGTTCGACTTCCCAGGCGGTTTCCTCGAGGGTTTCGCGCAGGGCGGCCTGGGCGATGGTCTCGTTGGCCTCGAGGTGGCCGGCGGGCTGATTGAATACATGTTGGCCGGCCTTGAACTCCTCGACGAAGAGGAACTTGCCGTCGTGTTCGACGATGGTGGCGACGGTGATGTGGGGTTGCCAGGTCATACAGTGGGCTCCATGGCGGGGCGTGGGAGCGGGCTTGCCCCGCGATTGCGCCCATACAGGTTCAGCGCAATCGCGGGGCAAGCCCGCTCCCACGGGAGATTTCACAAACTTCAAAAAGCACAAACCCCGGTGCGTGGCCGGGGTCTGTGCTGTTACGTCAAGCGAACCTTACAGGGCGGCGATGGCGCTGTTCAGGGTCTGGCTTGGGCGCATCACCTTGGCGGTCAGCTCGGCATCCGGGGCGTAGTAGCCACCGATGTCGGCCGGCTTGCCCTGGACGGCGTTGAGCTCGGCGACGATGGTCGCCTCGTTCTCGCTCAGGGTCTTGGCCAGCGGGGCGAAGCGCGCCTGCAGGGCGGTGTCGTCGGTCTGGGCGGCCAGTGCTTCTGCCCAGTACAGGGTCAGGTAGAAGTGGCTGCCACGGTTGTCGATACCGCCGACCTTGCGCGAAGGCGACTTGTTGGTGTCGAGGAACTTGCCGGTAGCCTGGTCCAGGGTGTTGGCCAGGACCTTGGCGCGCGGGTTGTCGTAGGTGTTGCCCAGGTGCTCCAGAGAGGCGGCCAGGGCCAGGAACTCACCCAGCGAGTCCCAGCGCAGGAAGTTCTCTTCAACCAGCTGCTGCACGTGCTTCGGTGCCGAACCACCGGCGCCGGTCTCGAACAGGCCACCGCCGTTCATCAGCGGAACGATCGACAGCATCTTGGCGCTGGTGCCCAGTTCCATGATCGGGAACAGGTCGGTCAGGTAGTCACGCAGCACGTTGCCGGTCACCGAGATGGTGTCCTTGCCTTCGCGGATGCGGGCCAGGGAGAACTTGATGGCGTCGACCGGGGCCAGGATGCGGATGTCCAGGCCGGAGGTGTCGTGATCCTTCAGGTACTGCTGCACCTTCTCGATCATCACGCCGTCGTGGGCGCGGGCCGGGTCCAGCCAGAACACCGCCGGGGTGTTGCTCAGGCGGGCGCGGTTGACGGCCAGCTTGACCCAGTCCTGGATCGGCGCGTCCTTGGTCTGGCACATACGGAAGATGTCACCGGCTTCGACGTCCTGCTCCAGCACGACCTTGCCCTTGCCATCGACCACGCGCACGACGCCGTCGGCCTTGATCTGGAAGGTCTTGTCGTGGGAGCCGTACTCTTCGGCTTTTTGCGCCATCAGGCCGACGTTCGGCACGCTGCCCATGGTGGTCGGGTCGAAGGCGCCGTTGGCCTTGCAGTCTTCGATGGTAGCCTGGTAGATGCCGGCGTAGCAGCGGTCAGGGATGATCGCCTTGGCGTCCTGCAGTTCACCGGCGGTGTTCCACATCTTGCCCGAGTCGCGGATCATCGCAGGCATCGAGGCGTCGACGATGACGTCGCTCGGTACGTGCAGGTTGGTGATGCCCTTGTCCGAGTTGACCATGGCCAGGGCCGGGCGAACGGCGTACAGGGCCTGGATGTCGGCTTCGATCTCGGCTTGCTTCTCGGCAGGCAGATCCTTGATGCGGGCGTACAGGTCGCCGATGCCGTTGTTGGCGTTGAAGCCCACCTGGCTGAGTGCGGCTGCGTGCTTGGCCAGTACGTCGCCGTAGAACTCTTCGACGATCACGCCGAACATGATCGGGTCGGAGACCTTCATCATGGTGGCTTTCAGGTGCACCGACAGCAGCACGCCAGAGGCCTTGGCATCGGCGATCTGCTCGGCGATGAAGGCTTTCAGGGCCTTGCGGCTCAGGGTGGCGCAGTCGATGACTTCGGCGGCCTTGACGGCGGTTTTTTCTTTCAGGACGGTGGTGGCGCCGTCCTTGCCGACCAGCTCGATGCGCAGGCTGTCGTCAGCCTCGATCAGCGCGGCTTTTTCGCTGCCGTAGAAGTCGCCCTGGGTCATGTGGGCAACGTGCGACTTGGAGTCGGCGGCCCAGGCGCCCATCTTGTGCGGGTGCTTGCGGGCGTAGTTCTTGACCGACAGCGGGGCGCGGCGGTCGGAGTTGCCTTCGCGCAGGACCGGGTTCACGGCGCTGCCCTTGATGCGGTCGTAGCGGGCGCGGGATTCTTTTTCCTCGGCGCTGGCCGGCTCGTCGGCATAGTCGGGGATGTTGAAGCCCTTGGCTTGCAGCTCCTTGATCGCGGCCTTCAGCTGTGGAACCGACGCGGAGATGTTCGGCAGCTTGATGATGTTGGCTTCAGGGGTGGTGGCCAGCTGGCCCAGTTCCGCCAGGTGATCGCCTACCTGCTTCTCGGCACCCAGTTGCTCCGGGAAGGCGGCGAGGATACGGCCGGCCAGGGAGATGTCACGGGTTTCGACGGCGATATCGGCCGAAGCGGTGAAGGCCTCGACGATCGGCAGCAGCGAGTAGGTGGCGAGGGCGGGGGCTTCGTCGGTGAAGGTGTAGATGATCTTGGAACGGGTGGGCATGCGGGTTAACTCTCTATGTGCTGAGCGTACTCGAGTCTCGAGGTGCGCAGGGTAGGCGCTTCGCCCTGGCGACGCCATGAGCGGAAAGTCGAGAGGCTGCGAGCGGTGATGGTGGATGCATCAGTCGAGCGTCAAGTGCTGGGCCGCGGTAACAACCCAGGCTTTGCGGTCATTCATGACCAAGGGCGAGCCGCATTTTCCTAGGGTTCGCCCCGATGACCCTATGGTCGCGCCGGAGTATATCAAACCCTTTGGGCTATTCAGCAAGGTGAACTGGTATCAGCGCATTTATAAGACCAAAGACGTAGGAGCAATGTGGCGTGTTGCCGCAGGCTGCCAGGGGGATTTTCCAATCCTTTTTCGACTGTCGTGGCAGCGAGCTTGCAGGTCGGCAGATGTGGTTTAGGCTCAGTGGATCGCACGATTTCCAATCACACCAGGAAAAGCGGAGTAGTGCAGCATGGGATACCAGAAAATCAAGGTTCCGTCTGATGGTGCCAAGATCACTGTCAATGCAGACCATTCGCTCAACGTTCCCGATAACCCCATCATTCCCTACATCGAAGGTGACGGCATTGGCGTGGACGTCTCGCCGGTGATGATCAAGGTGGTCGACGCCGCCGTGCAGAAAGCCTACGGCGGCAAGCGCAAGATCGCCTGGATGGAGGTGTACGCCGGCGAGAAGGCCACCCAGGTCTACGACCAGGATACCTGGCTGCCCCAGGAAACCCTGGATGCGGTGCGCGACTACGTGGTGTCGATCAAGGGGCCGCTGACCACCCCGGTTGGCGGCGGCATCCGCTCGCTCAACGTGGCCCTGCGCCAGCAGCTCGACCTCTATGTGTGCCTGCGCCCGGTGGTCTGGTTCCAGGGCGTGCCGAGCCCGGTGAAAAAGCCGGGTGACGTCGACATGGTGATCTTCCGCGAGAATTCCGAGGACATCTATGCCGGCATCGAGTGGAAGGCCGGTTCGCCCGAGGCGAACAAGGTGATCAAGTTCCTCAAGGAAGAAATGGGCGTCACCAAGATCCGCTTCGACCAGGACTGCGGTATTGGCGTCAAGCCAGTCTCGAAGGAGGGCACCAAGCGCCTGGTGCGCAAGGCCCTGCAGTATGTGGTGGACAACGACCGCAAGTCGCTGACCCTGGTGCACAAGGGCAACATCATGAAGTTCACCGAAGGGGCCTTCAAGGACTGGGGCTACGAGGTGGCACGCGACGAGTTCGGCGCCGAGCTGCTCGATGGCGGCCCGTGGATGAAGTTCAGGAATCCGAAGACAGGCCGCGAGGTGATCGTCAAGGATGCCATCGCCGACGCCATGCTCCAGCAGATCCTGCTGCGTCCGGCCGAGTACGATGTGATTGCCACCCTCAACCTCAACGGCGACTACCTGTCCGATGCCCTGGCGGCGGAAGTGGGTGGTATCGGCATCGCGCCAGGCGCCAACCTGTCGGATACCGTGGCCATGTTCGAGGCCACACATGGCACCGCGCCGAAGTACGCCGGCAAGGACCAGGTCAACCCGGGCTCGGTGATCCTCTCGGCGGAAATGATGCTGCGGCACATGGGCTGGACCGAGGCGGCCGACCTGATCATCAAGGGCACCAATGGCGCCATTGCGGCCAAGACCGTGACCTATGACTTCGAGCGCCTGATGGACGGCGCGACCCTGGTCGGTAGTTCGGGCTTTGGCGAGGCGCTGATCAAGCACATGTAAGCGGGGCAAAAAAACCGGTCGCCTCTTTATATTAAAGGGGCGACCGGCTTTTTCGTTTACCGGCAGACAGGTTGGGAATCAGACTTCGACGGTATTGTTTGGGTTCGTCGCGCTGGCCTGGACGTTGCTGGTGGCGCTTCTGATGTCGGTCGCGTGCAGCCCTTTGGGGCCCTGGATGATCTCGAAGTTCACGGCCTGGCCGGCTTTCAGCGTCTTGTAACCGTCCATCTGGATCGCTGAATAGTGGGCGAACAGATCATCGGTCTTGCCATCCTCGTTGATGAATCCGTAGCCCTTGGCATTGTTGAACCACTTGACTTTACCGCTTGCCATCCCTATGTCCCTCTGCAAAGGACTCCATCACTGGAGTATCATCCACTTCATCCGCATACGAACCTTGCGAGAAAATCTGGTTGACTGCGCGGATCTTTATCGACCACGGTGGGTTCTTATTGGTTGTAACACCGTTTTGCCGATAGTCAAGGTCAGCCGGCGCCTGCGCCGGGAGCGGCCTGCGCGGTCAACCCACAACCTTAACCTGTCGATCATGATGAAATTCTTTCCATGCATGTACCCAGTGAGATTCGACTAACATTCAATCAGGATCGCCCCCAGTCGCATGAGGACGGGCATGAGGACGATGGCGCGGGCCTTGCCGTCCAGGAGGCCAAGCCGATCCTGCAGGCGCCGCCGATGTATAAGGTGGTTTTGTTCAACGATGACTACACGCCGATGGATTTCGTCGTCGAAGTGCTCGAGACGTTCTTCAATCTGAACCGCGAGCTGGCAACGAAGATCATGCTGACCGTCCATACCGAAGGGCGGGCAGTATGCGGATTGTTTACCCGTGACATCGCCGAGACAAAGGCCATGCAGGTCAACCAATACGCCAGGGAAAGCCAGCATCCGCTACTCTGTGAAATCGAGAAGGACGGTTAATCGCCGACCACTTGGGTATGAGGTGAAGCTATGTTAAACCGCGAGCTCGAAGTCACCCTCAATCTGGCCTTCAAGGAGGCCCGTTCGAAGCGTCATGAGTTCATGACCGTCGAACACCTGCTGCTGGCACTCCTTGACAATGAGGCTGCCGCGACCGTTCTGCGCGCCTGTGGCGCCAATCTCGACAAACTCAAGCACGACCTGCAGGAGTTCATCGATTCGACCACCCCGCTGATCCCTGTGCATGACGAGGACCGCGAGACGCAACCGACCCTGGGCTTCCAGCGTGTGCTGCAGCGTGCCGTGTTCCACGTGCAGAGCTCCGGCAAGCGCGAAGTGACCGGCGCCAATGTGCTGGTGGCGATCTTCAGCGAACAGGAAAGCCAGGCAGTGTTCCTGCTCAAGCAGCAGAGCGTGGCGCGCATCGACGTTGTCAACTACATCGCCCACGGCATCAGCAAGGTGCCGGGCCACGGTTCGCACAACGAAAGCGAGCAGGACATGCAGGACGAGGAGGGCGGCGAAGCGTCGTCGTCCAGCAACCCGCTGGACGCCTATGCCAGCAACCTGAATGAACTGGCCCGGGCTGGGCGCATCGACCCGCTGGTCGGGCGCGAGCAGGAGGTCGAGCGCGTGGCGCAGATCCTCGCCCGCCGGCGCAAGAACAACCCGCTGCTGGTCGGCGAGGCCGGCGTGGGCAAGACCGCCATCGCCGAAGGCTTGGCCAAGCGCATCGTCGACGGGCAGGTGCCCGACCTGCTGGCGCAGAGCGTGGTCTACTCCCTCGATCTCGGCGCGCTGCTGGCCGGTACCAAGTACCGCGGCGACTTCGAGAAGCGCTTCAAGGCGCTGCTCGGCGAGCTGCGCAAGCGCCCGCAGGCGATCCTGTTCATCGACGAGATCCACACCATCATCGGCGCCGGTGCGGCCTCCGGTGGCGTGATGGATGCGTCCAACCTGCTCAAGCCGCTGCTGTCGTCCGGTGAGATCCGTTGCATCGGCTCGACCACCTTCCAGGAGTTCCGCGGCATCTTCGAGAAGGATCGCGCCCTGGCGCGGCGCTTCCAGAAAGTCGACGTCACCGAGCCGTCGGTGGAGGACACCGTGGGCATCCTGCGCGGGCTCAAGGGCCGCTTCGAGAGCCACCACAACATCGAGTACAGCGACGAGGCCCTGCGCGCCGCCGCCGAACTGGCCTCGCGCTACATCAACGACCGGCATATGCCCGACAAGGCCATCGACGTGATCGACGAGGCCGGCGCCTACCAGCGCCTGCAGCCGGAAGCCAATCGGGTCAAGCGCATCGACGTGCCGCAGGTCGAGGATATCGTCGCCAAGATCGCGCGGATTCCGCCGAAGCACGTCACCAGCTCCGACAAGGAGCTGCTGCGCAACCTCGAGCGTGACCTGAAACTGACCGTGTTCGGCCAGGATGCGGCGATCGACTCGCTGGCCACCGCCATCAAGCTGTCCCGTGCCGGCCTCAAGGCGCCGGACAAGCCAGTCGGCTCGTTCCTGTTCGCCGGCCCCACCGGCGTGGGCAAGACCGAGGCCGCCCGTCAGCTGGCCAAGGCCCTGGGCGTGGAACTGGTGCGCTTCGACATGTCCGAGTACATGGAGCGGCATACCGTGTCGCGCCTGATCGGTGCGCCGCCCGGCTATGTCGGGTTCGACCAGGGCGGTCTGCTGACCGAGGCCATCACCAAGCAACCGCACTGCGTGCTGCTGCTCGACGAGATCGAGAAGGCCCACCCGGAAGTCTTCAACCTGCTGCTGCAGGTAATGGATCACGGGACCCTGACCGACAACAACGGGCGCAAGGCGGACTTCCGCAACGTGATCCTGATCATGACCACCAACGCCGGCGCCGAAACCGCCGCGCGGGCCTCGATCGGCTTCACCCACCAGGACCACTCGTCCGACGCGATGGAGGTCATCCGCAAGAGCTTCACGCCGGAGTTCCGCAACCGCCTGGATACCATCATCCAGTTCGGCCGCCTGTCCCACGAGACGATCAAGAGCATCGTCGACAAGTTCCTCATCGAACTGCAGGCGCAGCTGGAAGACAAGCGTGTGCTGCTGGAGGTCACCGACGCCGCCCGCGGCTGGCTGGCGGCCTCGGGCTACGACGTGCAGATGGGCGCACGGCCGATGGCGCGGCTGATCCAGGACAAGATCAAGCGGCCGCTGGCCGAGGAGATCCTGTTTGGCGAGCTGGCCGAGCACGGTGGTGTGGTGCATATCGACCTGCGCGATGGCGAGCTGGTGTTCGATTACGAGACCACGGCTGAAGTCGCGTAAGGCTGGGGCTGCACAGCAGCCCCGTTTTATGGAAGCCCACAAAAAAGCCCGGCACATTGGCCGGGCTTTTTCATGGCTGGAGCTTAGCGCGCACGGTAGGTGATGCGGCCCTTGCTCAGGTCATACGGCGTCAGTTCGACGCGGACCTTGTCGCCAGTGAGAATACGGATATAGTTCTTGCGCATTTTGCCAGAGATATGCGCGGTAACGACGTGCCCGTTTTCCAACTCCACGCGGAACATGGTGTTGGGCAGGGTGTCGACGACAGTGCCTTCCATTTCGAAGCTGTCTTCTTTCGACATGCAGTAAAGCCCTCGGTATCCAGTGATGGCCCGACGCACGACTGCACCGGGCAAAAAAAGTGGCGTGGATTATGCCCGAAATTTGTGTTTCAAGCCAATGCCTTTCAGTTGAGGGTGACCCAGCGCTGGTTGATCAGCAGTTCGATGGGGCGATACTGGGTTTTGTAATTCATTTTCTTGCAGTTCTTGATCCAGTAACCGAGGTACACCGCCTCGAGGTCCTGGCGCAGGGCCTCGGTGATCTGCCAGAGGATGGCATAGCGCCCCAGGCTGCGGCGCTCCTCGTCGGGCTCGTAGAAGGTGTACACCGCTGACAGCCCATTGGGCAGCAGGTCGCACACCGCCACGGCCAGCAGCCGGCCCTCCAGGCGGAACTCGTAGAACCAGCAGAACGGCAGGTCGCGGACCAGGAAGGTGGAGAACTGGTCGCGGCTGGGCGGGTACATGTCGCCGTCGGCGTGGCGCTGCTCGATATAGCGCCGGTACAGGTCGAAGTATTCTTCCTTGAAGGACGGGCGGGCGGCGGTGACGGTCAGGTCGGCGTTGCGCTTGAGGATTCGGCGCTGCTGGCGGTTGGGAATGAAGCGCGCCGCCGGGATGCGCGCCGGCACGCAGGCGTTGCATTGCTGGCAATGCGGGCGATAGAGGTGATCGCCGCTGCGGCGAAAGCCCATCTCCGACAGGTCGGCATAGACGTGCACGTCCATCGGCTGGCTCGGGTCGAGAAACAGCGTGGTCGCCTGCTCATCCGGCAGGTAGCTGCAGGAGTGGGGTTGAGTGGCATAGAACTTCAACCGCGCCAGCTCTGTCATGATCAACCCCTTAGGTGAGACGTTGTCTCTAAGTGTAAGCCAGCTCCGGGAACTCGCCTAGGCAACCCAGTTGGCGCTGCTGGGCTGATCCAGGTACCGCGCCAGGTGGTTGGCGAACTCGACCCGGCTGATGGCGCGGGCGCCCAGGCTGTGCAGGTGGTCGGTGGGCATCTGGCAGTCGATCAGCACGAAGCCGGCCTGCCTGAGGTGTTCGACCAGGGTCGCGAAGCCCACCTTGGAGGCGTTGTCGGCGCGGCTGAACATCGATTCGCCGAAGAACAGCCGACCCATGGCCAGGCCGTAGAGGCCGCCGACCAGCTCGCCGTCGCGACGCACCTCCACCGAATGGGCGATGCCGCGGCGGTGCAGCTCGCAGTAGGCGGCGCGCATGTTGTCGGTGATCCAGGTGCCGTCGGCATAGTTCCGCGGCGCGGCGCAGGCGGCGATCACCGCCGCGAAATCGCTGTCGAAGCTCACCTGGTAGCGGCCCTGGCGGATCAGCTTGGCCAGCGAGCGCGAGACGTGCAGCTCGTCCGGGAACAACACGGTGCGCGGGTCGGGCGACCACCAGAGGATCGGCTGGCCGTCCTGGTACCAGGGGAAGCAGCCGTGGCGATAGGCCGCGACCAGGCGGTCCGGGGTCAGGTCGCCGCCGGCGGCAAGCAGGCCGTTGGGGTCGTGCAGGGCCTTTTCCAGGGGGGGGAAGGTCAGCGAGTCGCGGGTCAGCCAGGTGAGCATGGGGTTCTTGAGCGGCGGGGGAGGGGAGAGGGCAGCATGGCGTGGGTTAAGAATGAGGTCAACGCCTTGCCAGATCGACAAATTGCCTTCGGCTTCGGCAGCGCCAGGCACCATCTGGCGCTTTTGCTGTCATACCTGTGCAAAAACACAGCATAAGCCTTTGTCACAAAAGAAAATGCATGCTCAAATTGCATCTATATGAAAGTAGCCCCCGTTCGCGCCCCACACGGCGTGCCGCCATGGCGGCTGGCGGGCAGTAATGTTAAAAGTAGTGGTTCATTGGCCAGTGACCGGCCAATCACTATTGGACGCGCAGCACGCGCAGGAATAGACGCGTTTTGAAGAAATCCACCGCAACTCCAGCCCCCTTGCCAGTGCCCCTGTGGCGGCAACAGCTGCACTATCGCCTGAAGGAAGGTGCGCTGATCGCCGTCGGCGCCCTGTGCCTGTACCTGTGGATGGCACTGGTCACCTACGACACCGCCGATCCGGGCTTCAGCCACACCAGCAACGCCGAGCAAGTGCAGAACGCCGCCGGCCGCGCCGGGGCCTACTTCGCCGATATCCTGTTCATGGTGCTCGGCTACTTCGCCTATATCTTCCCGCTGCTGCTGGCGATCAAGACCTGGCAGATCTTTCGCGAGCGTCACCAGCCCTGGCAGTGGAGCGGCTGGCTGTTCTCCTGGCGCCTGATCGGCCTGGTGTTCCTGGTGTTGTCGGGCGCGGCATTGGCACATATCCACTTCCACCCGCCGGCGAGCATGCCGTTCTCCGCCGGTGGTGCCCTGGGCGAGAGCCTCGGCGATCTGGCGCGCAACCTGCTCAACGTGCAGGGCAGCACGCTGATGTTCATCGCCCTGTTCCTGTTCGGCCTGACCGTGTTTACCGACCTTTCCTGGTTCAAGGTGATGGACATCACCGGCAAGATCACCCTCGACCTGTTCGAGCTGGTGCAGGGCGCCGCCAACCGCTGGTGGGAGGCGCGCAACGAGCGCAAGCGCCTGGTGGCGCAGCTGCGCGAGGTGGACGAGCAGGTCGATGAAGTGGTCGCCCCGGTGGTCGCCGACAAGCGCGAGCAGGTCAAGGCCCGCGAACGCATCATCGAGCGCGACGAGGCGCTGACCAAGCACATCGCCCAGCGTGAACAGCAACCAGCCCCGGTGATCAACCTGCCGACTCCGTCGGTCAAGGCGCCGGAGCCGAGCAAGCGGGTGATGAAGGAGAAGCAGGCGCCGTTGTTCGTCGACAGCGCCGTCGAAGGCACGCTGCCGTCGATCTCCATCCTCGACCCGGCCGAACAGAAGAAGGTCGAGTACTCGCCCGAATCCCTGGCCGCTGTCGGCCACCTGCTGGAAATCAAGCTGAAGGAATTCGGCGTGGAGGTCTCGGTCGACTCGATCCACCCGGGCCCGGTGATCACCCGCTATGAGATCCAGCCGGCCGCGGGGGTCAAGGTCAGCCGTATCGCCAACCTGGCCAAGGACCTGGCGCGTTCCCTGGCGGTGACCAGCGTGCGCGTGGTCGAGGTTATTCCCGGCAAGACCACCGTGGGTATCGAGATTCCCAACGAAAACCGCCAGATGGTGCGCTTCTCCGAGGTGCTGTCGTCGGCGCAATTCGACGAGAACAAGTCGCCGGTCACCCTGGCCCTGGGCCACGATATTGGCGGCAAGCCGGTGATCACCGACCTTGCCAAGATGCCGCACCTGCTGGTGGCCGGTACTACCGGTTCTGGTAAGTCGGTGGGCGTGAACGCGATGATCCTGTCGATCCTGTTCAAGTCGGGCCCGGAAGACGCGCGGCTGATCATGATCGACCCGAAAATGCTCGAGCTGTCGATCTACGAAGGCATTCCGCACCTGTTGTGCCCAGTGGTCACCGACATGAAGGACGCCGCCAACGCCCTGCGCTGGAGCGTCGCCGAGATGGAGCGCCGCTACAAGCTGATGGCGGCCATGGGCGTGCGTAACCTGGCCGGCTTCAACCGCAAGATCAAGGATGCCCAGGAGGCCGGCGAGATCATCCACGACCCGCTGTACCGTCGCGAAAGCATGGACGACGAGCCGCCGGCGCTGAAAACCCTGCCGACCATCGTGGTGGTGGTCGACGAATTCGCCGACATGATGATGATCGTCGGCAAGAAGGTCGAAGAGCTGATCGCACGTATCGCCCAAAAGGCCCGTGCAGCCGGTATCCACTTGATCCTGGCCACCCAGCGCCCGTCGGTGGACGTGATCACCGGCCTGATCAAGGCCAATATCCCGACCCGCATGGCATTTCAGGTATCGAGCAAGATCGACTCGCGGACCATCATCGACCAGGGTGGCGCCGAACAGCTGCTCGGCCACGGTGACATGCTCTACATGCCGCCGGGCACCAGCCTGCCGATTCGCGTGCATGGCGCGTTCGTTTCCGACGACGAGGTGCATCGCACGGTCGAGGCCTGGAAGCTGCGCGGCGCGCCGGACTACAACGATGACATCCTCAACGGCGTCGAGGAGGCCGGCAGCGGCTTCGACGGCGGCGGTGGCGGTGGCGGCGATGGCGACGACCCGGAAGCCGACGCGCTCTACGACGAAGCCGTGCAGTTCGTGCTGGAAAGCCGCCGGGCGTCGATCTCGGCGGTGCAGCGCAAGCTCAAGATCGGTTACAACCGCGCCGCGCGGATGATCGAGTCGATGGAGATGGCCGGCGTGGTCACGCCGATGAACAGCAACGGCTCGCGGGAAGTGATTGCCCCGGGCGGCCCGCGCGACTGATGAACAACCTGCCGGGCGCCATTGATGACGCCCGGCCCCTCCACTGTGCAATGAGGATTTCCATGCGCGCGATTCGCATGCTGTTGGTTTCTGCCCTGGCTACGGCCAGCCTGTCGGCCCAGGCCGGCGAACAGGACGTCCAGCGCCTGACGCAATTGCTGGAAAAGTCGCAGACCATCGAAGCCAATTTCTCCCAGCTGACCCTGGATGCCGGTGGCACCAGCCTGCAGGAGACCAACGGCAAGATGACCGTCAAGCGCCCGGGCCTGTTCTACTGGCACACCGATGCGCCGCAGGAGCAGGTAGTGGTGTCCGACGGCAAGAACGTCACCCTGTGGGACCCGGATCTGGAGCAGGCGACCATCAAGAAGCTCGACGTGCGCCTGAACCAGACCCCGGCGCTGCTGCTGTCCGGCGATGTGTCGAAGATCAGCCAGAGCTTCGAAATCACCTCCAAGGAGCAGGGCGAAGTGATGGACTTCACCTTGAAACCCAAGACCAAGGACACCCTGTTCGACTCGCTGCGCGTGTCGTTCCGCAGGGGCCTGATCAATGACATGCAGCTGATCGACAGCGTCGGCCAGCGCACCAATATCCTGTTCAATGGCGTCAAGGCCAACCAGGCGGTGCCGGACAGCAAGTTCCAGTTCGACATCCCCAAGGGCGCTGACGTCATCAAGGAGTAAGCGGAGCCTGTGATGGACCTGTTTCGAAGCGAACCCGTCGCCCAGCCCTTGGCCGCCCGCCTGCGTCCGTCCAACCTGGACGAGTACGTCGGCCAGGAGCACTTGCTGGCGCGCGGCAAGCCGCTGCGCGAGGCGCTGGAGCAGGGTGCGTTGCACTCGATGATCTTCTGGGGGCCGCCGGGGGTGGGCAAGACCACCCTGGCGCGGCTGCTGGCGCAGTTCTGCGACGCCCACTTCGAAACGGTGTCGGCGGTGCTGGCCGGGGTCAAGGAGATCCGCCAGGCGGTCGAGGTGGCGAAGCAGCAGGCCGGCCAGTATGGCCGGCGCACCATCCTGTTCGTCGACGAGGTGCACCGCTTCAACAAATCGCAACAGGATGCCTTCCTGCCCTACGTGGAGGACGGCACGCTGATCTTCATCGGCGCCACCACCGAGAACCCGTCGTTCGAGCTGAACAACGCGCTGCTGTCGCGGGCGCGGGTCTACGTGCTCAAGAGCCTGGACGAGGCGGCGCTGCGCAAGCTGGTCGATCGCGCCCTGAGCGAGGAGCGCGGCCTGGGCAAGCGCAACCTGCGGGTGGGTGATGAGGCGTTCAAGATGCTCATGGCCGCCGCCGACGGCGATGGCCGGCGCATGCTCAATTTCCTCGAGAATGCCTCGGACCTGGCCGAAGACGGCGGCGAGATCGGCGTCGAGCTGCTGCAGAGCCTGCTCGGCGACAGCCGTCGGCGTTTCGACAAGGGCGGTGAAGCGTTCTACGACCAGATTTCCGCGCTGCACAAATCGGTGCGCGGCTCCAATCCGGACGGTGCGTTGTACTGGTACGCGCGCATGCTCGACGGCGGCTGCGACCCGCTGTACATCGCCCGCCGCGTGGTGCGCATGGCCAGCGAGGACATCGGCAATGCCGACCCCCGCGCCCTGAGCCTGTGCTTGGCGGCGTGGGACGTGCAGGAGCGCCTGGGCAGCCCCGAAGGCGAGCTGGCGGTGGCCCAGGCCATCACCTACATCGCCTGCGCGCCGAAGAGCAACGCGGTGTACGTGGGCTTCAAGGCGGCCATGCGCGAGGCCGCCGAGCATGGTTCGCTGGAAGTACCGCTGCACCTGCGCAACGCGCCGACCAAGCTGATGAAGCAACTGGGCTATGGCGAGGAGTACCGCTATGCCCACGACGAGCCGGACGCCTACGCCGCCGGCGAGGACTATTTCCCCGAACAGCTCGAGCCGCGCCAGTACTATCAACCGGTGCCGAGGGGGCTTGAGCTGAAGATCGGCGAGAAGCTCAAGCACCTGGCCGAGCTGGACCGCAACAGCCCTCGTCAGCGGAGAAAACCGTGATCGCACTCATCGCTGCCGTCAGCGCTGGCGGGATTGCCGGCACGCTGCTGCGCTTCGCCACCGCCAACTGGGTCGCGGCCCACTGGCCACGGCACTTCTATGCCGGTACGCTGGCGGTCAACCTGGTCGGCTGCCTGCTGATCGGCCTGCTCTACGGGCTGTTCCTGCACAAGCCGCTGGCGCCGGTCGAACTGCGCGCCGGGCTGATCGTCGGCTTTCTCGGCGGTTTGACCACTTTTTCCTCCTTCTCGCTCGATACCGTGCGCCTGATGGAAAGCGGGCAGGTCCCGTTGGCCTTGGGCTATACCATTATCAGCGTGGTGGGCGGCCTGCTCGCGACCTGGGCCGGCCTGTCCCTGACCCGATTCTGAACCAACATCTACACATAACGAGAGAACGACATGCTCGATTCCAAACAGTTACGCACTGAACTTCAGGCAGTGGCGGACCGCCTGGCCACCCGTGGCTTCAGCCTGGATGTCGCGCGCATCGAATCGCTGGAAGAGCGCCGCAAATCGGTGCAGACCCGCACCGAGCAACTGCAGGCCGAGCGTAACGCCCGTTCCAAATCGATCGGCCAGGCCAAGGCCAAGGGCGAGGACATCGCACCGCTGATGGCTGATGTCGAGCGCATGGCCAATGAGCTGGCCGCCGGCAAGACTGAACTGGACGGTATCCAGGCCGAGCTGGACGGCATCCTGCTGACCATCCCCAACCTGCCGGACGCCAGCGTGCCGGTCGGCGCCAGCGAAGACGACAACGTCGAAGTGCGCCGCTGGGGGGCTCCGACCACCTTCGACTTCGAGATCAAGGACCACGTCGCCCTGGGCGAAGTCAGCGGTGGCCTGGACTTCGAGGCCGCGGCCAAGCTCTCCGGCGCCCGCTTCGCCGTGCTGCGCGGCCCGATCGCCCGCCTGCACCGCGCCCTGGCGCAGTTCATGATCAACCTGCACACCGGCGAGCACGGCTACGAGGAACACTACACCCCGTACCTGGTGCAGGCTCCGGCCCTGCAAGGCACCGGCCAGCTGCCGAAGTTCGAGGAAGACCTGTTCAAGATCAGCCGCGAAGGCGAGGCCGACTTCTACCTGATCCCGACTGCCGAAGTGTCGCTGACCAACCTGGTGGCCGGCGAGATCCTCGACGCCAAGCAGCTGCCGCTGAAATTGGTCGCCCACACCCCGTGCTTCCGCAGCGAGGCCGGTGCCTCGGGCCGTGACACCCGCGGCATGATCCGTCAGCACCAGTTCGACAAGGTCGAGATGGTGCAGGTGGTCGAACCGTCCAAGTCGATGGAGGCGCTTGAAGGCCTGACCGCCAACGCCGAGCGCGTGCTGCAACTGCTGGAGCTGCCGTACCGCGTGCTGGCGCTGTGCACCGGCGACATGGGCTTCGGCGCGGTGAAGACCTACGACCTGGAAGTGTGGGTGCCGAGCCAGGACAAGTACCGCGAGATCAGCTCGTGCTCGAACTGCGGTGATTTCCAGGCGCGCCGCATGCAGGCCCGCTGGCGCAACCCGGAAACCGGCAAGCCGGAGCTGGTGCACACCCTCAACGGTTCGGGCCTGGCCGTCGGGCGTACCCTGGTGGCGGTGCTGGAGAACTACCAGCAGGCCGACGGCTCGATCCGTGTGCCGGAGGTGCTCAAGCCGTACATGGGTGGCGTCGAGGTCATTCGCTGAATGGACTACCTGCCGCTTTTCCATAAGCTGCAGGGCGGCCGTGTGCTGGTCGTCGGCGGCGGCGAGATCGCCTTGCGCAAGGCGCGCCTGCTGGCCGATGCCGGCGCCGCGCTGCGGGTGGTGGCGCCGGAGGTCGACGGCCAGTTGGCCGCGCTGGCCCGCGAGGGCGGTGGCGAGGTGCTGGTGCGTGGCTACCAGGCGAGCGACCTGGAGAACTGCCGCCTGGTGATCGCGGCCACCGACGACTCCGCGCTCAACGCCCAGGTCTCGGCCGAGGCCCAGGCGCGCAGCCTGCCGGTCAACGTGGTGGATGCCCCGGCCCTGTGCACGGTGATCTTCCCGGCCATCGTCGACCGTTCTCCCCTGGTGGTGGCGGTCTCCAGCGGTGGCGACGCCCCGGTGCTGGCGCGCTTGATCCGCGCCAAGCTGGAAGCCTGGATCCCGTCCGCCTACGGCGAACTGGCCGGGCTGGCGGCGCGTTTCCGGCACAAGGTCAAAGCCTTGTACCCGGACGTCAACCAGCGGCGTGGCTTCTGGGAGAGCGTGTTCCAGGGCCCGGTTGCCGAGCGCCAGCTGGCCGGGCAGGGCGCCGAGGCCGAGCGGCTGTTGCAGGCGATGGTCGACGGCGCGCCGGTGCAGCAGGGTGGCGAGGTGTACCTGGTGGGCGCGGGGCCGGGCGATCCGGACCTGCTGACCTTCCGTGCCCTGCGCCTGATGCAGCAGGCCGACGTGGTGCTGTATGACCGCCTGGTGGCCCCGGCCATCATCGAGATGTGCCGGCGTGATGCCGAGCGCATCTATGTTGGCAAGCGCCGCGCCGACCACGCCGTGCCCCAGGACAAGATCAACCGCCTGCTGGTCGACTTGGCCCGCCAGGGTAAGCGCGTGCTGCGGCTCAAGGGTGGCGATCCGTTCATCTTTGGCCGTGGTGGCGAGGAGATCGAGGAGCTGGCCGACGAGGGGATTCCGTTTCAGGTGGTGCCGGGTATCACGGCGGCCAGCGGCTGTTCCGCCTATGGCGGGATTCCGCTGACTCATCGCGACTATGCCCAGTCGGTGCGTTTCGTCACCGGCCACCTGAAGGATGGCACCAGCAACCTGCCGTGGGATGACCTGGTGGCGCCGTCCCAGACCCTGGTGTTCTACATGGGGCTGGTCGGGTTGCCGACCATCTGTGCCGAGCTGATCCGTCATGGGCGCGCGGCGAGCACGCCGGCGGCTTTGGTGCAGCAGGGGACCACGCGCAACCAGCGGGTGTTCACCGGCACCCTGGCTGACCTGCCGGAGCTGGTGGCGCGGCATGAAGTGCATGCGCCAACCCTGGTGATCGTCGGGGAGGTGGTGCAGTTGCGCGAGAAGCTGGCGTGGTTTGAAGGGGCGCAGGACGCCTGAGCACGTTGTAGATCCACGTGGGAGCGGGCTTGCCCCGCGATAGCGTCAGAGGCGGCAACATTGTTGCCTGATCCGGCGCCATCGCGGGGCAAGCCCGCTCCCACGTGGGGTCTTCATCTTCTCTGCCAGATCCCTCTGCCCGACAACCGCTCCCGGTCATGCGGCAAGCCAAAGTCCTGCAACGGCCCCTTGGGCACGATCCCGTTCGGGTTGATGGTCTTGTGGCTCATGTAATAGTGCTTCTGGATATGTTCCATGTTCACCGTGCCCGCCACTCCCGGCCACTGGTACAGCTCGCGCAGCCAGTTGGACAGGTTCGGGTAGTCGCTCAGGCGACGCAGGTTGCACTTGAAGTGCCCGTGGTACACCGCATCGAAACGCACCAGCGTGGTGAACAGGCGCACATCGGCCTCGGTCAGGTACTCGCCGGCCAGGTAGCGCTGGTGGCCCAGCAGCCCTTCCAGATGATCCAGTTCGTTGAATACTTCGTCGAAGGCGGCCTCGTAGGCGTCTTGCGAGGTGGCGAAGCCGGCGCGGTACACGCCGTTGTTCACGGCCGGGTAGATACGCTCGTTGAGCGCATCGATGGTCGCCCGCAGCGGCTCGGGGTAGAGGTCCAGGGTATTGCCGGTCAACCCGTCGAAGGCGCTGTTGAAGATACGGATGATCTCGGCCGACTCGTTGTTGACGATGCGCTTCTCCTGCTTGTCCCACAGCACCGGCACGGTCACGCGCCCGGTGTAGTGCGGATCGTCCTGGGTGTAGCGCTGGTGCAGGTACTGCAGCGCATCCAGTTGATCGCCGCTGGAGCCTTGCTGCTGGTCGAAGGTCCAGCCATGCTCGCCCATCAGCCAACTGACCACCGAGACATCGATCAACGGCTCCAAGCCCTTGAGGGCACGGAAGATCAGGGTGCGGTGCGCCCACGGGCAGGCCAGCGAAACGTACAGGTGATAGCGGCCGGCCTCGGCGGCGGGCAGCGGGTTGCGCCGCTGGGCGTTCTCGCGCTGGAAGGCGCCGTCCTTGCTGCTCTGGTACCACTGGTCATGCCAGTGGCCATCGATCAAAAGGCCCATCTCGGAGCTCCTCGAAACACAATCGTTTGTCGTTGGAGCTCAGTCTAGGGCAAAGCGTTCGAAGAAATAGCGCAAAGACTGCCCTATTCCTATCGACTTATTCGATGTCTATGCGGGCGGCCCAGTAGGCGCGGGCATTGTTGAACGCCTGCTCGCGCTCCTGGCCGAGCCCGCGCAGGGCCAGGGCCATGGTTGCGACCACGGCCAGTTCGCCGTAGCTGTCCTGCGCCTCGCCGCGCCACACCGCCAGCAGGTGCTCGGGCTGCAGGCTGGCCGGCTTCACATGGCGCTGGGCGCTGAGCGCCGGCCACTCTTCGTCCCAGGCCTCGCCGGCCGAGGTGCCGTACAGGTGGCTGATGACATCCGGGTTGACCTCGATCTCGCCACCGTCGCCCTTGATGACCACGGCATGATCGCCGAGCAGGCGGCTGGCTTCGCGGTGCACCGCCTGGTAACCGGGGTGGAAGATGCTCTGCAGGCCGCAGCGGGCGGCAAGCGGGTTGAGCACCCTGGCCAGCGAGTGGATGGGCGAGCGCAGGCCCAGGGTGTTGCGCAGGTCGATCATGCGTTGCAGCTGCGGCGCCCAGTCCTGCAAGGGAAAGAAGGCCAGTCGGTGGCGGTCCAGGGTCTGCTCCACGGCCGTCCAGTCACGGCTGAGCGGGATCTCCAGCAGGTCGAGCAATTGCTCGGTGTACAGTCGCCCGGCCGTATGGGCGCCACCACCGTGCATCAGGATGCGCACGCCATTGCCTGCCAGGCATTTGGCCGCCAGCAGGTACCAGGGCAGGTGGCGCTTCTTGCCGGCGTAGCTCGGCCAGTCCAGGTCAACGGCGATGCGCGGCGCCTGTAGGTGGGCGCGCAGGGCCTCGGTGAAGCCGGCCAACTCCTCGGCGCTTTCTTCCTTGTGCCGCAGCAGCATCAGGAAGGCGCCCAGCTGGGTGTCCTCGACCTTGCCTTCGAGCAGCAGGGTCATGGCGGCGCGGGCTTCCTCGCGGGTCAGGCCGCGGGCGCCGCGTTTGCCCTTGCCGAGGATGCGCACGAACTCGGCGAACGGGTGTTCGGCCGGGGTTTCCAGGGTCAGCGGGCGTGTGTCGTTCAGCTGTGGCTCGGTCATATGCAGTTGGTCGGCTTGGGCAGGCCCGCCAGCTTGGCGGCGAGTTTGGCGGGGGTGCCATTGAACAGGCGGTTCAGGTGCGGGCTGTTGCCTTTTTCCGCACCGAGCTTGAGCGCGGTGTACTTGATCAGCGGGCGGGTGGCTGGCGACAGCTGGTACTCCTGGTAGAACTGGCGCAGCAGCTCGAGGATTTCCCAGTGGTCCGCGGTCAGGGCGATGCTTTCGCGCGTGGCGAGGGCCTCGGCGACTTCGTGGGACCAGTCCTGCAGCTCGACCAGGAAGCCGTCCTTGTCCAGGGCGATGTGGCGATCGCCGACAGTCAGGGTACTCATAACCAGCTGTTGACCTTGTCGTGGTGCAGGGTGAGTTCGACGAAGGCGGCGTAGTCCACGGCCTTGGCCAGGTGGCTGTCGAGGGCACGGGCCTGCAGGTCTTCGGCAAGGGCGAACAGCCGCCCGCCGAGGTTGGCGGCCTGCAGGATGGCGAACGGCTCGCTGCCGGCCTTGAGCGCGTAGGTGGCGTCGCCGCACAGCAGCAGCCCGTCTTGCGGGCCCAGCAGGCGCAGGCAGCTGGCCAGGCGCTCGTCGCCGAAGGGCGAGTGGGCGATTACATGCAGGGTCGTCATCAGAGCGTCACCACCTGGTCGAAACGGGCAATCAGCGCGGTCAGCGCACTATCGTCGAGCACCTCGACCGGCAGCGCCAGGGCATCACCGTCCAGCCCCCGGCGGGCCAGGCTGTGGCCGCAGGCGAACAGCTCCTCGACCCCGAACATCGGCAGGGCCTGGAGGTTGGCGGTCAGGTTCTTCTGTTGCAGGGCGTCGGGTTGCTGCGCGGTGGCGAGCTGGAACACGCCGTCGTCGATGAACAGCATGCCCAGCGGCAGGTCGAAGGCGCCGCCGGCCAGGGCGATGTCCAGCGCCTCGCGGGCGGACGGGCCGTTCCACGGCGCCTGACGGCTAATGATCAACAAGGACTTGGCCATCTCAATCACCTCCGAAGCAGACCAGACGGTCGGCCAGTTGCGCGGCTTCGTGCAGTTGGCCCAGGCCGGACAGCTCCCACGGCATCGGCAGGTTCACCGCCGGGCGCTGGTAGCGATTGGCCTCGGTGTCATCGAGCACGCCCCGGCGCAGGGCTGCGGCGATGCACACCACGGCGTCCAGGCGGTGGTCGCTGACGAAGGCGCGCCACTGCGCAGCCACGTCCAGCTCGTCCTGGGGCGTGACGATATTGGCCGAGGCGCTGTGCACCCCATCCTGGTAGAAGAACAATCGGGCTATTTCATGCCCGCCGGCCAGCACCGCCTCGGCAAAGCGCAAGGCGCGGCGCGAGGAGGGCGCATGGGCCGGGGAAAAGACCGCGATGGCGAATTTCATGGAAGGCTCGTGCAAATGAATGCGGCCATGATAAAGCAAAAAGCCCGCGCTGGTGGGCGCGGGCTTTGTGCTCTGGCTGGCGCGGCTCAGGCCTGTTCCTTGCCCTCGGGCAGGAACCAGTTGAGCAGCAGGGCGCAGATGCCGCCGGTGGCGACGCCCGACTCCAGCACGTTGCGCAGCGCCGCCGGCATGTGCGCGAGGAACTCCGGCACCTGGGCCACGCCCAGGCCCAGCGACAGCGACACGGCGATAATCAGCAGGGCGCGGCGGTCGAGACGGGTGCTGGCAAGAATGTTGATGCCCGAGGCCGCCACGGCGCCGAACATCACCATGGCCGCGCCACCGAGCACCGGCTCCGGCACTGCCTGGATTACCCCGGCGACGCTGGGGAACAGGCCCAGCAGGATCAGCATGGCGGCGATCCAGATACCGATATGGCGGCTGGCGATGCCGGTCAGCTGAATCACGCCGTTGTTCTGGGCGAAGATCGAGCTGGGGAAGGTGTTGAACAGCCCGGCCAGCAGCGAGTTGGCGCCGTTGACCAGCACTCCGCCCTTGATCCGTTGCATCCACACCGGGCCTTCCACCGGCTGGCGCGAGACCTTGCTGGTGGCGGTCACGTCACCGATGGCTTCCAGCGAGGTGACCAGATAGATCACCAGCATCGGGATGAACAGCGACCAGGAGAAGCCCAGGCCGAAGTGCAGCGGCGTCGGCACCTGGAACAGCGCGGCCTGGTGCATGCCGGTGAAGTCCAGGCGGCCCAGGTAGCCGGCCAGGGCATAGCCCACGGCCAGGGCGATGACGATGGCGCAGCTGCGCATCCACACCACCGGAATACGGTTGAGGATGACGATGATCGCCAGTACCACGCCCGACAGCAGCAGGTTCTCGCCATCGGCGAAGGTGCCATTGGCCATGGCGCCGAAGCCGCCGCCCATGCTGATCAGGCCGACCTTGATCAGGGTCAGGCCGATCATCAGCACGACGATGCCGGTCACCAGCGGGGTGATCAGGCGCTTGACGAAGGGCAGGATGCGCGACACGCCCATTTCCACGAACGAGCCGGCGATGACCACGCCGAAGATCGCCGCCATCACGCTTTCTACCGGCGTGCCCTGCTTGACCATCAGCGCACCGCCGGCGATCAGCGGGCCGACGAAGTTGAAGCTGGTGCCCTGGACGATCAGCAGCCCGGCGCCGAACGGCCCGAAGCGCTTGCACTGGACGAAGGTGGCAATACCCGAGATCACCAGCGACATCGACACGATCAGGTTGGTGTCACGCGCCGACACGCCCAGCGCCTGGCAGATCAGCAGGCCCGGCGTGACGATCGGCACGATGATCGCCAGCAGGTGCTGCAAGGCCGCCAGCAGGCCGATCAGTAGGCGAGGCTTGTCCTCGAGGCCAAGGACCAGTTCATTGGCAGGCGCCGCCGCGCCTGGGCCGTGTTCGTGTGAACTCATGGGAAAATGCCGCCCCGGAAGAAAAAAGGAGCGCATTCTACGGGCAGAAAGCCCATAGGGGTAGAGGCAAGCACGATGGCCGCACAATCGAAGGGGAATGGGGCAATAAGCTGACTTTTAAGTCAATCTTTGCTGGCTTTGCTACCGCTGTTCAGCAGGCACGGAAAAGCCCGCCGAAGCGGGCTTTTTGTGAGGCGCTGTCAACCGATTCTATCAGTCGTCGCGGCCCATGATGCCGAACAGCTGCAGCAGGCTGACGAACAGGTTGTAGATCGACACGTACAGGCTGATGGTGGCCATGATGTAGTTTCGCTCGCCGCCATGGATGATGGCGCTGGTCTGGAACAGGATGCAGACCGACGAGAACAGTACGAAGCCAGCGCTGATCGCCAGTTGCAGGCCGCTGATCTGGAAGAAGAAGCTGGCCACCACGGCACCCAGCAGGACGAAGAAGCCGGCGGTGATGAAGCCGCTGAGGAAGCTCATGTCCTTGCGGGTGATCAGCACGTAGGCCGACAGGCCGCCGAACACCAGGGCAGTCATGGCGAAGGCCGAGCTGACCACTTCGGCGCCACCGGCCATGCCCAGGTAGCGGTTGAGGATCGGGCCGAGGATGAAGCCCATGAAGCCGGTGAGGGCGAAGGTAGACACCAGGCCCCAGGCCGAGTCACGCAGCTTGTTGGTGAGGAAGAACAGGCCGTAGAAGCCGATCAGCACCACGAAGATGTTCGGGTAGCCGACACGCATCTGCTGTGCGACGAAGGCCATGATGCCGCTGAAGGCGAGGGTAAGGGCCAGCAGGCTGTACGTGTTGCGCAGGACCTTGCTGACCTCCTGCTGCTCGACCTGCTGGCCGTGTTGGACGGCGTAATCCTGTTCGCGCATGGCGCACTCCTTTGGGGTGAGACCGCGGTCCGGGACCGACGGTAGTGGAACGTATGAGGCAGAGCATATCAGAGCTGTCGCAGGGCGCGACACAGAGAGTTTGACAGCTTGTTACATTACGGTATGATTGCCGCCGCAAAACAAGCTGGAAGCGTGGCCGAGTGGTTTAAGGCAACGGTCTTGAAAACCGTCGATGGGCAACTATCCTAGAGTTCGAATCTCTACGCTTCCGCCACATTCAAAGCCCTGATTTTTCAGGGCTTTTTGCGTTTTTGGGGCATAGTAAAACCACCCATGGGAATACTCTTGGGAATGGTCTGTTCTGGAAGCGCTTCCGAAACTTTCGCTATTTGGTAGGTTTTGCCAGGGCTCCAACTCGGCGATAAACCCGCTCTGTGATGTCGCCCTTGGTGTGGCCAAGCAGCAGGCTTGCGTGGTCGATATCGGTGATCTCTGAAGCCGCTTTCGGGCGAATGTCACGGAACTGGAACTGGCTGATGCGGCCTGCCAGGACCTGGTCTCCGGCTGCTACAGCCTCCTTCACCGCTTGCTCTCGTGCATCGTCCCAGCGGTGTCGTAGCATTGCGGCTGTCACCCGTTTGCCTGCCTCGGTGAGTATCAAGTAGGGCGAGCCGTGAGCCTCGTTGCGTTTCAAGATCTTTTCGATCAGGACGCCCATCCCGCTGGCCAATCCGTCCACCTCTAGCATGATCCGCAGCTTCTTGTGGGTCTTCTTCTGTTTGACGCCGAGGGCTTTGTCCTTGATGTCATCCTTCCTCATCACCAGCACGTCCGCAGGACGCTGACCTGTCAAATACGCCAAGTCCATGGCGACCCTCAGATCATCAACCGCCTTCGCATATACCGCACTCCAGACCGCGTCATTGGCGTAGAAATCTCGGGGCGTCTCCTTGTTTTTACGCACACCTTGGCAAGGGTTCTCCTTCGTGGTGAGCCCCACTCTCGGGCCAGGTTGTAGACGTGGGAGTGAAGTGCTATCTCCCGATTTGCCCTCACGGGCGCTGACCTGGCATCCCGGTACTGTGCGACTAGGACCGGCGTTTTTGCGTCAATCGGCGCCTCGTCGAAGAAGGGGCGAAGCTGGCGGAGCTCTGCCAGATTGTCCTTTGGTGTTCGTTCTGCCTTCTCGGGGATTACGTCGCGCGAAGATCGCTTTCATTAAGCAGCAGATCAAGAGGCTTGTCTTTCGCTTCCAGCTCAGCCCATTTTTGACGCCGGGGGCGGCAGGGCAAATGACCCTCTACGGTTCGGGACATCAAACAGCGGCACCTAAATCCTCCCCCGTTGCTTCGCCTTGCGAAAAGCTTCGTAGAAGGCGGGCGATTTTCTGCGCAGCGCATCGCTACGGAAATGGGCTTGGGAGTGCATCGAGGGAGAGCAAGTCGAACAGTTTCCCCCGTCGATTTGTTGGTTGCGAACATCCCTAAAAAGTGTTGATTGCTCGGCGAGTCGCCGCCGAAATGTGAAAATCCCCATGCCCGCGTTGTACAGTGCTGGTACGCCGGGGGGTGAATAGGCAGTTGCCGAAAGAAAAATGCAGTCCTTTAACCACTAGTTCCCGCGAAAGGAAGTCAGATGCACATCCGCCTTGCTCAACTCAGCGATGTCCAGGCCATTGCCGAGATCTACAACCAGGGGATCGAAGACCGCAGCTCTACGTTCGAGACCCTGCCACGTACCGCCATGGATGTGCAGCCCTGGGTGGCCGACATGTCTCGCCATCCGGTGCTGGTCGTCGAGGTCGACGGCGCGGTAGTGGCGTGGGCAAACCTGAGCAGCTACCGCGCGCGTTCGTGCTACGCCGGCATCGCCGACTTCTCGATCTATTTGCACCGTGACGTCCGCGGACGTGGCATCGGCAAGGCGCTGCTCAAAGCATTGCTCGGTGAGGCTGAGGCACGTGGCTTCTGGAAAGTCCTCTCACGCATTTTCACCTTCAACGAGGCGAGCCTCGCGCTCTGTCAGTCCTGCGGTTTCAGGACGGTTGGCGTCTATGAGAAGCACGCTTGTCTTGAAGGCCGTTGGCTGGACTGCGCGATCGTTGAACGGGTGTTTCCGTCGAACCAACCCGGTCCAGATGGCGAAGCAACTGCGGCATGAGATAGCCCGCATCAGCCCCTACACCCCTGAGGGTTGCCGAGGCGAAGTTCCTTTGCTTGGGTAACCCGACGAAGTACAGGCCGGGCACCTGATTTGCCACGCCGTTTCGCTGCAGGACACGCCCTTGCCGGTCGGCGACTGGAAGCTGTGCCAGAAACTCCAGGTTCGGCCGGAAGCCGGTGGCGAAGATCAGCGCGTCGGCCTGGTGGATGGTTCCATCCGGCCAGACAGCGCCGTCGGGCAACACCTCCTGGAACATGGCTTTGCGCTGGAACCGGCCGGTACGTAAGGCCTGCCGGTACTTGCCGGTATCCAGCACGGGCGTGCTCTGGTCACTCAACCACCGCGTGTGCTCCAACCGGGTGAGTTTCAGCCAGGCATGAAAATCGAGCCCCAGGATCCGCTGGGGGAAGAAGCGGATCTTCTCGCGGGTCGCCAGCACTACCTGCGCAACGCCGGCAAGCTCATAGGCAATTTGAACCGCCGAGTTCGCCGCGCCGACCACGACGACGCGCTGGCCGGCAAAGGCCTCAGGCGTTCGATACGCCGAGCTGTGCAGGCAGGTACCTGAAAAGCTTTCCAGGCCAGGGATGTCAGGCGTGCTTGGACGGCTGAAGCCCCCTGATGCCACGACCACCGCACGCGCCGTGAAGGTCGATCCGTTGGCAGCGCGAACTTCGAATGCCTTGTCCTTCTGCACGACGTCCAGCACTCGGGTGCCGCCCTCAAAGGGCAGTTGAAAGTCGGCGGCGTATGCCTCCAGGTACTGCACCACTTCGTCTCGCAGCGGGTAGCCCTGGGGATCGCCTGGAAACACCATCCCCGGTAGCGCTGAATACTCTGCCGGGGAGAACAGTTGCAGGCTGTCGTAGTAGTTACGCCAGTTTCCACCCGGGCGCGTCTGCTCATCCAGGATGAGAAAGTCCAAGCCCTGTTGCTGCAAATGCCAGCCAAGCGCCAAACCCGCTTGCCCACCACCGATGACGATCACATCCACCGCGCGACTCGATTTATTCATATGTGCGCACTCATGCATATATCAGGACAAAAAAAGGGCACGAGCTACGGGCAGCACAGCGAAACCAGACCCTTGGTTCGGTGGAGCAGCCCCTCAAGGCGCTCGACGATCGCCCCACCATTCACTTCGTAGAACACCTGCCTGCCCACCTTGGTGGCTTTCACGATCTGGGCATCGTGCAGCACCTGCAGATGCCTGGAGACCACCGAGCGCTCCTGCGGCAGTTCTTTAGCGATTTCGCCGACATCCGCCCGGCCCAGCAGGAGCACGCGCTTGAACACCGCGACCCTGGAGGGCTCGCAGAGTGCTTTGAAGAAGGCTTCGTCCAGCGACTCGATGGCAGCGTCGATGGCTTGGGTGCGGAGGTTCTGGTTGGTCGTCATGCCGCCAATATATGTGCACGAATATGCACATGTAAAGCCACCCATCACCGGAGGGGTTGCGATACATTCGAAAAAGCGTATATTCGAAAAACCATATACACGCAGAGCACCTCGTGATGACTGGCAAGATCCGCGTCCTGTTTGTTTGCACCGCAAACGCTGCTCGCTCCCAGCTCGCCGAAGCATTGCTCCGACACACAGACCCTGTGCGCTTTGAAGCATTCAGCGCCGGTACTCAGCCTGGCGAAGTAGATCCGCGTACCTTCGCGGCGCTTGAGCACCTCGGTATCGATGCCAGCGACCTGCGCAGCAAGTCCATCGATGAGTTCGCCGACGAGCGCTTCGACTACGTCATCACCCTTTGCGACAAGGCGGCGCTGGAATGCCAGTTACTGCCGGCATTGGGCGAGCGCTTGGCGTGGCACTTCGAAGATCCGGTCACCAGCGACAAACACGATGCCTTCCGCCATACGCTTCACGAGATCCATGAGCGCATCAAGATGTTCGTCCTCGTGAAAACCCAATACTGAGAATCGTTATGACTGATCCACTGACCCCTACCAAGGTTTTCAAATGCCTCGCCGACGAGAACCGCATTCGGATGATGTTGCTGATCGCCCGCGAGGAAGAGCTCTGCGTCTGTGAGCTGACCTGTGCGCTGGAGGAAAGCCAGCCCAAGGTTTCCCGCCACCTGGCGCAGCTGCGCACGTGTGACCTGCTGGCAGACCGCCGCCAGGGCCAATGGGTTTACTACCGGCTACATCCGGAGCTGCCCGCCTGGGTACGCGAGATCCTGAAAACGACGCTGGAGGCCAATAGCGAGTGGCTGAACAGCAGTTCCACTCGACTGGACGCCATGGGTGACCGCCCACAGCGCGTCGCCACCTGCTGCTGATCACTGCCGAGCGAAAATCGATGAGAGTTCTGTTCCTCTGCACCGCCAATAGCTGCCGCAGCATCCTGTCAGAAGCCATGTTCAACCACCTGGCCCCGGCCGGTATGAAGGCCTACAGCGCCGGCAGCCAGCCCAAGGGCGAGGTACATCCGCTGTCCATCTCCGCGCTGCAGCGCGCCGGTATTTCCACCGATGGCCTCAGCAGCAAATCCAGCGATGCACACGCCGAGCTGGCACCGGACTTCGTCATCACTGTCTGCGACAAGGCCGCCGGCGAAGCCTGTCCTGTGTTCTTCGGGCCGGCAGTAAAAGCCCATTGGGGGCTTTCCGATCCATCGGACCTGCAGGGTAGCGCCGCCAAATTGGATGCGGCTTTCGACACCACGCTTGAGCAGATCGAGCGACGTATCACGGCATTCCTTGCACTGCCTTTTGAACAACTGAATGCCGGGCAGCTCAAGGTCGAGCTGGCCCGCATCGGAACGCTCTGACGTTTAGGGAGATCCACCATGAGCAAAAGCCGACTTTCCTTCCTTGACCGTTACCTGACGGTCTGGATCTTTCTGGCCATGGGCCTCGGTATCGCCCTGGGCAGCTTGCTCCAGGGATTGCCCGCGTGGCTGAACAGCCTGTCGGTAGGCTCGACAAACATCCCCATCGCGATTGGCCTCATCGTCATGATGTACCCGCCGCTGGCGAAGGTGAAATACGAGGAACTTCCTCAGGTTTTCAAGGACAAGCGCATCCTCGTGCTGTCGCTGGTCCAGAATTGGGTAATCGGCCCGGTACTGATGTTCGGGCTGGCAGTAGTGTTCCTTTCCGACAAGCCTGAGTACATGACTGGCCTGATCCTCATCGGCTTGGCGCGCTGTATCGCCATGGTGCTGGTGTGGAACCAGATCGCCGGTGGCAACAACCAGTACGTGGCGGGCCTGGTCGCCTTCAACAGCATTTTCCAGATCCTGTTCTTCAGCGTGTACGCCTGGATCTTCCTGGGCCTGCTGCCGCCGCTGTTTGGCCTTGAGGGGAGCGTCATCGAGACCAGCTTCCTCGACATCGCTCAGTCGGTGATGATCTATCTGGGCATCCCGTTCCTGGCCGGTTTCCTGACCCGCAAGATCCTGATCAGTAGCAAGGGTGAGACCTGGTACCAGGTGCGCTTCATTCCGAAGATCAGTCCGCTGACGCTCGTGGCGTTGCTGCTGACCATCGTGGCCATGTTCAGCCTGAAGGGCGACATGGTGCTGCAGCTGCCGCTGGATGTGCTGCGCATCGCCATCCCGCTGACCATCTACTTCGTGGTGATGTTCTTCATCAGCTTCTGGATGGGCAAGCTGCTGGAGGCCGACTACCCGCGCACCACCGCGCTGGCGTTCACCGCAGCGAGCAACAACTTCGAACTGGCCATTGCCGTGGCCATCGCCACCTTTGGCCTCGCATCGCCGGTTGCCTTTGCCACTGTCATCGGCCCCTTGGTGGAAGTGCCGGTGTTGATCTCGCTGGTGGGCGTGGCCTTGTGGCTCAAGCGCCGCTGGTTTGATCAGCCCTCTGGTGCCTTGTCTCAGGAGTAAATCATGACCGAAAACCACATCCCCAACATCGACAACGAACTGGTCGACCTGCCGACAGCAGACAAACTGGCAGTCGAGCAAAAGTCCACCCATAAGCCTCGCATCCTGCTGCTGTACGGCTCGACCCGCGAGCGCTCCTTCAGCCGTCTGCTGACAGAAGAAGCGGCACGCCTGCTGGAGCACTTCGGTGCGGAGACGCGGATCTTCAATCCCTCCGGCCTGCCACTGGCGGATGACGTGCCCGATGACCACCCCATGGTCAAGGAACTGCGTGAGCTGGTGCTGTGGTCGGAAGGCATGGTCTGGTGCTCGCCTGAGCGCCACGGCGCGATGACTGGTGTGTTCAAGTCGCAGATCGACTGGATTCCACTGAGCATGGGCGCCGTGCGCCCAACGCAGGGCAAGACCCTCGCGGTGATGCAGGTCTGCGGCGGCTCGCAGTCGTTCAACGTGGTCAACCAGCTGCGCGTCCTCGGTCGCTGGATGCGCATGTTCACCATCCCCAACCAGTCATCCGTACCCAAGGCCTACCTGGAGTTCGACGAGGCCGGCCGCATGAAGCCCTCGGCGTACTACGACCGTGTCGTCGACGTGATGGAGGAGCTGGTGAAGTTCACCCTGCTGCTTCGTGACCGCGCCGACTACCTGGTCGATCGCTACTCCGAGCGCAAGGAGTCGGCTGAAGAGCTTTCCAAACGCGTTAATCAACGCTCCATCTGAGGCTTTCTGAGCATGCAACTGCACCCGTATTCCGTGCTGGCCACTCCCGAGTTGATCGGCCAGCTGATCTTCACCCCGTGCCCTGGCACCAAGGAAACCTCGGTATCCCACGCGCTGGCAACGCTGCGCGAAGCTGGTGCGAGTGCACTGGTCACCCTGATGCCGAGTGAAGAGCTGCTGCAGAACGAGATCGACCTGCTGCCCGAGGAGTGCCAACTGCTGGGCCTAGAATGGTTCCACCTGCCGGTGGAAGACGACCAGGCGCCCGGCGAGCCCTTTGCTGCCGCCTGGGAGATCCACCGGGACCGCCTGAAAGCGTTGGTGATGACTGGCAAGACGATCGCCATTCACTGCAAAGGCGGCTCCGGCCGCACCGGGCTGTTTGCGGCCCGCCTGATGATCGAGTGCGGCATTCCCGTGCAGGAAGCTGTTGCTCAGGTCCAGGCCCTGCGCCCACGTGCGATTCGGAACCCTGCGCACGTCGACTACATCAACCTGTTCGCCAATACCCTCTGACCGTCCGCTGACGGCTACGCGAGAACAACACCATGGCAATCAAAGTAGGCATCAATGGGTTTGGCCGCATCGGTCGCTTGGCGCTGCGCGCGTCTTGGGACTGGCCAGAGTTCGAGTTTGTGCAGATCAATGATCCGGCCGGCGACGCCGAGACCCATGCCCACCTGATTAACTTCGACTCGGTCCACGGCCGCTGGCACCGTGAAGCCAATGCTGAGGGCAGTATGGTGGTGATCGACGGCAAGCGCATTCAGGTCACCGCGAACAAGACCATCGCCGACACCGACTGGTCGGGCTGCGACCTGGTCATCGAGGCCAGCGGCAAGATGAAATCGGTAGCCGAGCTCCAGGCCTATCTGGATCAGGGCGTCAAACGCGTGGTGGTCTGCGCTCCCGTGAAGGAGAAAGGCGCACTGAACGTGGTGATGGGCGTCAACCAGCACCTGTTCGACCCGGCGCAGCACCGCATCGTTACCGCCGCCTCTTGCACTACCAACTGCCTGGCCCCGGTGGTCAAGGTGATTCACGAGAACCTGGGCATCCGCCACGGATCGATCACCACCATCCACGACCTCACCAACACTCAGAGCATCCTCGATACGCCTCACAAGGACCTGCGCCGCGCCCGTGCCTCGGGCATGAGCCTGATCCCGACCACCACGGGCTCGGCCACCGCAATCGCCGAGATCTTCCCCGAGCTGCGTGGCAAGCTGAATGGTCACGCCGTGCGTGTACCGCTGGCCAACGCCTCGCTGACCGACTGTGTGTTCGAAGTTGAGCGTGAGACGACGGCTGAGGAGGTCAACGCGCTGCTGAAGGCGGCGGCCGAAGGACCGCTGAAAGACATCCTGGGCTACGAAGAACGCCCCCTGGTGTCCATCGACTACCGCACCGATCCGCGCTCCTCGATCATCGACGCGCTGTCGACCTTGGTGGTCAATGGCACACAGGTGAAGATCTACGCCTGGTACGACAATGAGTGGGGCTATGCCAACCGTGCAGTTGAACTGGCCCGCCTGGTCGGCGCAGCGGAGTAAATAGCGATCATGAAGGCGTTGTCAGCCCTGTCTGCGGAGGTGCGTCAGTACCTGCTGGTTACCGGCAATTACTGGGCCTTCACCCTCACCGACGGCGCATTGCGTATGTTGGTGGTACTGCATTTCCATTCGCTGGGCTACACACCGCTGCAGATCGCCGCGTTGTTCCTGTTCTACGAAGTGTTCGGCGTGATCACCAACCTGGTGGGTGGCTACCTCGGCGCCCGCCTGGGACTCAACCGCACCATGAACATCGGCTTGGGCATGCAGGTCTTTGCGCTTGTGATGCTCACAGTGCCGGCAGACTGGCTGACGGTGCCGTGGGTGATGGCCGCCCAGGCACTGTCCGGCATCGCCAAGGACCTGAACAAGATGAGCGCCAAGAGCTCCATCAAGCTCTTGGTACCGGGCAGCCAACAGGGGACGCTCTACAAATGGGTGGCCATCCTGACGGGCTCGAAGAACGCGCTCAAAGGTGTGGGCTTTTTCCTCGGCGGAGCACTGCTCGCGTTGCTCGGCTTCACCCTGGCGGTGCTGGCCATGGCGGCAGTACTGGCTCTGATCTGGATTGGCAGTCTGGTGCTGCTGAAAAAGGACTTGGGCAAAGCCAAGGCCAAACCCAAGTTCCGCGACATGCTGTCCAAGAGCCGAGCCATCAACATCCTCTCGGCCGCACGGCTGTTTCTCTTCGGTGCCCGAGACGTCTGGTTCGTCGTGGCGCTGCCGGTGTACCTGAGCACCGCGTTTGGCTGGGACTTCTGGCTGGTCGGCGGCTTCCTCGCCGCGTGGATCATTGGCTACGGCATCGTCCAGTCGTTTGCTCCTCACATCACCGGCAAGAAGCGTGGTCATGTGCCCGACGGCCGAGCGGCCTTCATTTGGGCTCTCGCCCTGGCCGGACTGCCTGCGCTTATTGCCGTGGGCCTATCAGCAGGCTGGTCGGCGCAGGTGGTGTTGCTTGGTGGGCTGATGCTGTTCGGCGTGCTGTTCGCGGTGAACTCCTCGTTGCACAGCTACCTGATTGTCAACTATGCCAAGGAAGATGGGGTCTCGCTGGACGTAGGCTTCTACTACATGTCCAACGCCTTGGGGCGGCTGGTCGGGACACTGCTGTCAGGCTGGGTGTTCCAAGCTTACGGTTTGCAGGCCTGCCTGTGGGTTTCCAGCATTTTCGTACTGGCTGCTGCGCTCATCTCGATCGGGTTGCCCAGACATAGCGAGATGGCTCAGCAGACCCACTGAGCACAGGGTAAGAACGGAGGCACTCAAGCCTCCGCTTTCACCAGAAACTGCTCGATCTCAGCGACAGTGCTTCTGGCTGTGCGGGTCAACCCGATCAAGGTGGCGGATGCAGAGCCTGTCCACTCGCCATAACCCACCAGCCATAGGCCTGGCGCATTCACTGCACGTGTACCTGAAACGTCGACGCGATCGTCACCAGTGACTACCCCGAGGCTCGCCAAGTGCCCCAGCGCCGGCTTGAATCCGGTGCACCAAATCACAGCATCGACTGCGGTCTCCGAGCCGTCTGCCCAGACCACTCCGTCGGGGGTGAAGCGAACGAAAGGCCTCACTGCATGAAGAACGTCTCGCTTACGCGCCTCGACCACAGGCGGGACCATCACGGTATCGCCCAGCCCACCGACTGGCTGCTCAATCACACGGCCCTCCATCTGCGCTTTCCAGCGCTCTGTCGCCCGTTCGAACAACACTCGACCATCCACATCATCCGGCAGGAAGAGTGGCTCGGTGGGCGTTACCCAGGTCGCATCCGCTACATGGGACACCTCTGCGAGATCTGTGCCCCAGAGTTTCCGCCACCGACGACCAGTACTCGCTTACCCGAGAACGACTGCGGCTCAACATAGTGAGCTGAATGCAACTGCTGGCCACGGAACAGCTCGGCACCGGGATAAGCAGGGATATTGGGGTTGCTCCAGGTGCCGGTGGCACTGACCACTGCTTTAGCATCCCAGTACCCGCGCTCGGAATGGACACGCAATGTACCGCCCAGGCGCTCGACGGAGGTGACCCGTACTGACCGCTCAATAGGGAACTGATAGGTAAGCGGGCGGTAGTCACACCTTTTTTGAGAGATATCCGGTTGTGTGGTGACTATGCGACTGTTGCTGGACATGATGCGGCCCAGGCTCTGTGAGCTTGGGCCGCTGGTCGTCACTTGTAAGCACCAGCCGAATAAATCAGCTCGTAGCTGTGGCTATAGATTTCCAGGATGTTTCCGAACGGGTCTTCCATGTAGACCATGCGGTATGGCTTCTCCCCAGGGTAATACTCACGCACAGGCATGCGTTGCTTGCCACCAGCGGCAACAATCTTGGCTGCCAAGCCTTCAACATCCGGATCTTGGACGCAGAAGTGGAAGATGCCGGTCTTCCAGTATTCAAAATTATTCTGAGGCTTTTCGGCGTTACGGAACTCAAAAATTTCCACGCCGATCCGATCACCCGTGGACATGTGAGCGATACGCAAGGAGCTCCAGCCGGCACCAAACACATCCGTACACATGACGCCTATAGCTGAGTCGTCCTCGGTGATCGTAGTCGGGGGCATGATCAAGTACCAACCCATGACTTCAGTGTAGAACTTCACCGCAGCGTCCAGATCGGTTACCGACAAGCCTAAGTGGGAGAAGCTACGTGGGTAAACTGATGACATAACCTGTACCTCTTCATCGTTGGTGAGGTAGCCAGTCTAGGAAGGCGGAGCCATAATGAAAATGATCATCAGATTATGGTAGTGATAAGAGATTGTTATGCTAAATCCACAATGGCTGAGAACCTTCGCTGCTCTGATCGAACAGGGTAACTTTACTCGCTGCGCTGAGCACCTAGACCTGACGCAGGCCGCTGTCAGCCAGCATGTGCTGAAGCTCGAGGAAAGGCTTGGCCCGTTATTGATACGCCGCCCGCGCCAGCTCGAACTAACACCTGCTGGGCGAGCGCTGGTGAGCTACTGCGAGGAGGTTGGCGCAGCCGATCAGCGCCTGTATCAACGCTTGTCCGAGCATGATGACAAGCACGGAGACGTCGGGTTGATCTGTCCCGGCAGCATTGGACTGGTGCTGTACCCCATGCTGTTGACCGTTCAGCAGACGCATCCTGGCCTAGTTATTCGACAACGCTTTGCCCCTGATAAGGAGGTACTCGAAGCCGTACTGGATAATCGATTCGAGTTAGGCCTTGTCACGTTCAAGCCCGACGATCCGCGCTTGTGCGTGAGTCGCTTCACCGAGGAGCCACTGGAGCTGATCGCACCTGCCTCGGAGCGAGTCGAAGGTTGGGAGGATCTGAGACGCATAGGCTTCATCGATCACCCTGATGGTCGCGCGATGGGCAGTCGACTGCTCAGTCGTTACTACCCTGATGAGTCGGGCATCGGCAGTCTTCCCTGTCGTGGCTTTACCAACCAGATTGGTCTGATTCTTGAGCCTGTTGCGCGAGGGTTAGGCTTTACGGTGCTACCGCGCTATGCACGGTTGGCGTTTCAACGACCGGAAAGTATCCAGGTAATTAAGGGGCCACGATTAGTCGAGGACACGCTATGGTTGATACACCGCTCAGAATGGCCTCTATCTACTCGGGCAGAGCTGGTCGTTCAAAAACTGAAGACTCAGATTAAAGAGATGTAAGCGCGGAACTCCTACTAGCAAACATTTTTCCATGAATCACAAATTAGCGATGTGTCCACTGATGCGGTAGCAACAGATCGATTTCACTAGCCCGCTGCGTAGGCAGCCGTGTCAGCACATTATTGAGGTATGCATACGGATCATGCCCATTCATACGCGCCGACTGGATCAGACGCATGATTGCCGCAGCCCGTTTGCCACTGCGCAGCGACCCGGTAAACAACCAGTTCGAGCGACCGAGTGCCCATGGCCGTATCTGGTTTTCGACCTGATTGTTGTCGATGGGCACAGCCCTATCGTCCAGATAGCGCGTCAGCGCTACCCAGCGTTTCAGGCTGTAATCGAGGGCTTTGGCCGTGGCTGATCCGTTGGGCACCAGATCGCGCTGGGCCAACATCCACTCATGCAGTGTGCTGCTGATCGGTACCGCCATTTCCTGGCGTATTCGCCAACGGTCTTCGTTGCTCAAATCCCGAGCCTGGCGTTCAACCTCGTATAAACCGCCAATCGAGTGCAGCGCCTGTTCGGCCAGCTGACTTTTATTCGCGACATGCAGGTCGAAGAACTTGCGGCGAGCATGAGCCATGCAGCCGCTTTCAGTGATGCCTTGCTCAAAACCGGCTTTGTAGCCCGCGAAGTCATCGCAGACCAACTTGCCGTTCCAAGAGTCCAGGAAGTTGCGCGCATGTTCGCCTGCGCGGCTTGGGCTGAAGTCATACACCACCGCATTAAGCGCCGAGAACGGCGTCGTGCTGTAGGCCCAGACATAGGCCCGGTGGGTTTTCTTCTCGCCCGGCGCAAGCATTTGTACCGGTGTTTCATCGGCGTTGATCACGCCCTGGCTCAGCACCGCTTCACGCAGTGCATCGACCAGTGGCTGGAGTTGCACGCCAGTTTGCCCCGCCTGTTCAGGATGGCTACCCCTCATGCGAGCATGTCATCGACTACCTGAGCCGCTACGAAGCGCGCTATCAGTACCAAAGCCCTGCCGAGCTAAGGAGCGCCTGGCGGCGCTGAACGCAAACCACTGGTCAAGTCGAATGCAAACAGGGCAAGTCCCTGTTTTTGGTCTACCTAGGACGCATTTCACCTCACCTTCGAAATGAGAGGTGTCCACGTAGGGACTACAGGTGGTGATGACGCCGGTGGCATAACTCCAAGGCTCCCGCCCAGCTTCAAGCGGACGTAATGGCGACCAACCAGTGGGAGGGTTTCAACGAATACCCAACCTCGTTCTTCTAGCCAGCGGCGCTGGTAGCCTCTGGCCTTGTAGCCGCTAGGGGCGGTCAGCCCTTCGTCCGAAAGGATCTCGGTTTCCATGATGGTCTCTTTGGATATGCAGCCCCGTTACCCGCACCTATCGGGGTAAAGTGGGTATAGTGGGGAGCGAGTCGGCAATCGTCCGGCTCATCGAAGGGGTAAGAACATGTACGAATCCGCGACGCATCAGGCGCATTTGCACCTGAAGCAAAAGATTGAACAGTTCTTGTCTAAAGGCGGGGAAATTCAGAATGTCCCCTCAGGTGTCAGCGGCTTTAACCGAAGCTTACCTAAGGCCCACTGGGCCAAAGGGCAGTCAGTTAAATCGTGATCACGATTCCCAGAGCCGTCGTCAAAAGGCGGCTTTCTAACGTGCAGTGAAAACGCGGGTCGAATAGCTCAACGCAGCCTAAAGGAATGCGATGAGCCACGACCAGTGAAGGATCATGCAGCTAGTACAGGCGCACGCTCGCAACTGTCAGTGCGGTTTATTCGCGTGCTGCGGCGTATTGGTGGCATCCCGGCGCAAGGCCAGAAGGAGCATCACCGATGGATCGCGAACCTACCAATCGAGAAGTGGCAGCTGAGATTGGCATTACTGAAGCAGAAGTTGAGCGCTACCGTAGCGATACGTTCCGTCTCGATGATGGTTCCTGGTTGATTCACTTCGGCTTCTTGATGCCGAAGGAGCTTCGCAAAGGTCTCACTGGAAGCTTCACCTTTATCCTGAAAGCCGATTGGAAACCGGGCGATTTGAGGCGTCCTGACTGGTGAGGCTGTGTAAGTGAAGCGTAACAGCAGTTGGAGGCAAGGGTAAGGCAGTCGATGCATGGAACAGACTCGGTAAAGGCGCAGTCCACCGTAATGAGCCGTTGAAGCTGATAGCTCATCCATCCCACCACTTAGGTGAGCTACATGCCCAGCGCAAAGGAAGGCCGTTATCAGGCCTATAAGCTATTAAGAGAGCTTGATGCTCAAATTGCCGCCACGATGAACCAGGTGGCCTACGGTCGAATGAGCCGGGTCGACTGGGAGAAGACGTGCAAAGCCCACCGAATTGCCTTTGATGAGTGGATTAAATTCGCTGATCTGCAGACCTGCGAAGAGATCGACTCAGCTGCGAAAAAGCCCGACGATGTGTGACTGATCGTATTGGCAGCGTACCTCGATATCTCGGGTTAGGTGCCAAATCTGCCAGGAACTGCCAGTCTTTGGCCGCTGGTCGCATTTCAGCGAAACGGATATCTATCTCTCTGATTCGAAGACCTCGGTCTTGTAGTCCAGCGGCGGCTTCTCGTTCGGGCCCTGGGTGTTGATCCCTAGGTAGCCCGTCGGCCAGTCCTTGGGCGCATCCCGCGAGTCCAGCTCCCACTGGGTGCCGAACTCCACCAGGTAATGGGCCCAGGCGGTGGTGCCGAGGGTCCCGTGCTTCGGGTTGATCCCGGCAATCCCCGCGACCAGGAAGTAGCTCTTGCGCAGGTCGAACTTCGGCGATAGCGCCAGTGCCAGGGTCGAGGCCGCGGCGTTGGTCTGGCCCATGCCGGTCACCAGCAAGCAGACGTCCTGGCTGTTGCAACGTATCACTGGATACTCCGCCGACAGGCCCGGTACACGCACTTCCTGCTCCAGCTCCAGGCGCTCGATCCAGTGCTGTGCCTCGGGTGCGAACAGGGTGATCAGCATCACCTTGGGCTTGATCGGCGGCGCAGCCGTCTCGCCGGCCTGGGCCGTCGAGGCGAGCAGGATGCCGCAGGCCAGGCCCACGGCGAGGGAAAGACGATGCATCAGGTGCATGCGAGCCTCCATGGCGCAAGTGATCAGAACTGGTAGCCGACCCCGGCGTAATACCCCCAGCCATCGGACCGGCCGCGGAAATCGCCATCGCCGAAATTCAGCTGGCTGCCGTCCTGCCAGTTGCCGCCATTGTGGAAATGGCGGCCCACCAGGGTGAAGCGCAGGTGGGTGAAGGCGTACAGCAATACGTTGGTGGATACCGTGGCATTGGCCGTGCGGTTGGGGTTGTCCTTGTGCAGATCCGAGCCGAAATCGAAGTTGGTGAAGCCGATATAGGTCAGTGAGGCGCCGTTGTCGAACTTGCCGAGGGGCACGATGTACTTGAGCTGGGCCCGGTAGCCGTCCCACGAGTACTCGTTGCTGGCGCCATAGTTTTCCCACTGGTAGCGACCATAGAAGTTGGCCGACAGGTTGACCCGCGAATGGGTGTCGATGTCGGTGCCCAGGCCGCTGTACAGGGTGTTGGCGCGGTTGGCGCTGTTGCTGCCGTGGTCGTAGATCCAGTCGAAGGCTACGTACCACTCCTTGAACGGGCCGACGGCCAGGCTGCGGCCGGCCAGGTAGTCGATGGAGATCCGTGGCTCGTGCTCCATGAACAGCGGCGAGCCGTGGTCCCACGCGCCTTTGTCATGGCTGTTGCCGATGTCGAGGATCTTCGGGATGTCGATGTAGCCGTACAGCTCGAACGGCCCCTTGCGGCCGAAGTACTCGTATTCCAGGTAGATATCGTCGACCGGGCGGGGGCCGAAACTGATGTCCTTGGTGCCGATCAGGGTGAAGTTCTGGTTGTACCAGTCCGACAGGTAAGGGCCGGATTTTACCGGCGCGGCGGCGGGGCTCAGGGCCTCGCCTTGGGCTGACTCGTTGGAGGCAGTGTCCAGGGCGTGGCTGGTGGTGCTGAGTAGTCCCGTAACAGCGCCCAGTAGCAGGGAGGCAGCCAGGGAGGAGCGAGCCGCTGGGCGCAGGGATGCAGGTTGACGCATTGAAAGTCCTTGTTCATGCGGTGGTAGCCCAAAAAGGCTGAGGTGAGCGAAAGCTTCGGCGATTGTTCGCTTAATTGTTTTGAGCAAACGTTTGCATACTCTGTACCAACCTGCCAGAGGTCTTTCAAATAAAGCTGAATTCGGGGTGTTAGCTGACCTTTCGGTTAAAAAGCTGCATGGAAAATGGGCGTGGGATGGAGGCAGTTACACGCAAGGGGCTGCGCGGTAATGGGTGGTCGATTGAACGCGGGTGGTTTAAGCGATGGGCTTGCGGCGCCTCATCAGAAGGACCAGCCGCAACTCCATCGTCATCTTGCTGGCATCACTTCACTGCAGGGTCTCGGGCTTCATCCCTTGGGAGGCGTCCTTCAATCCCTGTTCCATCCGCCCGATCACCTGCGCCAGTATCGCCGCTCTTTCCAGCTCTCCCGCCGCCTTCATCCGTGCATGATCCCGCCGTAGGTTCAGTAGGCATTTCTGCAGTCCAAGTGCCGAGCTGTCGTAGTTGTCCATGTCGTTCTCACAAGCCGTGGGCATCCGTGCCGTTGTAGGAAAGGCTCGACGGTATCAGGTCAATTCCCCAGCCAATACTGATTATTCATACACTGGCTCACAAATCCGTTGAAACGTCCTACAGCGATAAAAGAGACATCTCACAGAGTGATTTGGGTGGGTGTTTCTGCATGCTTCCGCTCACTTCGCGGCAGGCCCCGGCGTACAGGGCCTGGCTCGAAACAGATGGGGCGCAGAGGTCATTCGTGCACCCCGTCTCCCTTCGAGGCCTGCCGAAACGATATGTTGCAATTACCCTTACAGATGCTCGGCATCCAACACTGCATTGACGAACGCTTCGGGCGATTCCTGCGGCCGGTTGTGGCCGATACCACCGCTCACCAGGTGATAGGCGTACTTGCCGGTGAAGCGCTTGGCGTAGGCCTCGGCCAATGGGTGCGGTGCGCCGTTGGCATCCGAAGGAAGTGGCCTGGCGAGCTGCGGCACGCGTGCGGGTTTCCTCGGCCTGGCCTGGGGAGGCGGCCAGCAGGGCCAGAGGAGCACGGCGCAGGCGAGCAGGGCTGAGCGGTTGATGCGGTTGGCGGTGGCGAACATGGTGCATCTCCTTGGCGGGCCATCGGTGTGGGCTGGATGGCGTGTAGTTAAGGCGGTGGCTGTGTCCGGGGGGGCGGGTGCTGGCGGGGTGGGCGTTCGTGTGTATCGGAAGGCGGTTGGTACACAGAACGCTACAAAGGCAGGGCCGCATTGCGGTCGATCGCCGGCTTGCCAGCGATGAGCTGCGCAGCAGCCCCACAGGGCGAGACAGGATCAGTCTTGCTTGTTCGCTTGCGCCTGCAGCCAGCGCACCACCTGCTCGGCGGCCGAGCCTGCCTGCGGAGCATGGCCGGCGAGCAGGTGAAAGCCGGCATCGCTTTGCAGCTCATGGTCCTCCAGGGCCAGTACCAAGGTGCCGGCCCTGAGGGCATTTTCTACCAGCAGGCGGGGTACCAGGGCGATGCCCATGCCTTGCTCGGCGGCCTCGATGGCGAGGATGGTCTGGGAGAACACCGGGCCGCTGAAGCGCGTGCCGGGCAGCGCGTAGTGATCGAACCAGCGCTTCCAGTTGTTGTGGCTGTCGGAGATCAGCGGCTGCTGCGCAAGATCCGTGGCTAGCCGCCAAGGGCGCTCGCCGCGCAGTGCCGGCGCGCACACCGGTACCGCCACGCCGGGCAGCAGGGGCATGGCGTAGGCGTCGGCGAAGGGCGGCGCTCCCCAGCGCACGGCAAGGTCCACGGCACCCTTGCCGTTCAGGGGGCGGGTAGTGTCGGAGGCGTCGATCATCAGCGCCACCTGCGGGTGTGCCTGGGCCAACAGGCCCAGGCGCGGGATCAACCAGCGGCTGGCGAAGGCGGGGGTGGTGCTGAGCAGGATCTGCCGGGGATCGCGCTGGCTGTCGCGCTCCAGCAGTTCGCCGGTGGCATCCTCGATGATGTCCAACGCCAGGCGCACGCGGGTCAGGTAGTCGGCGCCGTCCGGGTTGGGTCGCAGGCCTCGGGGCAGGCGTTCGAACAGCGGGCGCCCGAGCTTGTCCTCGAGGGTGCGCACCTGCTGGGCAACGGCGCCGGGGGTGACGTGCAGCTCGTCGGCGGCGGCGCGGAAGCTGCCCAGGCGGGCGGCGGCCTCGAAGGCCACCAGGTGGTTGACGATGGCGGGGGCATTGCGTCGCTTGGGCGCGCTCATCCAGTAGATTTCCTGCAGGCTGCTGCCAGTATTTGTGATTGGTGCGTTAAGCCGGATTCTGGCTTCATGGGCCTACTTGATCAACTCCCTGAAGGAGCAGCAAATGTCTTCGCAGAAAGTCGCAATCATTACCGCAGGTGGCAGTGGCATGGGCGCTGAGGCCGCACGGCGGCTGGCCGCTGATGGCTTCAGGGTGGCGATCCTGTCGTCGTCCGGCAAGGGCGAGGCGCTGGCGGCCGAGCTGGGCGGCATCGGCGTGACCGGCTCGAACCAGTCGGTAGAAGACCTGCAGCGTCTGGTGGATACCGTGATACAGCAGTGGGGGCGGGTTGATGTGCTGGTCAACAGCGCAGGCCACGGCCCGCGCGCACCGATCCTCGAGCTGAGCGACGATGACTGGCACCGTGGCATGGAGGTGTACTTCCTCAACGTGGTGCGCCCGACTCGCCTGGTGACGCCGATCATGCAGCGCCAGGGCGGCGGCGCCATCATCAACATCTCGACCTTCGCCGCCTTCGAGCCGGATCCGGCGTTCCCGACCTCCGGGGTGTTCCGTGCCGGGCTCGCGGCCTTCACCAAGCTGTTCGCCGACCGTTACGCGGCAGAGAACATCCGCATGAACAACGTGCTGCCGGGCTTTATCGACAGCCTGCCGGAGAAAGAGGAATTCCGTAACCGGATTCCGATGGAGCGGTACGGCAAGGCCGAGGAGATCGCGGCCACTGTCGCCTTCCTGGCCTCCGAGGGCGCGGGCTACATCACTGGGCAGAACCTGAGGGTCGATGGCGGCATCACCCGTTCGGTGTAACTGGTGCATGCAGCTGGGCGACGACTTCCGTTAGCATGTCGCCCCTGTTTCCCGCTATCCGGATCCGCCCCATGAGCACCTCGATGTTCCGCCAGGCCACGGCAACCGACGTGGACCACTGCTACCAGATCGAAACCAGCGCCTACGAAGGCGACGAAGCCGCCACCCGTGAGAAGATCGCCACGCGCATCGCCCAGTACCCGGAGGGCTTCCTGGTGCTGGAGGCCGATGGCCAGGTGATCGGCTTCATCAACAGCGGCTGCGCCGACCAGGTGGTGATGTCCGACGAGGCCTTCAAGGAGCTGGTCGGACACGACCCGCAGGCGCCTAACGTGGTGATCATGTCGGTGGTGCTCGACCCGGCGTACCAGGGCCTGGGCCATGCCAGCCGGCTGATGGCGCGCTTCGTCGAGCAGATGCGCGAGCGCGGCAAGGCGACCATTCACCTGATGTGCAAGGATCGCCACGTCGGGCTGTACGAGAAGATGGGCTACACCTATGTACGCCCGTCGGCCTCCGATCATGGCGGCATGGCCTGGCACGAAATGATCATGGTGCTCTGAAGGGCCTTCGACTAGCATCGACGCTTTTCGCAGCCAGGGAGAGGCCTGTGAACTACGTCGTGATTGCCGCACACCGCAGTGAATACCCTGCGCCCATCACCTTTGCCCAGGGCACGTTGCTGGATATTGGCCAGCGTTACGAGGGCGACGAGCACTGGGAGGACTGGTACTTGTGCAGTTGCCACGGTCAGGAGCCGGGCTGGGTGCCCGGCCAGCTCATCGAGCGGCTGGGCGTCGGTCGAGGCAGGGCAGTGGAGGCCTATTCGGCGCATGAGCTGGACGTTGACCCCGGCCAGCTGCTGGAGGGCCTGCGCCCGCTGAACGGCTGGATCTGGTGTCGTCGTGCCGGTAACGGGGAGCTTGGCTGGGTGCCGCTGGCGAAGCTGCGCCTGCTGGACTGAGTTCAGGCCATGGCCAGGACAGCCGCGCTGTCGAGAATCCGCGCATAGTCCATGGCCAGGTTGCCCAGCGCCAGGGCATGGACATCCTCCGCCGGCCACAGTCGGCCCTGCAAGTCGTGCTGGTCGAAGGTGTAGCAGGCATCGGCCACCACTACCGTATCGAACCCCAGGTTACCTGCCGAGCGTGCGGTCGACTCCACCGAGTTGTTGGTGATCACCCCAACGATGACCAGCTGGCTGATGCCGCGCTGGTGCAGCCAGCGTTCAAGCCCACTGTTGCAGAAGGCGTCGGGCACGTGTTTTTCGAACACGGTCTCGCGGGCGTGCGGAGTGAAGGCGGGCTGGAACTCGCAACCGGGTTGGCCCGGCCAGAACACCGAATCGGGATCGCGGGAAACATGGCGCACATGCACCACCGGGCGCATGCTCGCGCGCCAAGAAGCGAGCAGTTGGTTGATGCGCTGTTCGGCTTCGGGGTTGTTGCGACGGCCCAGGCGAGGGTGGTTGATGCCGTTCTGCATGTCGATGATCAGCAGGGCGGCGTTGTTGGCGAGCGCGGTCATCTCCGGTAGTTCTCCTTGTCTGGGCTTCGGACCGTAGCACAGGTGTGTTACCTGCGCAGACGTCATCGCGGGGCAAGCCCGCTCCCACGCCGATCGCCTTAACCTCGCGTCTTTTACCCGTGGGAGCGTGCTTGCCCCGCGATGGGAGAAATCATCATCTGATATGCTTTTTTTCCTCGAACCTGAATCTGTAACCGTATCAGCGGCTGCCGGACAATACGTCCAGGCCCAGCCTTCCAACCCGGTGTGCGCTGGGCAGGTTGCCCCGCTGCACTGCCGCAGCGGCCAGCCCCGCCGTTACGACATCACACTGTAGAGGTTCCGATGGGCAAGCTCGCGCTGTTTCTGGGTGGTTTTCTGCTGCTGACTATCATGATTGGCCTGCTGGGTACCATCCCGCCAAGCTGAGCCGTAAAATTTTCTTGTCCCGGCCCGCCTGGCGCAATGGCGGGCCAGACACGTCGCCCGGTTTACCCTGCCCCCCTGGCCGCAGTCGTCTAGACAAGCGGTATCTGCAAGTCGTTCTCAAGTACAAGTCGCTCGTGTAATCTCGCGCCCCCAATCCCAGGGCCCGGGCACACGGGCCGTTCACTTGCCTTGGAGACAATACACACTATGGAATGCAAGAAGGGCTCTGCAGCGATGCTGGAGTGGCGCGGTCGTTTTCTCGGTGAGGGCATCCTCCACGAAGCGGACTACGATCAGGCACTGCGCCGTGCCGAAGAGTTGGAGCGTTCTGGTGTGATCAGCGCAAGCGAATGGATCGAGTTGGTCAAGCTGGCCAATGCGGCTTTACTGCGCTTGTAAAAATTCCTTCAAGGCTTGTAGAAACTGTCCACAAAAATCGTGGGTAGGTCTGTGGATAAAGCGCTGCAGGCCATTGTTTTCAGGGTCTCTGTTAGATTGAGCAGAAATTGAGCAGCCCTGTTCAGGGCTGTTTCCCACTGCGCAGACCAGCTTCGCGCAGGGCTTGCAGCAGTTCGCGGACCTTCGCCGGCCGGTCGCCGGCTGGGTACACGGCGTGCATCTGCGGGTCCTGTCCGGTGCTGGATGTCAGGTGGTACTCGGGACAGACCCGCACCAGGCGCCCGGCACGTACCTCCGGCTCCCCCAGCCAATCCGCCAGCCGGGCGATACCGGCCCCCGCCAGGGTACTCTGCAGCACCGCCACCCCCGAGCCCAGGCGCAGCCGAGGCCGCGGGCGCAGGCTCACGGTGTGTCCATCCTTGCTGAAATGCCAGGCCTTCAGGATGCGCGGCGCGGTGTGCAGAATCAGCGTATGCCGCTCCAGGTCTTCCAGTACCTGCGGTGTGCCGGCCAACGCCAGGTACTGAGGGCTGGCGTAGAGATGGCGGCGGTAACGCCATAGTGGATAGCCGATCAGCTCGCTGGACTGCGGGAAGGCCCCGCGGATCACGAAATCCAGCTTGCCTTGCAACGGGTCGAAAGCATGGTCGCCGTACTGTACGTCGAGGGTGACGTGGGGGTGGCGCCGGGCAAATTCGGCCAGCACCGATGGCAGCACTTGCAGGGCCAGCACCTCGGGCGCGGCCAGGCGAATCCAGCCTTGGGCGTCGCCGGTCAGCGCCGCCAGTTCGTCGGCGGCATCCCGTTGCACATCTAGCAAGCGTTCGGCGTGGGGCAGTAGCCGCTCGCCAGCTTCGGTCAGGGAAACCGAACTGGCGCTGCGGTTGAACAGCTTGGCGCCGCTGTTATCCTCCAGGGCCTGCACAGCTCGGGTCACCGCGCTGGGCGAACGCCCCAAGGCACGGGCGGCGCTGACGAAGCTGCGCTTGTGCGCGACGCTGACGAACGCCTGTATTTCACGCAGCATGTCCAGTGCCATCGCGGGCCTCCTTGTTGCAGTTTTCGCAATATGGCATTTCAACACACGCGCGCCGCTTTGATTAGTCTGGCAGCCTGTTTTGTGCCGCCCGGACCCTCGAGATGATGGATATCGCCCTGCTTTCGCTGTTCGCCTTCGCCGCTGGCCTGATCGACGCCGCCGTTGGAGGTGGCGGGCTGATCCAGATCCCGGCGTTGTTCAACGTGCTGCCCAACGCCCAGCCGGCGGCCTTGCTGGGCAGCAACAAGCTCGCCTCGGTATGCGGCACCAGCTTTGCGGCGCGTTCGTTCATCCGCAAGGTCACGCTGGACTGGGGGCTGATCGTGCCGGCGGCGCTGAGCGCCTTCGTCATGTCGTTCTTTGGCGCGGCCACGGTATCGCTGGTGCCGGCAAGCGTGATGCGGCCGATGGTGCTGGTGCTCATTGTGCTGATGGCCATCTACACCTTCTGCAAGAAGGACTTCGGCACCTTGCACAAACCGAGGGTGATCGGCCGCAAGGAACAGTGCCTGGCGGTGCTGATCGGTGGCGCCATCGGCTTCTATGATGGGCTGTTCGGGCCGGGCACCGGCAGCTTCCTGATCTTCCTGTTCATTCGTTTCTTCGCCCTGGACTTCCTGCATGCCTCGGCCTCGGCAAAGCTGGTCAACATTGCCACCAACCTGGCCGCGCTGGTGTTCTTCATCCCGTCGGGCAATGTGCTGTGGGCCATTGCGCTGCCGATGGCGCTGTTCAACATCCTCGGTGCGCTGACCGGCACCTGGCTGGCGGTGCGCAAGGGTGCGGGTTTCGTGCGCGGGCTGTTCCTGGTATTGCTGTGCGTGTTGATCACCAAGCTCAGCTGGGACCTGCTGGTCGGTTGAGTCACCGCACCTGGCGCTGCCCTTCGGCCTGCTCGACCCGGTTGCGGCCTTGGGCCTTGGCCCGGTAGAGCGCTTGGTCGGCGCTGGCCAGCAGTTCGTCGAGGCTGGGCGCCGGGGTGTCGGCGGCGCAGCCGCTCAGGCCGATGCTGACGGTGATCCGTAGCGCCTGCTCTGGCTGGGCGATATGCAGGTCCTGCACTGCCCGGCGCAGGCGCTCGGCGGTAAACCTGGCCAGCTCCGGCGCCAGCCCCGGCACGATGATGACGAACTCCTCGCCACCCAGGCGGGCGAACAGCTCGCCGTCGTGCAACTGGTCCTGCAGGGTCATGGCGAACTGGCGCAGCACCTGATCGCCGACCCCGTGGCCATGGCGGTCGTTGATGGTCTTGAAGTGGTCGATATCGAGCATCATCAGGGTCAAGGGCAACTGCGGCGTGTGCTGACGGCTGTCCAGCAGGGCGTTGGCGCGGCGGGTGAAGGCACTGCGCGACAGTGTGCCGGTGAGGTGGTCGATGGTTGCCTGATGCGCCAGGCGCGCCATCAGGCTGCGGTTGGCGCTGCTGACGCAGGCCAGCACCAGCGGGCCGAGCACCAGCATGGCGATGCCCAGGCGTGCCGACATCAGGGTGGTGACCCCCGACTCGCTCTGGGGAATGCTGAAGTGCATGAGGTTCTGCGCCACGGCGACGATCAGCGTACTGCCCGCGGTCAGGGCCAGCAGCGCCACCAGGAACGGTGAATAGCTCAGCGCGCACCACAGCAGTGCGGCGATCGGGAAGGCGATGGCCCCGGGGCCGCCGAAGACGATGCTGACCGCCAGCGAGGCCAGCAGTACCAGCAGCGGTGCAAGGCGGATCGGCTGGCTGCCGTGGCCGCTCAAGGCGCGGGGCGAGGGGGCGGTGAGCAGCACGGGCAGGACCAGCACGCTGGTGGAGAACTGTTCGCTGAACCAGGCAAGCCATGTGGCGCGCAGCGATTGTTCGAACCAGGGCGTGGCCATCACACAGGCCAGGCTGGCGGCGACCATGGCACCGACCGCGCAGGCGCCGAACAGGCGCAGGGTGCCGTGGGGCGTACGCAGGCGTCGATGTACGCGTGGCAGGCGGGCCATCAGGTACCAGATGCTGACGATGGCGCCGAGGTTGCACAGGTTGAACCACAGGGCCGGTTTCCAGGCGCTGCCGCAGCCGAGGTCGGCGACCACCATGGCCAGGTAGATGAGGGCGAATCCGGAGGGGGTGGCCTGGCGCGGATTGCGCAACAGCACCCCGGCGAGTACGGCGTTCACCGGCCAGAACAGCGACAGCGACTCGATGGGGCGGGCGAGGATGCCGGCCAGGGTCAATGCCAGGGTCAGGCCGAACAGGATCAGCGGGGGCAGCAGGCGCGACGGAGCTGATGACACCATGGGCTCGACCGACAAGCGAAGACAGAATCCAGGAAAACGGCCGTAGGCACCTGGGACGATAGTCTGTGAGTGTCTTTCAACTGCCCAATTGATGTCAATTCGCCGCAAATCGCTTGGATCGTGGCGACTACAGGCCGAACACCCACGGCACCATCAGCACGGTGACCAGCATCACCAGGAAGGTGAAGGGCACCCCGACCTTGACGAAGTCCCCGAAGCGGTACTGCCCGGGCCCCAGCACCAGGGTGTTGACCGGCGACGACACTGGCGTCATGAACGCCGCCGACGCCGCCAGGGCCACGGTCATGGCGAACGGGTAGGGCGACATGCCCAGCTGCTGCGCGGTGCTGACCGCCACCGGGGCCATCAGCACCGCCGTCGCGGTGTTGGAGATGAACAGGCCGATCAGCGCGGTGAGGGCGAACAGGCAGGCGAGGATCACGCTCGGCCCTGCGCCGCCGAGGGCGCCGACCAGCGCGCCGACGGCCAGGTCGATGCCGCCGGTCTTCTGCAGGGCGAGGGCGAAAGGCAGCATGCCGACGATCAGCACCAGGCTCTGCCAGTGGATGGCGCGGTAGGCGCTGTTCATGTCGATGCAACGGCCGGCGCCCATCAGCAGGCAGCCGATCAAGGCGGCGATGACGTTGGGTACCAGGCCGCTGACCATCAGCCCGACCATCACCGCCAGGCTGATCAACGCGTAGGGCGCGCGGGCGCGGGCCGGGGCGACCTGGTCGATTTCCGCCGGCAGGCTCAGCACCAGGAAGTCGCGGGGCTTGCCCTGCAGCTGGCGCACCGCTTTCCATGGGCCGACCACCAGCAGGGTGTCGCCCAGTCGCAGCTTCTCTTCCACCAATTGCCCTTCGATCGCTTGCTGGTCGCGGCGCAGGCCGACCACGTTGAGGTCGTAGCGCGTGCGGAAGGTCAGTTCGAGGAGGGTCTTGCCGATCAGTTGTGAGCCCGGAGGCAACGAGATCTCGGCCATGCCCACTTCCTGGGACTGGTCGATGAAATAGGCCGCCTTGAAGTGCAGGGGTTCGAGCAGCATCGACTGGCACAGGCTGCGCAGGTCGTCGCGGTTGGCGAATAGGTCCAGCAGCAGCACGTCGTCCTGTTGCAGCAGGGTACCGGAGTCGGCAGTGATCACCCGGGTGGTGAATTTGTGCTGGCGCTCGATGCCGATCACATTGGCGCCGTGGCGGGTGCGCAACTCCAGCTCGCCCAGTGTGTGGCCGATCAGCGGCGAATGGGGGCGAATGCGCAGGCGCCGCTCGCGGCCGCTGAGCTTGTAGTCCAGTACCAGGTCGAGCAGGGTGCGGCGGCTTTCGACGCGGCCGTCCTTGCGTACCTCGCCGTTGAGCCAGTGGCGGGTCAGCAGCATGTAGCCGATACCCAGCACCAGCACCACCAGGCCGAAGGGCGTGAAGCTGAAAAAGCCGAAGCCGCTTTCGCCGTGGCGCACCAGCTCGCTGTGCACCACCACGTTCGGCGGGGTCGCGACCAAGCTGAGCATGCCGCTGATCAGGCCGGCGAAGCTCAGCGGCATCATCAGCCGGCTGGGCGAAAGCTGCAGGCGTGCGGCGATGCTCAGCACCACCGGGATGAAGATCGCCACCACGCCGGTGGAACTCATCACCGAGCCCAGGCCAGCCACCGCGACCATCAGCAGCACCAGCAGGCGCGCCTCGCTGTTGCCGGCGCGTTCGCTCATCCATTCACCGATGCGGTAGGCGATGCCGGTGCGCACCAGCCCCTCGCCGATCACGAACAGCGCGGCAATCAGTACCACGTTGGGGTCGCTGAAACCGGCCAGGGCTTGCTCCACGGTAAGAATGCCGGACAGCGGCAGCGCGAGAATCACCAGCAGGGCAACCACGTCCATACGTGGACGGTTGATGATGAACAGGACGACGACGACGGCCAGCAGGCCTAGGACCCAGAGCAACTCATGGTTCATGGGGAGGGGATGTTCCTTCACACAGGGGCACGATAGGCGATGGCCCTAGTGTGGCAGCTCGACGCGAATGCGTCGTTGACGTGCTGCAGTGTTTTTGCCGGTTGGCGATCTGCTGCGTAATGGCAGGGCGCTTGGGGCGGGCCCGCGGCCCCCCCCGTACTGCTGAATCAGTGGCGATGCTTGTGCTTGCGGTTGCTGTCGCCCATATGGTTGCCGATCGCGCCGCCCGCCGCGCCGCCCAGGCCTGCGCCGATGGTCGAGCCGTTGGCGCCGCCGAGCTTGCCGCCGATCAGCGAGCCACCGGCCGAACCCAGGCCGCCACCGATGGCGGCTTCGGCCCGGTTGCCCTTGCGGGCGCCCACCGCGCTGCCGGCCGCACCGCCCAGGCCCGCGCCGATGGCTGCGCCGGTGCTACCGCCGATCTGTTTGCCGACGACGTTGCCCAGGGCGCCACCCAGGCCTCCGCCGATGGCCGCAGTGCCGTCACCGGCGAAGGCGCCCTGGCAGAGCAGCAGGCCGAGGGCGAGGGAAGGCAGAGTCAGACGCATGTTGTGAACCTCAGGGAAGTCATCAGAAGTAGGGTGCCGCGTGATTGGCGGCGAGTCAGGGTTGGAATGACGCTTCAGCGGTAGTAGCGGTCACGGTACTGGCGGTCGTCATCGTCACGGTCGTGGCGATGGTGATGACGGTGGCCGCGGTCACGGTCACGGTCGCGCCAGCCGTCGTCATCGTCGTGGTAGTGATTGCTGTAGCAGCCGCCGAGCAGCAGCAGGGTGGCGATCATCGAAAGGCTGGCAAAGCGTTTCATCACGTTATAGGTCCTTGATCCGCAACGGTTTACGCGGTACCTCCTGAGACCTGTGGCGATCGATTTGGTTCTTTGTCGCGCAAATATTTATCGCGGCGGCGATGAGCGGCAGCGGCGATTCCCCGGTCGGCCAGGCGGTGCTAGAGTCAGCTTCTTTTTTGTCCCGAGGATGGAACATGCGAGCAATTCTGCCGATCACCGTGGCGCTGCTGCTGGCGGGCTGTGCATCGTCGACCATGGAAGCGGCGCGCAACGGGTCGCCCACCGCACGCCTGGATTCGCACAAGACGCCGGACCTGGTCGCCCAGTGCATCCAGTTCAGCTGGCAAGAGGAAAACACCTTCGGGGTCGATGCCAGCGGTTACCTGGAGGCGCGCAAGCAGGGTGGGTTCACGGTGTACACCCGAGAGGCCGAGTCATTCGTCGATGTCTACGCCCAGGCCGGGGGCACCCGTGTGGACTACTACGCGCAGAAGGACGACCAGATGGCCCTGCGCCGTCGCGCGGCGGCGGCGACCTGCCTGTAGGGCCATCCCCGCCGGTGGTCACATCGGCAACAACCTGTCCTGAATCACTTCTTTCATCACCAGTGTCGAGCTCAAGCGCTTGACATTGGGGATGCTCGTCAGCTGTTCGTCGTACAGTTTCTGGAACGCCGGCAGGTCCTTGGCCACCACATGCAGCAAGTAGTCCGGATCGCCGAACAGGCGTTGGGCCTCGACAATCTGCGCAATTTCCCCGAGCGCCGCCTCGAAGTCCGCCACCGGCTGGCGGGTCACTTCACGCAGGGTCACGAACACCAGCGCGGCGAAATTCAGGCCCAGGGCCGCCGGGGCCAGGCGAGCGTGGTAGCCGAGGATGGCGCCGGATTCCTCCAGCGCCTTGAGGCGGCGGTGGCAGGGCGACAGGCTCAGGCCCACGCGCTCGGCCAGTTCGGTAACCGACAGGCGTCCGTCCTTCTGCAGCTCGGCAAGGATTTTTCGATCGGTTCGATCCATAGGGGAGAATCTTCCAGTATTCGGCGTGTTGCAGGGAATATACGAAAGAAAATCCCCGGGTGATATCCGTAGTCTTTCTTTCACCGAAACCTGTGTGGAAGGAAGGGTCGACATGACCATGAGTGTATTGGCGGCGTTCTGGGCCGTCTCCCTGCTGTTCGTGATCACCCCTGGTGCCGACTGGGCCTATGCCATCTCGGCCGGCATGCGCGGGCGCTGGGTGGTACCGGCGGTGGCCGGCATGCTCTCCGGGCATTTCCTGGTCACCCTGGTGGTGGCGGCCGGGGTCGGTAGCCTGCTCGCCGGGCACCCGCTGGCGCTCACCCTGCTGACCTTGGCTGGCTGCGTTTACCTGCTGTGGCTGGGCGGCAACCTGCTGCTGAGCCCGGCGGTGCCCGAGGCGGGCGAAGGCGGCGAGCGAGACTCGGGGTCGCGCTGGGCGTTCAAGGGCCTGTGCGTGAGTGGGCTCAACCCCAAGGTCTTCCTGTTGTTCCTGGCGTTGTTGCCGCAGTTCACCGATCCGCAGTCGAGCTGGCCGCTGCCGCTGCAGATCCTGCTGCTGGGGCTGGTACACCTGGGCAGCTCGCTGGTGGTCTACCTGATGGTCGGCTATGGGGCCAAGGCCGTGCTGCGCACCCGGCCTGTGGCGGCGCGGGCGGTGGGGCGGCTGTCCGGCGGCGTGATGATCCTGATTGCCGTGGGGCTGATTGCCGGACAGTTGCGTTGATCCTCTCAACAGCGGCGGCTTGGGCTATGCTGACGACCTTCTTGAACCGGAACCGCCAACCATGAAATACGCCGCCGCACTCTTGCTCAGCCTGCTTCCGTTGCTGGCCCATGCCGTGCAGACCGGGGAAACCCTCGCACCCTGGACCCTGCTTGACCAGTACGATCAGCCCTACAGTCTGGGCGCCGACACCCGCATCCTGCTGGTTGCCCGCGACATGGACGGTGCCAAGCTGGTGAAGGCGGCGCTGGCCGAACAACCCAAGGGCTATCTTGAGGCGCGTGGTGCGGTGTTTGTTGCGGATATCCAGCGCATGCCGGCATTGATCAGCAAGCTGTTCGCCATCCCGGCCATGCGCGACTACAGCTACCGGGTGCTGCTGGACCGTGAAGGCCGGGTCGCCAGCCGCTATGCCGGGGAGCAGGGCAAGGTGTTGTGGCTCTCGCTGGACAATGGCGTACTGGTCGGGCAGAAGAGCTATACCGCTGCCGATGACCTGAAAGCTGCATTGGACCAGGCCAGCCGCTGAAACCTGCGGGCTTGCCCGGCGACAGCACGGCAGGTTCAGGGAAACGCCTGGCGCATCAATTCAGGCAACACCTCGCCCGCCTTGCCGGCCAACGCGAATGCCCGCGGATGCTGCTCACTCGCAGGCTGCGGGTTGACCTGCACCACTGTCGCCCCCGCCGCCAACGCCAGGCGTGGCATCGAGGCCGCCGGCTGCACCACGCCGGACGTTCCCACCGACAACAGCACATCGCATTGCTGCGCGGCGTCGAATGCCCGCGCCAGCGTCTGCTCCGGCAACCTCTCGCCGAACCATACCACCCCGGGGCGTACCGGCCCGGCGCAGTGGGTGCAACGTGGAGGTTCGATGCGCCGGCCTTGCAGGGCGTCCTCGGGCACGGCCACCGGTCCGTCCACCCGGCGCGCGCAGTCCAGGCAGCGGAACGCATCCAGCCGGCCATGCAAATGCAGCACGTTCTGGCTGCCAGCGCGTTCGTGCAGGTCATCGACGTTCTGCGTCACCAGCGTCAGCTTCGGCACCCGCGTCGCCAGCGCGGCGATGGCCAGGTGGGCGGCGTTTGGCGTGGCCTGGGCGATCCCGGCGCGGCGCATCTGGTACCAGCCCCAGACCAGCGCCGGGTCGGCGCGAAAACCTTCGGCACTGGCCAGCTGCGCCGGGTCGAAGCGTTCCCACAACCCGGTCAGCTTGTCGCGGAAGGTGGCAATGCCGCTTTCGGCGCTGACGCCGGCGCCGGTGAACACCACCACATGGCGGGCTTGGGCGAGCAAGGTTGGATCGAACGGCATGGGGGCTCCACGGCGTGGGTGCTGGACAGCTACCCACTGTGCCAGTGGGTGGCAGGCCGGACAAGATCCGAGTGAACCCTTGCTGTGTTCGGCGACCCAACCCAGTACATGCCAATAGGAGAAAACTCATGGAAATCGGAACACTGTGGTTCGTCGTCGCCCTCGTGGTCATCCTCCTGGAGCTCTGGGCCATCTGGCATATCATCGGCAGTGACCGGCGCGCCGAACGCAAGATGCTGTGGGTGGTGTTCGTGGTCTACGCGCCGTTCCCCGGCCTGTTGATCTGGGCTTGGCGCGGGCCGCGGGCAGTGAAGGGGCGGGCGGTGCTGCACGAAAAATAGAGGCGTTGGACATTAAAGGGGGCACGATCCGCGGTGGTTTGAAGGGCTTGACCTCGACTTAACCTGAGGTTTGATACTCGGCCGCTCATTCCATCGACGGAGCGATACCATGACCCAGCCAGCCGCCTTCGCCCTAAGCAACCCCGAAGGCCTCTACGACCCCAGTGGCAATGCCTATTCCCACGTCGCCGAAGTGCGTGCCGGCAGCCGTCTGCTGTACATCGCAGGGCAGGGCGGCGAAGACCTGCAGGGCAACCTGTCGGCGCGTTTCGATGAGCAGGCGCGCCAGGCCCTGGTGAATCTGAAGATCGCCCTGGCCTCCCGTGGGGCTGCCCTTGAGCACGTGTTCAAGCTCACCTTGCTGGTGGTCGACCATTCCGAGGCGCGCCTGAGCCAGTGGGTGGCCGAGGCCCAGCGCGCCTGGGGTGACCGAATGACGCCGACCTGCACGCTGATTCCGGTCCCGCGCCTGGCGCTGGACGGAATGCTGGTGGAAGTGGATGCGATGGCGGCGCTGCCCGAATAACCTGGCCCTACAGGGGGATAGTCCAAACCATCGTGCAAGGGCTTGCCCCACGCTGGGCTGGTAGACTCGCGATTTGCGAATTGATCGAGCCTGCACCATGACTGTCCCTGTCGAGTTGCTCCAGACCGACCCCGAGCACGCCGAGCTGGTGCGTAACCTCTACCAGTTCTACGCTTACGAATCCTCCGACTGGGAGCAGGAGGACGTCGAGGTGGACGGGCGCTTCTACATTCACGAGCCGCACTTCGCCCGCTACTGGCAAACCCCCGGCTGGAGCGCCAGCCTGATCCTGGTGGACGGCTTCATCGCCGGCTTCATGCTCATCGAGCGCAGCGAGCTGCCCGGCATCGAGGCCTGCGAGCTGGCCGACCTGTTCATCCTCAAGAAGTACCGCCGCCAGGGCGTGGGCCTGGCGGTGGCGCGGCAGACGCTGTGCGAAGGCGATAGCGACTGGCTGGTGCGCTGCTATCCCGCGGATGCCCCGGCACTGGCGTTCTGCCAGGCAGTGCTGGCGGACCTGCCGCGTGCGGTACGTGAGATCGCCCTGGATGACGAGCCGCCACTGTGCAACTTCCTGGTGACCCGGCAGCGGCACTGAAGCCTTGCAGATTTTTTGTGACGCGCTTCACAAAAGCCCCGCATCGAGCGGCATAATGCCAGCACTTCGTAATTTCGGACTGTTCCGACGTACGGTCCGGAGGTTTCCTATTCCTGCTGTGAAGGAGTCAGGTCATTCCCATGTCGCTCGCCGCCAATCCCGACATGATGTACCGGTTGTTGATCCAGAGCGTGGCGGACTACGCCATCTACCAGCTCACCCCCGAGGGCATTGTCGCCAACTGGAACCCGGGCGCGCAGCGGGCCAAGGGCTACCAGGCCGAGGAGATCATCGGCCAGCACTTCTCGGTGTTCTATACCGACGAGGACCGCCATGCCGGGCTGCCGGCACGCAGCCTGGACACCGCGCGCAACGAGGGGCGTTTCCAGGCCGAAGGGCTGCGCCAGCGCAAGGACGGGTCGCACTTCTGGACCAGCGTGGTGATCGAGCCGATCAAGGATGAACACAGCGGCCAGTTGATCGGCTATGCCAAGATCACCCGCGACATTTCTGAGCGCCGCCAGCATGAGCTTGAGCTGCTCAAGGCCAAGGAGTTGGCCGAACAGTACAGCCAGGAGATGACCACCCTGTCGCAGTTCCTCGACTCGGTGATCGCCAACATTCCCGCCAGCGTCATTGTCCAGGACCTGCAGAGCCAGCAGATCCTCCTGGCCAACCAGCAGGCCGAGCGCTTGTTCGGCCGCCAGGGCACACGCATGGTCGGCCAGTTGCCGCGCCAATGCCTGGTGCCGGCGGCCGTCGACTACCTCGAGCAGCAGCTGGCGCGCGGGGCGCGCAGCACCAAGGGCTACGCCGCCGAAACCCGGGTCGACACCGCCACGGGGCCGCGTACGCTGCGCAGCCGGGCCACGCTCTGCGACAATCGTGAAGGGCAGGGGGACTACGTGCTGTTCGTCGCCGAGGACGCCACCGAGGAACTGGCCGCCCATGCCCAGATCCACCACATGGCCCATCACGATGCGCTGACCGGGCTGCCCAATCGAACCCTGTTCCATGAACGTCTCAAGCAGGCGTTGCTGCGCGGCGAGGACAGCGGCAAGCTGACCGCTGCCCTGTGCCTGGACCTGGACAACTTCAAGAACATCAACGACACCCTCGGCCACGCCTTCGGCGACAAGCTGCTGCGCGCCCTGGGCAAGCGCCTGCGCCGCGAGCTGCGCGAGCACGACACCCTGGCCCGGCTTGGCGGCGACGAGTTCGCCGTGGTGCTGTCGGGCCTGGAGACCTGTGACGCCGCGCGCATCACCGCCCAGCGCCTGATCGAGGCGATCTGCCCGCCGTTCCATATCGAAGGGCACCAGTTCAGCGTAGGGGTGAGCATCGGCGTGGCGGTCGCGCCCGATGACCACCACCAGGCCGAGCAGTTGCTGGGCTACGCCGACATGGCCCTGTACGAGGCCAAGCGCAACGGCCGCAACCGCTACGAGTGCTTTCATGTCGAACTGGATGTCGCCGCCCGCCAGCGCCGCCTGGTCGAGACTGACCTGCGCACCGCGCTGCACCTGGGCCAGCTGCAACTGCACTACCAGCCGGTGGTGGACCAGCAGAGCGCCACTGTTACCGGTTACGAGGCCCTGCTGCGCTGGGAACACCCGAGCCGCGGCATGATCATGCCGATGGATTTCATTCCCATCGCCGAGGAAACCGGCCTGATCCACGAGATCGGCGCCCGGGCGCTGAACCTGGCGTGTCAGGAGGCGGCCAGCTGGGGCACCACGCAGACGGTATCGGTCAACCTCTCGGCGGTGCAGTTCAAGAATGCCAACCTGGTGCATACCGTGGCCCTGGCCCTGGCCGATTCAGGCCTGCCGGCCACGCGCCTGGAGCTGGAGATCACCGAGTCGGTGCTGCTGGGCAACAGCGAGGAGAACGTGCGGACCCTACGCGCGCTGAAGGACCTGGGGGTGTCGATTTCCCTCGACGATTTCGGCACGGGGTATTCTTCGCTGGGCTACCTGCGCTCGTTCCCATTCGACCGGATCAAGATCGACAAGTCGTTCGTCCACGACATGTGCGAAAGCCGCGAGGCGATGTCGATCATCCGCGCCATCACCGAGCTGTCCAACAGCCTGATGATCAAGACCACGGCCGAAGGGGTGGAGTCGGCCGAGCAGATGGAGCGCCTGCTGGCCGAGGGGTGTTCGCATTTCCAGGGCTACTTGTATGGCCGGCCGGCGCCGGCGAGCGAGCGCTTGACGCAGGTGCTGCCGCGAGCCTGACAGGCCGCAAAGCGGCCCCAGCAATCGTTGCATCACAACTGAGATCCTGGCCACTTGGGTAAAAGTGGTCGATCAGCGAACAAAATGTACCAGCTGGACCACAAGGCTTTGTCGCGTCCCCGGGTTCTCTTCTAGAATCCGCCCATGCCCCGGCACCATGCCGGGGCCCTCGCCCGAGAGCCTCATGAGTTCCAGTTCGTCGCTGTCCGGAGTCAACCAGCCACTGCGCGGCATCGCCCTGGTGGTGGTGGCCACCTTCCTGTTCGCCAGCCACGACGCACTGTCGAAATTCCTCGGTGGGATCTATCCGATCATCATGGTGGTCTGGGTGCGTTACCTGGTGCACACCCTGCTGATGGCCGGGATCTTCCTGCCCAAGGCGGGCCTCGCGGTGCTGCGTACACGCCGGCCGTTGCTGCAGACCCTGCGCGCGTTGAGCCTGCTCAGCACCAGCCTGCTGTTCACCGCCGGGTTGCAGTACCTGCCGCTGGCGGAGGCAACTTCGGTCAACTTCCTCGCGCCGGTACTGGTCACCGCGCTGTCGGTGCCGCTGCTCAAGGAGCGGGTGACGTCGGGGCAGTGGCTGGCGGTGGTGATGGGCTTTGTCGGCGTGCTGGTGGTGGTGCACCCGGGGGGAGCGATGTTCACCCCGGCCATCCTGTTTCCCTTCGGCTCGGCGCTGGGGTTCTGTTTCTACCAGTTGCTGACGCGCAAACTGGCGGCCCACGACAGCCCGACCACCAGCAACTTCTACGCCGGGTTGTGCAACACCCTGATCATGACGGCACTGGTGCCGTTTTTCTGGCAGGCGCCGCAATGGTCCCATGTGCCGCTGATGCTGGCGCTGGGTGGCTGCGGGATGACCGCGCACCTGTTGTTGACCCAGGCGTTCCGCCATGCGGCGCCGGCGTTATTGGCGCCGTTCAGCTATTGCCAGATCGTGTTCGCCGGGTTGCTGGGCCTGGTGGTGTTCGGCCAGGTGCCGGACGGCACAAGCCTGGTCGGCATCGCGGTGATCTGCCTCAGCGGGCTGGGGGCGGCGTGGATGCAGCGGCGGCCCTGAGGGGGCTGCGCCTTATCCCGCACCCTGCTGTTTGCGATAGGCTCCTGGCTGCACGCCGACCGCCTTGGCGAATGCCCGGGTAAAGGCCGCCACTGACTGATAGCCCGCCTGCGCGCCCACCTGTTCGACGGTATTGCCCGTCTTGAGCAATTGGCAGGCATGGCGCATGCGCAGCGCCAGCAGTACCTGCCCGGGTGATTGCCCGGCTAGCTCGTTGAAGCGCTTGAAGAAGGCCGAGCGCGAAAGCCCCGTGCAGGCCGCCATGCTCTCCAGCGTCCAGGCCTGCCCCGGCTCCTCGATCAGGCGTTCCAGCAAGCCGGCGAAGGCCGGCTGGCGGGCGAGGGCGACCAGGCCGCCCAGCGACTGGCCGGCGTGCACTTGCTGGCGCAGCACATACAGGAACAACAGGTGGGTGAGGCGTTCGAGCAGCGCCTGGGAGGGCTGCGGACGACGGCATTCCTCGAGGATCAGCCCGAACAGCGCCCGCGCCGCGCTGCCGGCCGGCTCGCTGGCGCGCAGCAGGATCCAGTCCGCCAGTCCGTCGACGATCAGCGACGACAACCCCGACTGGAAGTGGAAGAACCCGCACACTAGCCCCACGCCGTCTCCGGCTTCGAGGTCCAGCGGCTGCATGCTTCGGCGCGGTTGGGCACAGGCGTCGCCGGCCTCCTCGTCGCCGGACAGCCGATAGGCCAGGTCACGCAAAAGGAACACCGCATCGCCGCTCTCCAGGCGCAGCGGCTGCGCCTGGCCATCGATATGCAGCCAGCAATGGCCCTGCACCACCAGGTGGAAACTGGCCCGGCCCATGCCCTGGGTGCTGGCGTGCCAGCCGCCGCAGTAGCGGCCGACATGGAACAGGCTGGCGTCGAGCTCCAGGCTCTCTAATAACCAATCGACGAGGGGGCTGGAAGAAATCATCTAATGCAAGGACTCTGGAGCAAGGAAAGGCGACTGATGAATATGGATGCTACTTCTTATAACCAACAGACTGTAGCGACCTACATCAAAGGAGACCACTCCATGTCCGCACGCATCACTCTACACAGCCTGCAGACCGCCCCGGAAGCCGCCCGCCCATTCCTTGAGAACGCGCAAAAGAACTCCGGCTTCATCCCCAACCTGCTGGGCATCCTGGCCAACGCCCCGGCGGCGCTGGAAACCTACGTTACCGTCTCGGCGCTCAACGGCAAATCCGAGCTGACCCTGGCCGAGCGCGAAGTGGTGCAACTGATCGCCGCCACCCAGCATGGCTGCGATTTCTGCGTTGCCGGCCACACCGCTGTGGCGCTGAACAAGGCCAAGCTGCCCCAGGAAGTGGTCGATGCCCTGCGTGCCCGTGGCGAGCTGCCCGACGCCCGCTACGAGGCCCTGGCCGCGTTCGCCCGCGAGGTGATCGACACCCGTGGCAACGTTTCTGACACCACCTATCAGGCGTTTCGCGATGCCGGTTTCAGCGAAGGCAACGCCCTGGAAGTGATTCTCGGCGTGAGCCTCGCAACCCTGTGCAACTTTGCTAATGTGTTCGCCCAGACGCCGCTCAACGACGAGCTCGGCAAGTACCGCTGGCAGCCATCGGCCTGATCGGGGCCTGATGCCGGCGCGCCCGGCGTTTCAACAGGAGTAGGGACATGCTTGATCATGCATTTCGACAATGGCTGGATGCCAATGCCGAGGCCATCGACCAGGGCCAGTGCGATCCACACCGGGTGCTGGCGCAGATCGCCGAATCGCAACTGCTGCGCATCGGCGTCGACCCGGCCCTTGGCGGCTCGGGTGGCGACGTCACCGCGGCGGTCGAGGCCATCGCCGCCATCGCCAGCCATTCGCTGGCCGCGGCCTTCGTCTGCTGGGGCCAGCGCGCCTTCATCGAATACTTGCTGCAAAGCCCCAACCGGGCGCTGTGCGAGCGGCTGCTGCCCGATCTGCTGAAGGGCGAGCTGGCCGGGGCCACCGGCCTGTCCAACGCCATGAAGTTTCTTTCCGGCATCGAGGCCTTGCAGGTGCGTGGCCGCGCCGCGAGCGATGGCTGGAATCTGGAAGGACGCCTGCACTGGGTGACCAACCTGCGCCAGCACGGTTTCGTGGTGGCCGCGGCCATCGAGGATGATACCGGTGGCGCGCCGTTCGTGGTCGCCATCCCGTCGAACGCGCCGGGCCTGGAGCGCTCCGACGACCTGCAACTGATGGGCCTGCAGTCGAGCAACACGGCGGCGCTGGCCTTCCACCAGGTGCCTTTGGCGCGCGACTGGCTGCTACACGACAACGCCCGCGCGTTTCTGCCCAGGGTGCGTCCGGCGTTCCTGGCGCTGCAGTGCGGCATGGCCATCGGCCTGGCACGCCGCGCCCTGGAGGAGGCACAGGCGCACCTGCAAGGGCGTGGCGCCTTCCTCGAGGAGGCCCGCCAGGTGCTCGCCGAGCGCCTGGAGAACACCGTCGCCGAGCTCAAGCAGGGGCTGCGCGACGACCGCTTCCAGGGCCAGCCGGCCGCCTTGTTCAAACTGCGCATCACCCTCGCCGAATGCGCCGCCGACGCCGTGCAGCTGGAGCTGCAGGCCAGCGGTGGCAAGGCCTACCTGACCGCCTATGGCGAGGGCTTCGCCCGCCGCTGGCGCGAGTCGGCGTTCGTGCCGATCGTCACTCCGAGCCTGGTGCAACTGCGCGCCGAGCTGCAACGCCAGGCGGCCTCTGCATGACCGACGTGCTACTCGAAGCCCGTGACATCAGCCTGGGCTACCCGCGCGAGGGTGGCTGGCAGGCGGTGCTGGAGCAGTTCGACCTGGCGCTGGCGCCGGGGGAAGTGGTCAGCATCCTCGGCCCCAGCGGGGTCGGCAAGTCCAGCCTGCTGCGTGTGCTGGCCGGCCTGCAGCAGGCCCGTGGCGGCCGCGTGCAGTTGCGCGGCGAGCCGCTGCAGGGGCCGCATCCGCGTCTGGCGGTGGCGTTCCAGGACCCCAGCCTGCTGCCCTGGCTGACCCTTGAGAAGAACGTCGCCTTCGGCCTCGACTTCGCCCGCCAGCCCAAGCTGTCGGCGGCCGAGCGGCGTGCACGGATCGACCATGCCATCGACGCGGTGGGCCTGGGCCACGCCCGTGGCCAGTACCCGGCGCAGCTGTCCGGCGGCATGGCCCAGCGCACCGCGCTGGCCCGCTGCCTGGCGCGCCAGCCCGAGGTGCTGTTGCTGGACGAACCCTTCGGCGCGTTGGACGAGGTGACCCGGGCCGACATGCAGCAACTGCTGCTGCAACTGATCGCCACCCACAATACCGCTGCGGTGCTGATTACCCACGATATCGACGAAGCCCTGCTGCTGTCCGATCGCGTGCTGCTACTGGGCAACCACCCGGCGCGCACCCTTGGCCAGTGGCACATCGACCTGCCGCAGCCCCGCGCGCAGCGGGTCGAGGAACTGGGCGCGCTACGCATCGAGATCCTGAAAACCCTTCGGCGGGCAAGCCGCACAGCCGAACCCACTCCACCCCCCTTGCCCTCGGAGGCTGTCCATGTGCATGGATGACTGCTGTTCCACGACGTCCCGTCGCGATTTTCTCAAGCTGAGCGCCATGCTTACCGCCGCCGGTGCCGTGCCGCTGCTGTCGAGCCTGCAGGCCCGCGCCGCCGCCGAGCCGGACGCGCCCGTGCGTATCGGCTACCTGCCGATTACCGACGCCACACCTTTGCTGGTGGCGCACAACAACGGCCTGTTCGAGGCCGAGGGCATCAAGGCCGAGCGCCCGGTGCTGCTGCGCAGCTGGGCGCAGGTGATCGAGGCGTTCATCTCCGGCCAGGTCAACGTCATCCACCTGCTGTCGCCGATGACCGTGTGGGCGCGCTACGGTAGCAAGGTGCCGGCCAAGGTCGTGGCCTGGAACCATGTCGGTGGCTCGGGCCTGACCGTGGCCCCGGACATCACCGAGATGAAGCAGCTCGGCGGCAAGACCGTGGCCATTCCGTTCTGGTACTCGATCCACAACGTGGTGCTGCAGCAGATGCTCGGTGACAACGGTCTGAAGCCCGTGTCCAAGTCTGCCGACGCGCAACTGGCGGACAACGAGGTCAACCTGCTGGTGCTGCCGCCGTCGGACATGCCGCCGGCCCTGGCCAGCAAGCGCATTGCTGGCTATATCGTCGCCGAGCCGTTCAACGCCCTGGCCGAGAACCTCAAGGTTGGCCGCGTGCAGCGCTTCACCGGTGATGTCTGGCGCAACCATGCCTGCTGCGTGGTGTTCATGCACGAGCACGACCTGAACAATCGCCCGGAGTGGTCGCAGAAGGTGGTCAACGCCATCGTCAAGGCCCAGCAGTGGACCCGCGAGCACCGCGCCGAGGCCGCAGCCCTGCTGTCCAAGGCCGGCCCCAACAAGTACACCCCGCACGAGCCGGCGGTGCTGACCAAGGTGCTGGCGCCTTCCGCCGAAGATCGCGCCGGCTACATCGCCAGCGGCGCGATCCAGCACCAGCAGTGGGACGAGAAGCGCATCGACTTCCAGCCTTACCCCTTCCCCAGCTACACCGAGGAACTGGTCAAGCGCCTGAAGAACACCCTGATCGTCGGCGAGAGCGATTTCCTCGCCGGTCTGGACCCGGCGCAGACTGCCCGCGACCTGGTGGATGAGCGTTTCGTGCGCAACGCCATCGCCGCCGTGGGTGGCCCGGCCGCGTTCGGCATTGCCGAGAACTTCCAGCGTAGCGAGGAGTTCGCGGTCTGATGCGCAGGCATGTCGTGCATGGTGCCCTGGGCCTGGCGGGCCTGGCGGCGCTGTTGTTGCTGTGGTGGGCGGGCGTGCGCCTGTTCGGCGCCGCCGATGGCCTGTCGGCGCGCTTCGCGCCCCAGGCCACGCTGCAAAGCCTGGTGGAGTTGCTGGGGCAGGGCGAGGTCTATGGGCACATCTGGGTAAGCTTGAAACGCATCCTCGTCGGCCTGTTGCTGGCGCTGCTGATCGGCGTGCCGCTGGGCCTGCTGGTGGGCAGCTACCGGCACCTGGAGGCGGCGACCACGCCGGCGTTCCAGTTCCTGCGCATGATCTCGCCGCTGTCGTGGATGCCGGTGGTGGTGATGCTGATGGGCGTGGGCGACCAGCCGATCTACTTCCTGCTGGCCTTCGCCGCGCTGTGGCCGATTTTGCTGAACACCGCCGCCGGGGTGCGCCAGCTCGACCCGCGCTGGTTGCAGTTGAGCCGCAGCCTCAGTGCCACGCGCTGGGAGACCTTGTGCAAGGTGGTCATCCCCGGGGTGATCGGCCATGTGCTGACCGGTGTGCGCCTGGCCATCGGCATCCTGTGGATCGTGCTGGTGCCGTGCGAAATGCTCGGGGTTAGCGCCGGCTTGGGATACTTCATCCTCGATACCCGCGATCGGCTGGCCTACTCGGAGCTGATGGCGATGGTGCTGCTGATCGGTGTGCTGGGGTTCATGCTCGATGCCCTGGCGCGCGGGCTGCATCGGCGGTGGGTGCATGCGTGAAGTCTGTAGAAGCGCGTTAGGCCTGGAGGCGCATCCTTGCGCCCAGGGATTCAGAAGCTGTACTTGGCCGTCAGCATCAGGTTGCGCGGATCGCCGAAGGTATCGCCGCCATAGTTCACCGACTTGGAGATCGACGAGTAGTATTTCCTGTCGAACACGTTGTTGGCGTTGAGCTGCAAGTCCAGGTGCTGGGTGACCGCGTAGCCGGCCATCAGGTCGGTGACGGCGTAGGCGCCCTGCTCGAGGCGGTAGCTGCTGCCGTCGGCCACGGTGAAGTCGTTGTACATGCGGCTTTGCCAGGTAACGCCGCCACCGACCCGCAGTTTCTCCAGCGGGCCCTGGAAGCGGTAGGTGGTGAACAGCTTCAACTGGTGCTGCGGCGTGTCGGATTCGAACGGCTTGTTGACGTTCTGCGGGTTCTTGGCGTCCTTGACCCTGTGCACACGGGCATAGGTGTAGCCGGCGCCAATCTGCCACTGCTCGGTCAGCGCGCCCTGCAGCTCGAAGTCGATGCCCTGGCTGCGCACCTCGCCTGAGGCTTCGTAGCAGGCGAACTGGCCGGCCCGGCACAGGCTCTTGTCCACCTCGACCGCGCGGTTCTGCTGGTCGATACGGAACACCGCGAGGCTGGCGTTGAGCGCGCCGTCGAAGTACTCGCCCTTGATGCCCACTTCGTAGTTCTTGCCTTCGATCGGTCGCACCGGCGTGCCGCTGGGGTCTTTGTTGTCCTGAGGCTGGAAGATGTCGGTGTAGCTGGTGTACAGCGAGTGGTGCTCGTCCAGCTCGTAGATCAGGCCGGCATAGCGGGTGACGTTGCGGGTCACCTTGTAGTCGCCCTCGTTGCTGCCGCGCAGGTCGTAGTCGTACCAGTCCAGGCGCCCGCCGAGGATCAGCTTGAGCGGGTCGGCCAGGCTCAGGCGGGTGGTGGTGTACACGCCTTCCTGGTTGATCAGGTAGCGGCTGCTGCCAGTGTGCAGGAAGTCCGGTTTGCCGCCGTCGATGGGGTAGTCCAGGTCGTAGGGGCTGTAGTTGCGCTCGGTCATGTCGTAGATGCGCTTGCTGGCACCGACCACCAGCTCGTGGGTGCGGCCGAAGGCCTCGAACGGGCCGCTGGCGAAGGTGTCCAGGCCCAGCTGGTTCTCGTCGTGGGCCGACTGGTAGACCGTGCGGCTCAGCGGCTTGGCCAGGTCCCAGCGCGATTGGTACGAGCCGCGGAACAGCGCGTTCTGTTCGCTGTAGATGGCGTTGACCTGCAGCTTCCAGTCATTGGCCAGGTGCTGGCGCAGCTCGGCGAACAGGGTGTTGATCTCCTGGTCCTTGACCTCCCAGTCGGTGGCCGGGTTGTACGAGCGTGGCAGGTCCTGGTGGTGGCCGTTGAGCTCGGTGGGGATCGCGCCCCAGAACACGTTGGTCTTGTCCTTCTGGTGGGACAGGCCGAGGGTCAGGGTGGTGTCCTCGCCCAGGTCGGCCTCGGTGATCGCATAGAACAGTCCGTGGTCTTCCTGCTGCCCATCACGGAAGCCGTTGGCGTCGCGGTACGAGGCCACCACGCGGCCGCGCAGTGTGCCGCTGTCGTTGAGCGGGCTGGAGGCGTCGAGTTCGCCGCGGTAGTTGTCCCAGCTGCCGGCGGCGCCGGTGAGCGTGACCTTCTGTTCCGCCAGCGGGCGCTTGCGCACCAGGTTGATGGCCGCCGACGGCGTGCCGGAACCGGTGACCAGGCCGGTGGCGCCGCGCACCACCTCGACCCGGTCGAACATCGCCAGGTTGGGCTGGGCGCCGACCACCCAGCCGGTGTACGCGCTGGGGATGCCGTCGTACATGACGTTGTCGACGTCGAAGCCGCGGGCCTTGTAGGTCTGCCGGCCCGGACCGTTGGACTGGTTGAGGAACAGCCCCGGCGTGTACCTGGCCACGTCGTTGATACTGGTCATGCCCTGGTCGTCCATGCGCTGGCGGGTGATCACGGTCACCGCCTGGGGCGTTTCGCGCATGGTCAACGGCAGCTTGGTGGCGGTGGACATGGAGCCGGTGGTGTACGACTTCGACCCCTCGGTGGTGCTGCCCAGGCTGCTGTCGTTGATGGCCGTGGCGCCCAGCTCGACCACGGCCGGCGCTTGTTCCTCGGCCAGCGCGGGAGTGAGGGTTGCCATGCAGATGGCCATGGCCAACAGGTTGCGGGTGGGCGTGAAGCGGTGAGGGGAGATGTGCGGTGACATGCCGAGCTTTATCCTTATTGCTAGTGCTTATGAGAACAATTAGCAATAAGTGTGTCGGATTGTCAGGCCCGCAACAATGCTTTCGAATCGGAAAATGGTGAACTTTTCACAAATTCTATTCGTTTGGTTTGTGGTTCCCTGAAGCAATGCGTTTGCCACGCTGGCGCCCGACCTCCTGCGCCTGCCCGTCGCGCTGTTTGCCATGTCGCGCCTGGCCGACCAGCTCGGGGATCAGTGGGCCCTCCGGCAGATGACGCCAGAAGCGCCCGGGCAGGTGCTGGCGCAACGCGCCGGGGTTGAGCCGGGCGGGGTTGAAGGTGTGCCGGTAGTAGGCCAGCCACAGCTCGGCACCGGGGTCCTCGGCGTTGCGCGCCCACTGCCGCCATTGCTCCGGGCATTGGCGCCGGTAGTCCAGGTGCTGGCCGTCGAAGCGCACGCCGTCGCGGGGCGTGGCGATCAACCAGCGCTGGCGCCCCAGGCGATCGGCGAAATGCCCGCAGGCGCTGTCGAGGATGTCGTGGGCAGGTTCGTGGTAGGCCACCAGGTCCAGTTGCAACTGCTCGGCCAGTGCCTCGGGCAGTGGCACGAAGCGCACGAAGGCATGCAGGTGATGGGCTTCGCGGCCGACCTGGCGGATGCGCCGCTGCATCTCGCTGCCCAGGCGGTCGCCGGCGAGCATGGCGGTGCGGTCGCCATGGGCGACGCGCCACAGCACTTCGTACAGCAGGTTCCAGCGTTGCTCGCCGCGGTATCGCCCGGCCTGTTCCAGCTGGGCCAGCAGCGCCGCCGGCACGCGGGCGCGGAACGGACCGGGGCCGTCGGGCAGGGGCGTGGGCACGGCCAGCAGGTCGTCCATGCGCGCCTGGCCCCAGGTCACCGTGGCCGGGTCGATGCCATGGCCGAGCAGTTGCCGCGCCTGGTCGCGCCAGGTGGCGAAGTCGTCATCGCAATCCAGCGCGATCATCCCCACAGGCCCATCTGCACCGGTGCCTGGGGTTCGCGCAGGCGGGCGCGCAGCAGGCCGCTGCGCAGCTCGGCCTGGGCCGGGCGGTAGTCGCTGGTGACGATGAACGGGCGGGCCTTGTCCAGCACGCAGCGCAACTGGATCAGGTCGTCGTAGCGGATGCGCCGCTCGCGACGCAGGGCCACCAGGCGCTGCACGCTGCGCAGGCCGATACCGGGGATGCGCGCCAGCAGGGCCGGCTCGGCGCGGTTGACGTCGAGCGGGAATACCTCGCGGTTGGCCAGCGCCCAGGCCAGCTTGGGGTCGATATCCAGGGCCAGGTTGCCGGTTTCGCCCAAAAGCTCGCCGGCCTTGTAGCCGTAGCCGCGCAGGAGGAAGTCGGCCTGGTACAGGCGGTGCTCGCGCAGCAGCGGCGGGGCAGCCAGGGGCACGCTGGAGGGGCTGTCGGGGATCGGACTGAAGGCGGAGTAGTAGACGCGCCTGAGGCCATAGCCCTGGTACAGCGACTCGGCGTTGCGCAGCAGGGCGCTGTCGTCGGTGGCGTCGGCGCCGACGATGACCTGGGTGCTCTGCCCGGCGGGGGTGAAGCGTGGCGCTCGTGGTTCGCCGGCGACGGCCTGCTGGCCGTGGTGGATTACGCCCATGGCCTGGCGGATGGTACTGGCGCGCTTCTCCGGGGCCAGGCGTTCGAGGCTGGCGTCGGTGGGCAGCTCGATGTTCACGCTCAAGCGGTCGGCCAGGCGTCCGGCTTCCTCGATCAGCAGCGGGTCGGCGTCGGGGATGGTCTTGAGGTGGATGTAGCCACGAAAGCCATGCTCCTCGCGCAGCAGACGGGCCACCCGGATCAGCTGCTCCATGGTGTAGTCGGCCGAGCGGATGATGCCGGAGCTGAGAAACAGGCCGCTGATGCAGTTGCGCCGGTAGAAGTCCAGGGTCAGGCGCACCACTTCCTCGGGGCTGAAACGCGCCCGCGGCACGTTGCTGGAGCGGCGGTTGACGCAGTACTGGCAGTCGTACAGGCAGAAGTTGGTCAGCAGCACCTTGAGCAGCGACACGCAGCGCCCGTCCGGGGTGTAGCTGTGGCAGATGCCCATGCCGTCGGTGGCGCCGAGGCCGTCGCGGCCACGGGAGCTGCGCTTGGGGGCGCCGCTGCTGGCGCAGGACGCGTCGTACTTGGCGGCGTCGGCGAGGATGCCGAGCTTGGCGATGAGCTGCATGGGAGTGTCCGAGATAACTGTTTATTCATACAGTATTTCGGGATTGGGCTGATGGCAAGTGTTTGCGGGTGGTTTTGATTGGGTGATGGCGCAGAGGTGCCTGGCGAGAGTTCTGTAGCACCTATGAGATCGAGCGCCGCCCGCACGGCGCTCGATCTCATAGGTGCTACAACGCTAGCGTCGAACACCCTGAAAGGCCCAAATTTCAGGGCGATGCACCCTCGGCATGCTTGATTACAGAATTGTAATCTTCCCGCCACCGCCCCGATAACCACCGCTGCCTAAAGTCCCTCGCCAAAGCATTCCGCCGCTTGTCGACGAGGACTTCCGCCGTGCCCATCCCCCGCAAGATCGCCTTGCTCTGCCTGTTGCTGGCCGGCCCTGCCGGTGCCCAGGGCCTGAGCCTGGACCAGGCGCTCGACGCCGCCTTCTCCCAGAACCCGGACTTCGCCGCCATCGGCCGTGAGATCGGCATCGCCGAGGGCGAGCGCCGCCAGGCCGGGTTGATCCCAAACCCCGAGCTGTCCTGGGAGGTCGAGGACACCCGCCGCGCCACCAGCACCACCACCGTGACCCTCAGCCAGGCCCTGGAGCTGGGCGGCAAGCGCGGCGCGCGGATCGAAGTCGCAAAGGCCGGCCAGGCAATCGCCCGGCTGGAGCTCGAGCGCCAGCGCAACAGCCTGCGCGCGGATGTGATCCAGGCCTTTCATGCCGCCTTGCGGGCACAGACCGCGCTGGAGCTGGCGCAACAGTCGCAGGCGCTGACCGAACGCGGCCTGCGGGTGGTGGAGGGGCGGGTGCGCGCCGGGCAGTCCTCGCCGGTGGAGGCCACCCGTGCCCAGGTCCAGCTGGCCCAGGCCGAGGCGGCGGTGCGTCGGGCACGCACCGAACGTGGCGTGGCCAACCAGGTCCTGGCGCGTCTGACGGGCAGTGCCGAGGCCCGTTTCGACCGGCTCGACGCGAGCAACCTCTCACCCGGCCCGGCGCCGCAGGCCGAACCCCTGCTGGCCAAGGTCGAGCAGACCGCCGAATGGCGCCTGGCCGCGGCACAGATCGAGCGTGGCGATGCCAGCCTCGGTTCTGAGAAGGCCCAGCGCATTCCCAACCTGACCGTCAGCCTGGGCAGCCAGTACAGCCGCGAGGACCGTGAGCGGGTCAACGTGGTCGGGCTGTCGATGCCGCTGCCGCTGTTCGACCGCAACCAGGGCAACGTGCTGGCCGCCGCCCGTCGCGCCGACCAGGCCCGTGACCTGCGCAACGCCGTGGAGCTGCGCCTGCGCAGCGAAACCCGCAGCGCCCTGGAGCAGTGGGGCACGGCCATGGGCGAAGTGCAGGCCTACGACCGCACCATCCTGCCCGCCGCCCAGCAGGCGGTGGACACCGCCACACGCGGCTTCGAGATGGGCAAGTTCGCCTTCCTCGATGTGCTCGACGCCCAGCGAACGCTGATCGATGCACGGGGCTTGTACCTCGAAGCGCTGGCCCAGGCGACCGATGCCCGGGCGCAGGTGGAGCGGATCTACGGCGAGCTTTGAGCCTCGACCCATCGCGGGGCAAGCCCGCTCCCACGCATTCCCGCGGGAGCGGGCTTGCCCCGCGATGGGCCCTGAACTGCAACGACTTTTCCAGCAGGAGCAACAATGACCAACCCACGCAAGCTCGCCATCCTCGCCGCTGCCCTGGCCGTTATCGGCCTCGGCGGTGCCGCCTGGACCGGCACCCTCGGTAAGGCCGGCAGCGGCCAGGCCCAGCACGACGACCACGGCGAAGCCGGCCACGGCCACGACGAAGACAAGGACGATGGCCACGGTGAGTCCGCAGGCGAAAGCCATGCCGACGAAGAGGGCCAGTTGCATCTCTCCGCCGAGCAGATCCAGGCCGCCGGCGTGCAGCTGGCCACTGCCGGCCCGCGCACCTTGGGCACTGCCATCAGCTTCCCCGGTGAGATCCGCTTCGACGAGGACCGCACCGCCCACGTGGTGCCCCGCGTCCCCGGCGTGGTCGAGTCGGTGCAGGCCGAGCTGGGCCAGGCGGTCAAGCGTGGCCAGGTGCTGGCGGTGATCGCCAGCCAGCAGATCTCCGAGCTGCGCAGCGAGCAGCAGGCCGCCCAGCGCCGCCTGGAGCTGGCCCGCTTGACCTTCGAGCGTGAGAAGCAGCTGTGGCAGGAGCGCATCAGCGCCGAACAGGACTACCTGCAGGCCCGCCAGGCGCTGCAGGAGGCCGAGATCGCCGCTGCCAACGCCGGGCAGAAGGCCGCCGCCGTGGCGCCGGCCGGCAAGGGCAACCGCTACGAGTTGCGTGCACCGTTCGACGCGGTGGTGGTGGAAAAGCACCTGACCGTGGGCGAGGTGGTGGACGAGACCAGCAATGCCTTCACCCTGTCCGATCTGAGCCGGGTCTGGGCCACCTTCGCCGTGGCCCCGCGCGACCTGGACAAGGTGGTCAGCGGCCGTGGCGTCAGCGTCAGCGCGCCGGACCTCGGCGCCCAGGTGGAGGGCAAGGTCAACTACGTCGGCAGCCTGCTCGGCGAGCAGAACCGCGCCGCCACCGTGCGCGCCACCCTGGCCAATCCCAATGGCGCCTGGCGCCCCGGGCTGTTCGTCAACATCGCGGTTACCGTCGAGCGTTTCGACGCCGCCGTGGTGGTGCCGGAAAGCGCACTGCAGACCTGGGATGAACAGACCGTGGTGTTCGCCCGTACCGACGAGGGCTTTGAGGCCCGCCCGGTGAAGACCGGGCGCCGCGACGCCGGCCAGGTGGAAGTGCGCGAGGGGCTGGCCGCCGGCACCGTGGTCGCCGCCGCCGGCAGCTTCGTCCTCAAGTCCGAGCTGGGCAAAGGCTCGGCCGAACACAGCCACTGACCGGGGACGCCATTCATGTTCGAACGCCTTATCCAGTTCGCCATCGAGCAACGCCTGGTGGTGATGCTCGCCGTGGTGCTGATGGCCGCCGTGGGCATCCACAGCTACCAGAAGCTGCCCATCGACGCCGTGCCCGACATCACCAACGTGCAGGTGCAGATCAACACCGCAGCGCCCGGCTACTCGCCGCTGGAGACCGAGCAGCGCATCACCTTCGCCATCGAGACCGCCATGGCCGGCCTGCCAGGCCTCAAGCAGACCCGCTCGCTGTCGCGTTCGGGGCTGTCCCAGGTGACGGTGATCTTCGATGACGGCACCGACATCTTCTTTGCCCGCCAGTTGGTCAACGAGCGCTTGCAGGTGGCCCGCGAGCGGTTGCCCGAAGGCATCGAGGCGGCCATGGGGCCGATCTCCACTGGCCTTGGCGAGATCTTCCTGTGGACGGTCGAGGCCGAGGAGGGGGCGGTGAAGGACGACGGCACGTCCTATACCGCCACCGATCTGCGGGTGATCCAGGACTGGATCATCAAGCCGCAGCTGCGCAACGTGCCGGGTGTGGCCGAGGTGAACAGCATCGGCGGCCATGCCAAGCAGTACCTGATCGCGCCTGAACCCAAGCGCCTGGCGGCCTACAAGCTGACCCTCAACGACCTGGTCGCGGCGCTAGAGCGCAACAATGCCAACGTCGGCGCCGGCTACATCGAGCGCAACGGCGAGCAGTTGCTGATCCGCGCCCCGGGCCAGGTGGCCTCGGCCGAGGACATCGCCAACATCGTCATCTCCAGCGTCGATGGCACGCCGATCCGCGTCAGCCATGTCGCCCAGGTTGGCCTGGGCCAGGAGCTGCGCTCGGGCGCCGCCACCGAGAATGGCCGCGAGGTGGTGCTGGGCACGGTGTTCATGCTGATCGGCGAGAACAGCCGCACAGTGTCCCAGGCGGTGGCGGCCAAGCTCGAGGAGATCAACCGCAGCCTGCCCAAGGGCGTGGTGGCGATCACCGTCTATGACCGCACCAACCTGGTGGAAAAAGCCATCGCCACGGTGAAGAAGAACCTCATCGAAGGCGCTATCCTGGTCATCGCCGTATTGTTCCTGTTCCTGGGCAACATCCGCGCGGCGTTGATCACCGCCATGGTCATCCCCCTGTCGATGCTGTTCACCTTCACCGGCATGTTCAGCAACAAGGTCAGCGCCAACCTGATGAGCCTGGGGGCACTCGACTTCGGCATCATCGTCGACGGCGCGGTGGTGATCGTCGAGAACGCCATCCGCCGCCTGGCTCATGCCCAGCAGCATCATGGCCGCATGCTGACCCGCTCCGAGCGCTTCCACGAAGTGTTCGCCGCCGCCCGCGAGGCACGTCGGCCGCTGATCTACGGGCAGTTGATCATCATGGTGGTGTACCTGCCGATCTTTGCCCTGACAGGGGTCGAGGGCAAGATGTTCCACCCCATGGCCTTCACCGTGGTGATGGCGCTGCTGGGGGCGATGATCCTTTCGGTGACCTTCGTTCCGGCGGCGCTCGCGCTGTTCGTCACCGGCAAGGTGAAGGAGGAGGAGGGCGCGGTCATGCGCACCGCCCGCCGCCGCTACGCCCCGGTGCTGGACTGGGTGCTGGGCCGGCGCAACCTGGCGTTCGCCGGCGCCGCCACCGTGGTGCTGCTGTCCGGCGTGCTGGCCAGTCGCATGGGCAGTGAGTTCATCCCCAGCCTCAGCGAGGGTGATTTCGCCCTGCAGGCCCTGCGCGTGCCGGGCACCAGCCTGTCGCAGTCGGTGGACATGCAGCAGCGGCTGGAGAAGACCATCATCGCCCAGGTGCCGGAAGTCGAGCGGGTGTTCGCCCGTACCGGCACAGCCGAGATCGCTTCCGACCCGATGCCGCCGAACATCTCCGACGCCTACGTGATGCTCAAGCCCCGCGAGCAATGGCAGGATCCAGGCAAGCCGCGCGATGAACTGATCTTCGAGGTACAGCGTGCCGCCGCCAGCGTGCCGGGTAGCAACTACGAGCTGTCGCAGCCGATCCAGCTGCGCTTCAACGAGCTGATCTCCGGGGTGCGCAGCGATGTCGCGGTGAAGGTGTTCGGCGACGACATGGAGGTACTCAACCGCACCGCCGCGCAGATTGCCGCGAGCTTGCAGCAGGTGCCGGGAGCCTCCGAGGTGAAGGTCGAGCAGACCACCGGCCTGCCGGTGCTGACCATCGATATCGACCGTGACAAGGCCGCCCGTTACGGCCTGAACGTGGGCGATGTTCAGGACGCCATTGCCATCGCCGTGGGTGGTCGCACTGCCGGCACCCTGTACGAAGGCGACCGCCGCTTCGACATGGTGGTGCGCCTGTCGGAAGCGCTACGCACCGATGTCGACGGCTTGTCCGGCCTGCTGATCCCGGTGCCGGCCAGCGCCGCCGCCGGTGCCTCGCAGATCGGCTTCATCCCGCTGTCACAGGTGGCCACCCTGAACCTGCAGCTGGGCCCCAACCAGGTCAGCCGCGAGGATGGCAAGCGCGTGGTGGTGGTCAGCGCCAACGTGCGTGGGCGTGACCTGGGTTCGTTCGTCGAACAGGCCTCGCAGACTCTGATCGAACAGGTGCAGATCCCGCCGGGCTACTGGACTCGCTGGGGCGGCCAATTCGAGCAGCTGCAGTCGGCGGCAGAGCGCCTGCGGGTGGTGGTGCCGGTCTCGCTGCTGCTGGTCATGGCCTTGCTGCTGATGATGTTCAACAACCTCAAGGATGGCCTGCTGGTGTTCACCGGCATCCCCTTCGCCCTGACCGGCGGGGTGCTGGCGCTTTGGTTGCGGGATATCCCGCTGTCGATCTCGGCGGGGGTAGGCTTTATCGCGCTGTCGGGCGTCGCGGTGCTCAACGGCCTGGTGATGATTGCCTTCATTCGCAACCTGCGCGAGGAAGGCCGGAGCTTGCGCGCGGCGGTGGAAGAGGGGGCGTTGACCCGCCTGCGGCCGGTGCTGATGACCGCGCTGGTGGCGTCGCTGGGCTTCATTCCCATGGCCCTGGCCACCGGCACCGGCGCCGAGGTGCAGCGACCGCTGGCGACGGTGGTGATCGGTGGGATCCTGTCGTCGACGGCGCTGACCTTGCTGGTGTTGCCAGCGTTGTATCAGTGGGCGCATCGGCGGGATGAGGACAACCTGGCAGAAGACGTGTAACGCTATCGCAAGGAGCGGCCTTGTGTCGCGAATGGGCTGCGAAGCAGCCCCAATGAACCATGCAACAATTGCGTGACCTGGGGCCGCTTTGCGGCCCTTTCGCGACACAAGGCCGCTCCTACAGGTACCGGCGCAGCCAGTGATCCAGGCTCAACCTTCCAGCCCCTTTCAACAGCAGCGGCAGCAACGCCACCAGGTAGATCAACGGTAGCTTGAAGTTGCCAAAACCCTGGTCGGTGATCGCATAACCCCGCCCCAATTCCGCCAGGCTCGACCACTGGCTCGGCCAGTGCACGGCGGCAATCGCCACCACCGTCACCACCATCAGCACTGCCGAGGCCAGACGGGTGCCGAGCCCCAGCAGCAGGAGCAGCGGACAGATCAATTCGGCCCACATCGACAGCTGCCAGTTGAGACCCACCGGCAACAGGTTGAACGGGAACGGAAAACTGCTTTGCAGGTCGGCGAACCAGTTGGTGCCGTTGAACTTCTCCAGGCCCGATTCGAAGAACTCCCAGGCCAGGAACAGGCGCAACGGCAGGTCGGCGCTCCAGTTGCCGGTGTGGTCGAGGGCGTTGAACAGCTTCCAGTCAGTGAACAGTGGCAGGGCTTTCATGAACAGGCATCCCGGTGTAGGCGGCAACGGCGGGCTGCCGTCGCGCTGTCGTGGCCGGGAGTGTGTGGTGGCGGGGTATCGACAGTGTGTCGGGGGTGGTGGGTTTATGTATCGCTGTGTAGCGATCCTCAGCGGTTGCTGGTCAGGCGCTGTTGCGCCGCGGCGCAGCCGTTGATGTCCACCGCCTTCTGCAGGAAGGCCTGGCGCTGGCGCGGGTCGAGCTCACCGAGCAGGCGGTAGATCTCGGCCTGGTAGTCGCGCTGGCGCCCCCACTGCAGTTGCAGGCCCTGGGGCCGGGTACGGTTGCACACCAGGCGGGTGGCCGGCTGCGGATAGTAGGCGGCATACAAGGTGGCCATGCTGGGAACCGCCTCCAGCGCCTCGCGGTAGGCGGGGCTGGCATTGTACGGGGAGCACCAGTGGGCGATGGCCAGCGCGGGTGGGGCGAAGCCTTGCTTGAGGCTGGCTTCCAGCAACGGGCAGGCGGCCTCGGCGATCTGTCCTGCCGGCAGATAGGTGGTGTAGTACAGCGCCAGGCGGTACTGGGCTACCGGGTGGCCGAGTTCCACCGACTTTTTCAGCAGGGCCACCGCCGTGGGCAGCGTGTGGGCCATCGCCTGGCCCTGGCGGCTGAGCTCGGGGTCGCCACTGGCGGTGCGCAGCGGACCGGCGTTGTCGTCCTGGTTGTCGGCCTGTTCCAGCAGCGGCAGGGCCTGGCGATAGAGCAGGTCGGCATGGGGATCGATGCTCACGTCCAGGGCCTGGGCGCCTGTGGCGGCCAGCAGCAACGGCAGCGTCGCGGCCAGGCAAGCGCGGGGACGGGCCAGGAGCGAGGGGAAGGCAGGAATGGTCATGGCAGTCACACGGTGCCTCGGGCGAATCAGGAGCGACGACGGCCTATTCTATCCATCCGCGTGCCTTTCCCGAAAGCCCGGCGTCCGCTCATCAGACCAGCTTGATCGGTGCGACCTTGCGCAGGGCCTGTCTTTCCTGGGCCAGCCCCAGCTTGGCAGTGATCACCTTGGCCAGCGCATTGTTGCCCAGGTCGTTGAAATGCAGGCGATCGACGAACAGGCGCTCGGCGAACACCGGCGAGCTGCTGAGCATGCTGTTCATGTCGTAGCAGGGGACCGGGTCGGCCTGGCTCTTGATGCGGCGGAAGAAGGCCATGTGCAGCTGGCTGTCGAAGGTGTCGCCGAGCAGGCGGTCGAAGTTCGATGGCTGGCGCTCGAGCTTGGCGAGCATGGCCTGTTCCGCCTTGGGCAGTGCCTCGCGGCACCAGGGCAGCAGCGGTTGCAGGATGAAGGTGAGGGTGGTGTGGCCGTCCGCCAGCAGCCGGTCCCACTGGCGCAGGGTGCGGCCCACGGCATCGGCGGCGCGGATCAGGCGCTTGTCCGGGCTCGACAGCGGTTCCACTGGCGGCCAGTGGGTTTCCCGGGCTGGCGCCAGCAGTTGGCCAAGGCGTTGCCAGAACGACTCGCGGCGCGCTTCGCCGCCGGCATGCACGCCTTCGTTGAAACGGTTGAGAAAATCCTGGTAGGCCTGTGCCCGATGCGGGTCCTGCGCACCGGCCAGGACTTCGGCGAGGGCCTCCTGGGCCAGTGTGTTCAGGCCACTGAGCACCACCACGTGGCCGATCTGGCCAAAGCGGTGCTGGTGAGTGAGGAACATCAGCAGTTCCTGGGTTGCGTTCAGGCCGCAACCTGCGAGGCTCAACCAGATCTCGCCGGTCAGCACCGACAGGTACGAGGCCACGGTGTGTTCGTCGGAGCTGGCGCCGATGCCCATGGCGGTGGAACCGCCCACCAGCAGGTTGACCCGCGCCGCGCCGCCGCGCTCGGCCACCGAGAAACGCTTGCCGGCGCAATGGCTGTAGCGCATGCCCAGGGCGTCGGTGTTGATGGTTGCGCAGCGGTAGCCGCGCTCGTGCACATACAGCGTGTGCGGTGCGCGGCGGCTACCCAGTTGCAGGAAGCGCTGATAGTCCTGCGCCAAGGGGTCGGGCGTGCCCATGCTGCCGGTGGTGGCGGGGGGGATCGGGGTCATGGGCGCTCCTTCTGTTAGGGGTTGGCTCAGGCGGCCAGCTCCCTGAGGTTGTAGGCCAGGCCGACGGCGGCGATCAGCAGCAGGGCAACGCCGGAGGCCAGGCTGATCAGGCGGTTGCTGCGCGGCGAGGCGATCTTGCCGATGGCGAAGATGTACAGGCTGAGCACGGCGAAATCGATGGCGATCCACAGCAGCGACAGCACCACCATGCTCTTGCCGAACGACTCGGTGATCTGGATGAACTGTGGGAAGAAGGCGATGAAGAAGATGATGTCCTTGGGGTTGGAGATACCGACCATGAAGCCCTGCAGCAGGCCCCCGCGGCCCGCTTGCGTGCTGGTCGTGGCCTGCGGTGCGCTGTCGACCGGGGCCTGCAGCGCTTCGCGCAGGGTGCCCAGGGCGATGTAGCCGATGAACAGGCAGCCCAGCAGGCTCATGGCGCTGAGCCAGGTCTTGTCGATGGCCGCGCTGGTAAGGATGATCCAGGCGGCCGCGCCGATCAGCACCAGCGAGGCCCAGTTGGTGCCGACCGCGGTGAACAGGGCCTTTCGCGAGCCCGAGGCGGCGGCGGTGTTGACGATCAGGGCCACCACCGGGCCGGGCGTGGCGATCAGCAGCAGGACGGTAAGGGCGTAGGTGGCGGTCAGTGCGGTATTCACGATCAGCTCTCGGTGAGGGTTGCAGCGGTTGCGTGGGCATGGAACGGGCAGCGCGCCGGGCTCGGCGAACCGGGCTCCTGCAATTGGTACTGCTTCCATTCGAAGTTGTCGTCCTGGCCGAAGAAGCCCAGGGTCTCGGGCATCACCCCGTCGTTGTAGTGGCGCACCCGCTCGCGGATGCGTGCGCGAATGCGCTGGCCGCTTTCAGTGCTGGCGCTGGCGACCTCGTCGAAGCTCTCCCGCGGGTTGATGACGAAGGCAATGTGTCGGCCCAGGTTGCGGCTTTTCATCAACCGGTGGGCGGGGAAGCTCATGTTGATGAACAGCGGCATGCCGGCGAAACAGAACGACCAGCGCGTGTCGTGCGGATCCTGCGGTACTTCTTCGGGCCAGGGCTGCGGGTCGCGCGCATGGACCTGATTCAGCACGTCCCAGGCCAGTGCCTGCTGTGCCTGCAGCGTGGTGCCGGGCGCCGTCTCGAGGAACACCAGCAGCGGGTTGCCGATGCGCTGCTTGAGCGGGATCGGCTCGATGGTGCTGATGTAGTCGCCAAGGCCTTGGGCAATATCGTCTGCCAGGCGTTCGGCGCGGGCGAAGACGATGTGGCACGTGCGCGCATTGACCGCCTTGCGCCCGAACAGGCACGGGAAGTCAGGGTTGGCGAGGGTTTCCTTAAAGTGTTCTATGGTCTTGTACGTCCAGTGGTGACGGTTCTGGACATGTTCATCGGCGAGCTCCAGCGCATCCAGGCGGTAGCAGTTTCCATAACCCGTAAACATGATTTCCCCAGGCATATCCGTATGCAGTATTTAATAGAGTTTCTCGTTTAATAGAACGTTTTCGACATATAACGGCAGCTTTGCTATATATAATTGTTATTTACCGGCATTTTCCGAGATGGATCCCGCGTTGTAAAACGCCTGGTTCTATGACCTACTATTAGCTTCACTCATGCTCTGGAAGGCGCCATGTCGGAACGGATTCAAGCCTTGCACGCCCTGCGCGCCTTCGAAGTGGCGTCGCGCTATGGCTCCTTCACCCGCGCGGCCCAGGAATTGGCCCTGACCCAGGGCGCAGTCAGCCACCACATCAAGACCCTCGAAGCCCTGTTCGGCTGCGACCTGTTCGAGCGTCGCGGCCCCAAGCTGCGCCTGACCGAGCACGGTCGGCTGCTGGCCCAGGAACTCAAGGTCGGTTTCAAGATCATCGAGAACGCCTGCGCGCTGTTGCGCCAGGATCGCTACGGCGTGCGCCTCAAGGCGCCGTCCACGCTCACCGTGCGCTGGCTGCTCAGGGCCCTGGACGGCTTCAAGCGGGTCGACAACAGCTGTTCGGTGCAACTGTCGAGCGTATGGATGGACATCGACGCGGTGGACTTCTATTCCGAACCCTATGACTGCGCCATCCTGCTCGGCAACGGACGCTTCCCGGCGGATGTGGAGAGCCTGAAGCTGTTCGATGAATGGCTGATCCCGGTGTGTCACCCAAGCTACCTCGAGCAGGCCCGGCCGGAGCTGTCGGTGCTCTCCAGCTGCGAGTTCCTCCACCCCTCGCCGGACCGGCGTGACTGGCGACGCTGGCTGGCGCGCATGGACGCGCTGGACGTCAGCATCGACCAGGGCCAGGTGTTCGACACCCTCGACCAGGGCATCTCGGCCGCCCAGCAGGGGCTGGGCATCTCGGTGGTCGACCTGGTGCTGGCCAGTGCCGACCTGGCGGCGGGCAACCTGGTCACGCCATTCCCCCACGCGGTGGCCACCGGCGACGGCTACTACATGACCTGGCTCAAGGCCAGCCCCAAGGCCCACCAGATGCACAAGTTGCGCGACTACCTGGTGGCGCAGGTGCCGCCGCTGTCGCACAAGGACATCAGCTACCTGTACGGCTGAGGTCGGTGGCAGGCAGTACCCGTTCGAGCATGAAGTCGATGAACACCCTCAGCTTGGGCGGCATCTGCCGTCCTGATGGCCACAGCAGGTAGAAGCTGCCACGTCGCTCCATGAAGCTGTCGAGCACGCTCACCAGGCTGCCGGCCGCCAGTTCCTTGCGCACGCTGAAGTCCGGCAGGCAGGTGATGCCGCGATGGTTGAGGGCGAAGCAGATGCGCGTCTCGACGTGATTGCAGACCATCGAGATGGGAATCGCGTAGTCCTGCTCGGGGTGTTCCCGGCGCAGCGGCCAGGTTTCCAGCTTGCCGCTGCTGGGGAAGCGGTAGTGCAGGCAGCTGTGCCCGGTGAGCTCACGGGGATGCTGCGGCGTGCCGCGTTCGCGCAGGTAGGCGGGGGACGCCACCAGGCGATGCTGGAAGTGCCCAAGGAACTTGGCGTTGAGGCGCGAATCCAGCGGCTGGCCACCGCGCATCACCACGTCGAAGCCCTCGCCGACGATATCCACCATGCGGTCGCTGAAGTCCAGGTCGAGCTCGATGTCGGGATAACGCGCCATGAACTCGGCCAAAGCCGGCATCACCAACCCGGTCACCTGCGGCAGGCTCACCCGCAGGCGCCCGCGGGGCGCTCCGCTGGCCTGGGACAGCTCCTGCTCGGTGGCTTCGATCTCGGCAAGGATGCGTCGGCTGCGTTCCAGGAACAGCGTGCCCTCGGCGGTCAGGGTGATGCTGCGGGTGCTGCGGTGAAACAGGCGCACGCCCAGGCGTTCCTCCAGCCGTGCCACGCGCTTGCCCACGGCGGAGGCGCTGATCCCCAGCGACTGGCCGGCGGCGACGAAACTGCGGGTCTCGGCGACCCGGTTGAAGACCATGAAGCCGCTGAGGCTGTCCATGCTGCGCTCCGATTGCGGACACTGATGTCCTGACTGAGTGGAATTGTACCCGGCTTTTTCCGCAATGCCCCAGCAGCGCACCATGCCTGCCTAAATCGATAGCCGGAGACAACCATGCATTCACCTTCCCCGGCGGCGTGTGTCGCCGCATCCCCTGCCAGCGCCACGCGCCTGCCCCTGAGCGGGCTGCTGGCCCTGGCCCTGACCGGCTTCATCGCCATCCTCAGCGAAACCCTGCCGGCCGGCCTGCTCGACCAGATCGCCGATGGTATGCAGATCAGCCAGGCCATGGCCGGGCAATGGGTCACGGCCTATGCCCTGGGGTCGCTGCTCACCGCCATTCCATTGGTGACCCTGACCCAGGGCTGGTGGCGTCGCCGCGCACTGCTGCTGGCGATCGCCGGGTTCGTGCTGTTCAACGGGCTGACTGCCGTGTCGCCGGACAATACCCTCACCCTGTGTCTGCGCTTTCTTACCGGCGCCGCCGCCGGCCTGGCCTGGGGCCTGATCGCCGGCCATGCGCGGCGCATGGTGGCGCCGGCCCAGCAGGGCAGGGCCATGGCGGTGGCGATGCTGGGCCAGCCCATTGCGCTGTCGCTAGGTCTGCCAATCGGCACCTGGCTCGGCGCCTGGCTGGGCTGGCGCGCGGCCTTCGTGGTGGTCACGGTCGCGGCGTTGCTGCTGACCGTCTGGGTGGTGCGGGCGGTGCCGGACTTCCCCGGCCAAGCCGCCGGCAAGCGCCCCGCAGCGCTTACGGTGTTGCGCACCCCGGGCGTGGCGCGGGTGTTGCTGGTGATCCTGGCGTGGATTCTCGGGCACAACATCCTCTACACCTACATCGTGCCGCTGCTGGCGGCGGCGGGCATGACGGCCGAGGTGGGCCAGGTGCTGATGACCTTCGGCTTGGCCTCGCTGGGCGGCATCGTGCTGGTGGGCCTGGGTGTCGACCGCCATCTGCGTGGGCTGGTGTTGCTGTGCCTGGCCGGGTTCGCCCTGGCGACGCTGGCCTTGGGGCAGGCCCAGGGCGCCGCCTGGCTGGTGCATGTCAGCGTGGCGCTGTGGGGGATGACCTACGGCGGTGCGCCGACCCTGTTGCAGACCGCCTGCGCCGATGCGGCGGGCGAGGGCGGCGATGTGGCGCAGTCGATGCTGGTGACGGTGTGGAACAGCGCGATCGCCTTGGGCGGGATCATTGGCGGGTTGTTGCTGGTCGGCGCCGGGGTCGAGTCGTTTGGCGCGGTGGTGCTGGGGCTGCTGGCGCTGGCGTGGCTGCTGGTGGTCAGCGGACGACGGGCCGGGTTCGTCGCGGGCGCACGCTAGCCTGATCGGACGCAATCGCGGGGCCTGGAAACACCCCTTTATGCCAAGAGGAACGGTACAATCCGCCCATGTGAGAACGTAGCGATCCGAGGTCCCCGCAGTGCCGTTGCAACAAGGCTTCGTCTTGACCCGCCACTGGCATGACACGCCCGAAGGCACCTGCGTGGAGTTCTGGCTGGCCACCGACCAGGGCCCACGGCGCCTGCGCCTGACCGCCCAGCCCTCGGTGGCCTTCATTCCCGCCGCCCAGGCTGCCCACGCCCGGGCGCTGCTGGCCGGTGAACAGGGCGCCGAACTCAAGCCCCTGCAGCTGCGCGACTTCGACCTGCGTCCGGTGATGGGCCTGTACTGCCGCCAGCACCGCCAGCTGATCGCCCTGGAGAAGCGCCTGCGCGCTGCCGGTGTCGAGGTGTTCGAAGCCGACATCCGCCCGCCGGAACGCTACCTGATGGAGCGCTTCATCACCGCCCCGGTGCGTTTCGATGGTCGCCCCGACAGCCAGGGCGTGCTGCACGATGCCCAGCTCAAGCCCGACCCGGACTACCGCCCGCCGCTGCGCCTGGTGTCACTGGATATCGAGACCAGCGAACGCGGCGAGCTGTACAGCATCGCCCTGGAAGGCTGCGGCCAGCGCCAGGTCTATATGCTCGGCCCGGCCAACGGCGAGGCGGGCGAGCTGGACTTCGACCTGCACTATTGCGCCGATCGCGCTGAACTGATCGTCTGCCTCAACCAGTGGTTGGCCCGCCACGACCCCGACGCGATCATCGGTTGGAACCTGGTGCAGTTCGACCTGCGCCTGCTGCACGAGCATGCCCAGCGCCTGAACGTGCCGCTGTGCCTGGGCCGCGACGGCGCGCCGATGCACCTGCGCGAGCACGGCGCCCGCAGCCACTTCTTCGCCGAGGCGCCGGGCCGGCTGCTGATCGACGGCATCGAGGCCTTGCGCTCGGCGACCTGGAACTTCCCCTCGTTCAGCCTGGAGAGCGTCGCGCAGCAGTTGCTGGGCGAGGGCAAGGCCATCGACACGCCGTACCAGCGCATGGACGAGATCAACCGCCGCTTCGCCGAGGACAAGCCGGCCCTGGCCCGCTACAACCTCAAGGACTGTGAGCTGGTGACGCGGATCTTCGCCCATACCCACTTGCTGGAGTTTCTCCTCGAACGCGCCTCGGTCACCGGACTGGCCGTGGACCGCAGCGGCGGATCGGTGGCCGCGTTCTGCCACCTGTACATCCCGCACATGCACCGCCTGGGCTATGTCGCGCCGAACCTCGTCGGTGGCGAGGGCGAGGCCAGCCCGGGCGGTTTCGTCATGGAGTCGCGGCCCGGGCTGTACGATTCGGTGCTGGTGCTCGACTACAAGAGCCTGTACCCCTCGATCATCCGCACCTTCCTCATCGACCCGGTGGGGCTGGTCGAGGGCTTGCGCCAGCCGGACGACGCGCACTCGGTGGAGGGCTTTCGCGGTGGCCGTTTCTCGCGCCGCCAGCATTGCCTGCCGGCCATCGTCGAGCGTGTCTGGCAGGGGCGCGAGGCGGCCAAGTGCGCGGGCAACGCCCCGCTTTCGCAGGCACTGAAGATAATCATGAACGCCTTCTACGGCGTGCTCGGCTCCAGTGGCTGCCGCTTCTTCGACCCGCGCCTGGCCTCGTCGATCACGATGCGCGGGCACCAGATCATGCGTCAGACCCGGGCGCTGATCGAGGCGCGGGGCTATGACGTGATCTACGGCGACACCGACTCCACCTTTGTCTGGCTCAAGGGGGCCCACGACGAAGCGGCTGCCGCAAGTATCGGCCAGGCGCTGGTGGCGCAGGTCAACCAGTGGTGGCGCGAGAACCTGCGTCATTCCATGGGCCTTGAGAGCGCGCTGGAGCTGCAGTTCGAAACCCACTACCGACGCTTCCTGATGCCGACCATCCGAGGCACCGACGAAGGCAGCAAAAAGCGCTACGCCGGCATGGTACGGCGCAGCGATGGCCAGGACGAAATGGTCTTCAAGGGGCTGGAGTCGGTGCGCACCGACTGGTCGCCGCTGGCCAGGCAGTTCCAGCAGGAACTCTATGGCCGGGTGTTCCGTGGCCAGCCTTACCGCGACTACCTGCAGGCATACGTGCGCCGTACCTTGGCGGGCGAGCAGGATGAATTGCTGGTCTACCGCAAGCGCCTGCGTCGCCCGTTGGCTGACTACCAGCGCAATGTGCCGCCGCATGTGCGCGCGGCGCGCCTGGCCGACGAGCATAATCGACGGGTGGGGCGCCCCACTCAGTACCAGAACGGCGGCTGGATCAGCTACATCATCACCACCTCGGGGCCAGAGCCCCTGGAGATTCTGCAATCGTCGGTCGATTACGAGCACTATGTCGCCCGACAGCTGCAACCCGTGGCGGATGCCATCCTGCCATTCGTGCTGGGGCACACGATCGACCTGGGGCACCTGGATCAACTCGCCTTCGACTTCTGAACAGGTCGGGGCGGGTGCTATCTATCGAGGTTTCACCGAAGTTCATGCGCTCGTGTCTCTAATTTCAGCAAAGACGAGTCATGGACAACAACGAGCCGCAAGTGCTTCGCGCGCCAACAGTAATCGAGCACGAAACGTTCCAGGGCGCCCGCTCGCGCTTGGCGCTGGAAGCCGGCGAGATGACAACGCCACGGCACGGCCCTGAGTGTGTGCAGTATCCTTGGACTATGCTCTGGTCAGGTGTGGGACATGCCCGGTTACTTTTGCCGCGAGCAGGCGCCTGGCCAGTTGGTTTAGGCTCCACGCCGGATCTTTCTCCCTGATCCGCAGTCTTTAGGTTTATAGAGAAAACAAGGAGATGCGCATGCTCGTTCGGTCACTGACCCTCGCTACCCTGTTCGCCTTGGCTAGCCCGCTGTTTGCCGCAGACAGCGATGCACCGTTGGCCAAGGAACTGGGCAAGGCACGGCCACTGGTGGTCATTGCCCCGAGTTCGGCCGACCCGACCCTGCGCGGCCTGGAAGAGGCGTTGAAAGACTCCGCCACCCAGGCCGGATTCAAGGAGCGCAGCCTGGTGCTGTACAGCGTCGCCAACATGATGGGCAAGCGCGAGGACAAGAACCTCGAGCAGCAGACCACAATGGCCCTGATCCGTGAGCTCAAGCTGGGCGCGAGCAAGGGCACCAAGGTGATCCTGGTGGGCAAGGACGGCGAGCGCCACATGCTCAAGGACGACGACAGCGGCGAGAAGCTCGACCCGCAGGTGATCTTCAAGGCGGTCGACGAGCTGCCGGCCAGCGAAAAGGCGGTCACCGCTCCCGAACCCGTCGCAGCCGCACCTGCCGAGCCCAAGGCCAAGGACAGCAAGACCAAGGATGCCAAGGCCAAGCCCGCCAAACCTGCAGCGCCGCCCAAGCCGCTGGAGGACTGACCGCTCTGTCACGGCCCTCTGCGCAACCAGAGGGCCGTTCATGTATCACTGTGTATCTGCGCTTCGCCGCGACCCATTGGCATACAAAATATCGCCTGCCTCGATACATCAGCGACACACCGCTGCGGCTCAATGGCTCCACTTTCCAACCACAGTGGAGCGACACCATGAAAACGACCCGTCAAACCCTCGGCCTGCTCGGCGCCACCTTGCTAGGCGGCATGGTTCTGGGCAACAGTGCCTTCGCCGTAGAACCCCTGGCCCAAGGCTACCAGCTGGCCTCGGCCAAGACCCCGGGCGAAGGCAAGTGCGGTGAAGGCAAGTGCGGTGCCGGTGGCAAGGCCACGCAGAGCGAGGGCAAGTGCGGCGAAGGCAAGTGTGGTGCCAGCGCCAAGGCCGGAGCCGAGGGCAAGTGCGGTGAGGGCAAGTGTGGCGACGCCTCGTTCGCCCGCACTGACAGCAACCGCGACGGCAAGGTCTCCCGCGAGGAGTTCCTGGCCGTGGCCAAGGACAGGGCGGCAGACTTCGACAAGATCGACCGCAATCACGACGGCTTCATCTCCGAGCAGGAGGCCCACGATCACCTGGCGGCGATCTACAAGGCCAACGGCAAGGCCATGCCCGATGGGCTGTTCAGCCATCTGACCGGCCAGTCCTGAAGTGCCTCGCGGGGCCAGCCCGCTTCCACGATGTCATGTGTGGGAGCGGGCTGGCCCCGCGCTGCCGTTCAACGCCCCAGAGAGCCTGCAATCATGCCCCAACCCAAATTGCACACCGGCCTCGGCCTGCGCCGTGGCCTGCTGCCCGACTTGCTGACGATGGAGGCGGGCGCGGTGGACTTCCTAGAGTGCGCCCCGGAAAACTGGATCGGCGTTGGCGGCGCCTTCGGCCAGGGCCTGGCGCGCCTGGCCGAGCGTTTTCCCATCACCTGCCACGGCCTGTCGCTGTCACTGGGCGGCACCGCGCCGCTGGATCGCGGCTTTCTCGAGCGCACCCGACAGTTCCTCGACCACCACCAGGTACGGATGTACAGCGAGCACCTGAGCTACTGCAGCGACGATGGCCACCTCTACGACCTGATGCCGATCCCGTTCACCGAAGAGGCCGTCCACCATGTGTCCGCACGCATCCGCCAGGCCCAGGACATGCTTGGTCGGCGCATCGCGGTGGAGAACATCAGCTACTACGCCGCGCCGTACCAGGCGATGCCCGAGCTGGACTTCGTCCGCGCCGTGCTCGACGAGGCCGACTGCGACCTGCTGCTGGACGTGAACAACGTTTTCGTCAATGCCTGCAACCATCGCTACGACGCCCGCGCCTTCCTCGCCGGCATACCCCAAGAGCGGGTGGTGGGCATGCATGTGGCCGGTCATTACGATGAGGCCCCGGACCTGAAGGTCGACACCCACGGCGCGCCGGTCAAGGAGGACGTCTGGGCGCTGTTCGCCGACGCCTGCCGGCGTTTCGGGGCGCAGCCCACCGTGCTCGAGCGCGATTTCAACTACCCGCCGCTGACCGAGCTGCTGGCCGAGACGGCGCGTATCCGCAGCCTGCAATATGCCCACGGAGTGCCCGGCCATGACTGAGACCCTGCGCACCCAGCAATTCACCTTGGCGCGCCACCTGCGCGACCCGGCCGCCAATCCGCCGCCGCCCGGCATCGAGGCACGGCGTCTGAAGGTCTATCGCGAGCTGTTCCATGGCGCCATCGAAGGACTGCTGGCCGGCAGCTTCCCAGTGCTGCGCCGTACCTTGGGCGATCAGCGCTGGCATGCGCGCGTGCGCGATTTCTACGCCCATTACCGCAGTCAGACACCGCTGTTCACCGAGGTTGCCGAGGCGTTCATCGACTACCTGCAGGGCATCGAGCCCGATGCCCCTTGGCAGCTGGAACTGGCGCACTATGAATGGATCGAGGCGCAGCTGTACCTGAGCGACGCCGAGGACCCGCCGCACGACCCGGACGGCGACCTGCTCGACGGCGAGCCACTGTTGTCGTGCGTGGCGCGGGTGCTGGCCTACCGTTGGCCGGTGGAACGCATCGGCCCGGAGTACCAGCCAGGCGAGGCGCCAGCGCAACCCACCCTGTTGCTGGTGTACCGCGACGCCGACCTGCAGGTGCGTTTCGCCCGCCTGGCGCCGCTGGCCTGGCAATTGTTGGTGGGCCTGCCGGGCAGCGGGCGCGAGCGCCTGCGCGCGTTGGGCGAGCAGCACCAGCAGGCGGGCCTGGAGCTGCTGCGCCAGTTGCGCGGGCAGGGCATCATCGTCGGCACCCGCCGAGGCAACAGGGGGGGCTGTCAGGCCACTGGAATCAGTGGATCGGCCGCCGCCAGCGCCGTCGCCCGATCCGCGGCCGGCGGATAGATCCACACCGAGTTGATCTGCTGCTTGAGCTGCTTGGCCTCGGCCGTGTCCGTCGGTGGCGAGACGGTGCGCTCCCAACCCTCGGTGTACACCGCGCCCCAGGCACCGAGGTCGAGGCAGGTAACATACTTGGGCTGGCTGTAGATCATCGGCGCCACGCCGATCAGCTCGGCGGCGGCGTTGTTGCCGGCGTAGCGGCCCAGGGGGATGGCGTGCTGGCAGGACATCACGGCAAAGTTGCCAACCTCGTCGCAGGCCTGCTCGGCCAGCCGCTCGACCGTCAGGCGCGGGTCGCCCAGGTGCTCGTTGAGCCACAGGTGCAGGGCCTCGAAGGCGGCGCTGTCCTCGCCCTGGGCCTTGAGCAGTTCGCTGAACTGCGCCTGGCCGTCGGGGCGCTTGAGGAACACCACCAGCTCGCGGGCCACCTGCATGGCCACCTCGCGGCCACAGTCGGCCTCGACCAGGGCCAGCGCCAGGTCGATGCCGGCACTGACCCCGGCCGAGGTCCACACTTGGTCCTGTTGCACGAAGATCGACTCGGCGTCCACTTCGATGGCCGGGAAGCGCCGGTGCAGCGCATCGCACATCGCCCAGTGAGTGGCGGCCCGGCGTCCGTCGAGCAGCCCGGCGGCGGCCAGCAGGAAGGTGCCGCTGCACACCGAGGCGGTGCGTCGGGCGCGTTGGGCGGCCTGGGCCAGCCAGGCAACCAGCTCGGCATGATCGGGGAGGGTGCGGACGATCTCCGGCGCGCCGGGCACCACCAGGGTGTCGAAGGGGTCGCGCAACTAGGGCGCCAGTGGCTCGGTACCTACCGCCAGGCCCTCGGCGGTCGGCACCAGGCCGCCCTCGAGGCTGGCGGTGACCAGGCGGTAACCTGGCAGGCCGCGGGCGGCGCGGGCCTTGGTCGCGGCCCAGAAGACCGTCTGCGCGCCGGTGAGGTCGAGCAGGCCCATCTGCGGGTAGGCGAGGAACAGCAAGGTGCGCGGCTGATCCAGGGCGTGCACGGGTGGGGTGGGGATCGGCGGGATGTCGGTCATGGCACGCTGCTTGTGATGAAGGCGTAGGCCCTAGTCGAGCAGGTGGCACGGTGCTGATCAAGCACCGTGCGACGAACGCTGGAGTCCGCCTCAGAAGCGGTAGTCGACCGTGGCGAAATACGAGCGCGGCGTGCCCAGCAGCCATTGCTCGCCGCTGTAGCTGGACTGGGCGTACTGGCGGTCGAACAGGTTGTTCAACTGCAGGCCCAGGCGCACGTCGGGCAGCACCTGCCAGCCCAGGTTGGCATCGACCACGGTATAGCCCGGCACGCGCTGGTCGTTGGCCGCGCTGGCGCAGCGCTCATCCACGTAGCGCAGGCCGATGCCGGCATCCACGGTCTGGCCGAAACCTTTGCTCAGCCACAGGTTGGCGGTGCGTCGCGGCACGTCCTGCGGACGGTTGCCGGCGCGGTCGTGGACCGTGCCGTTGTCGCCTTCCTCGAGAAAATCATCGTACTTGGCCCGCACCAAAGCGGCATTGGCCGAGAGCTGCCACTGGTTGCCCAGCGCCAGTTCCAGGCTGGCCTCCAGGCCGTCGGAGGTCTGCTGGCCGGCCTGCTGGCTGTCGTGGGTGAGCGGGTTGTACACCGGCAGCTTCTTCTTGACGATGTGATAGGCCGCCAGCGTCCACTCGCCACGGGTATCCCAGAAACGTTGCTTGAGGCCTACCTCGGCCTGCTTCGCTTCGGTCAGTTCCAGGCGCTTGTCCGGGCGCTGGGTGAGCAGGTCGCCGACGCCGTCCTCGCTGGTCGAAAACTGCCCATACAGCGACAGGTCGTCGGTGACAGCGAACACCAGGCCGGCGCGCCAGTTGCCGCCCTGCAGGCTGCGGTCGCTGCGGCTGTTGTTGGCCAGGTCGTCGCGGTCGATGTGATTCTGGTCGCGGCGAATGCCGGTGACCAGTGCGAGGCGGTCGGTCAGCTGGGTGCGGTTTTCGGCGAACAGGGCGAAGGTGTCGACCTTGGACAGCGTTTGTGCGCGGGTTGGGCTGAGGCTATGGAAGCCGCCCGGAGCCGGATGCCACGGGTCGAGCGGGTCGCTGCCGCCATCGCGGTAGGGCGAGTTGCTGTCGACGTTGAAGCGGATGCGGTTGTACTCGGCGCCGACCACGGTTTTGCTGTCCAGGCCGAACAGGCCATGGTCGAAGGTGAAGCTCTGGCGATCGCCGAGCTGCTCCTGGTTATGGCGAATCTCGAGGAAGCTGCCGCGCTGGATCACGCCGTTGGCGGCGTCCCAGGTGTAGGACTCGGCATTGCGCCACTGGCGGCGGCTCTTGATGTAGTACAGCTGGTTGCTGGCACTGACGCGGTCGCTGAGGGTCCAGTCGGTGGTCAGGCGCGTCCACTCGTCGTGGTAGCGCTGCTCGTCGTTGCTGACGTTGTAGTTCTTGCGCCGCACGCTGCTGCGCAGGTGCCCATCGATCAGCGGGGTGCCGTAGTAGTTGGCCGGTTGCGCATCGCCGCGTTCGTGGGCGAGGGTAAAACTCAGGTCGTCGCTGGCATCGAAGCGCAGGGCGGCGCTCAGGGCCAGGCTGCGCGAGTCGGTGCGGTCGACCCAGCCGTTGCCGGCCTGCTGGTTGAGGGTCACGCGGTAGCTCAGGCGCTCGCTCAGGCTGCCGCCGCTGTCCAGGCCCAGCTGCTGGCGGTCCCAGGAGCCGTAGCCCAGACGCAGGTGGTTGCGGATCTCGCCAGCGAACGGCTGCTTCGGCACCACGTTGACCACCGCGCCGGTAGCGCCTTCGCCGTACAGCACCGAGGCGGGGCCGCGGATCACGTCGATGCGCTCGACCATCCACGGATCGACCGGGAAGGTCAGGGTGCCGGCACCGGCGTACAGGCGCGAGCCGTCGAACAGGGTCATCACCGAACTCTGCCCGGTGAAGCCGCGGGCCGACAGGCCGGTGCCGCCGTCGCCCGGCGTGCCGATGAAGGTAAGGCCCGGCGAGCGGGTCACGGCGTCCTGCACGGTGAGGTTGTTGCGCTGCTGGATCTGCGCCTCGGTCAGGCTGCTGGTGCTGGCCGGGGTGTCCAGGGCGCTGAGGTTCAGGCGCGAACCGGTCGGGGACGGGGTGGCCAGGTCGATGGCCTGTGGCTCGCGGGTGTCGGTGATTGCCGTGGAGGGCAGGGTGAAGGGCGTTACTTCATGATCGTCGGCCAGCGCCGGCAGGGACACGGCCAGGCAGGCCGCCAGGGTGTGAAGCTTGTTGATTCGGGACATGTCGTTCCACTGCTGCAGGAAGAGATGGATCCCGGTGGAAAACACGCAACGGTCAAGCGCACGCAGGCGCGCACGCGGATACCGGCCTGCGCCCGCCCACCGCGGGTTGCCAAGTAGCGCCTCAGGCCGGTCTCCGGGCTTGCGAGGGGCATGAAGCCTTCACCTTCCCATGCGTGCGCACAGTGGTCTGTCGAAGGATTCACTCGCTTACCGTTGCGGGGGCAGCGCCGGACTTGTCGTGACAACGACGCACCGGCTTCCCGTTTCACCCTGCGCACGGCGGCGCAGGACACCTGAAACTGGCGCGCATCTGACCATTGAACGGGCAGTGAGTCAATCGTTCGAGTGGGTGGGGAAACTGTGACGGACAGGGCGGTTTAGAGCGGTTTGCCAAATTTTTTCGAACTTTTGCCAAGCCCGTTGTCTCGAACCGGTCGTTCGCCATTCATTCACGTCATGGAGACTTTTGCGAATGTTTACCCGTAACCTGCTGCGCCACGCCTGCCTGCTTGCCCTGCTCGGTGCCCCTCTGGCTGCCACGGCGGCACCGAGTACCGACCCGCTGTTCACCCTCGGCTTGCTGGGGTCCTACGACAAGTTCAAGTTCGAGGGAGGAAGCGAATCGGACAAGGAACACATGGGCCAGGGCGGTGTGTTCGCCACGTTCGGCAACAAGATGACCGCCGAATCCGGGTTCATCTACCAGATCGGTGCCGAGGCCAAGTATGGCAAGAAGAACGACAACAAGCTCAAGGAAGCCCAGGCCGACCTCGACCTGGGCTGGCGCGCCGCACTGGATGCGCGCAACTTCGTCGACCTGACGGTGGGCGGCGGGTACAGCTGGACCCGCTTCGAGCCCGAGATCAACGATCTTGATACACGGCTGACCTACAAGTCGCCGTTCGCCAAGGCAGCGCTGGGCTACAACCACCAGTTCGACGCGTCGACCCTGCGCGTGGAGGTGGGCGCGCGCCACACCATTGATGGCCGCGCGCGGCTCAAAGTCGATGATTTCGGCAGCGACAGCGTCGACATGAAGGACCGCACCAACCCGTATGCGGAGGTCACGCTGCTGATGAACCAGCAGGGCGGCATGCCGGTGCAGGTGGGGGCGTACTACACCCGTACCGAATACAAGCTGGACGAGGATACGCCGGTGGCCGACAACACCAAGCTCAAGCGCGACGAGTTTGGGGTGAAGGTGGGGTTGGCGTTCTGATCGGTTGAGCCTGCGCTGATTCCGTCGCGGGGCAGGCCCGCGATGGATTCAGCTGCCTCTTATCGCCCGCGTCGGCGCGACACCCGCGCCTCGATGTTCTTGCGCCCGATCAGCAGCGCCGGTTTTTCCACGACCGGCTCATCGGCCAGCCACTTGTACATCACCAGGCAGTCCACCAGGCCCAATTCGGCATGGCGGTATGCCTTGGGCAGTCGCCCGACGGTCTCGAAACCGAGCTTGTGCCAAAGCGCCACGGCCACCTCGTTGCTCGCTACCACCGAGTTGAATTGCAGGGCCAGGAAGCCCTCCTGGCGCGCCAGCTTCTGCGAGTGCTCGCACATCAGCCTGGCCACGCCCCGGCCGCGTGCCTGTTCGCAGACCATGTAGCCGCAGTTGCCGACATGTCCCCCGGGGCCGGCGGCATTGGCCTTGAGGAAGTAGGAGCCAAGCAGCACGCCGTCTTCATCGGCCACCAGTGTGCGCAGCGGGGTTTCCAGCCACAGCCGGCGCGCCTGGTCGAAATCCAGGGCGGGGTCGAAGGCGTAGGTCTGGCGGGCCTGGACGATGGCCTGGAAGGTCGGCCAGAAGCGCTCGAAGTCTTCCGGGGTCATGGGGCGGATCTGGATCATGGTGGTTCCTGCACGGGCTGAGGCGCCAAGTCTGGGTGTCGCGGCGCCCGCGCGCAAGGGCGCCCACGCCGCAACCTGCTCAGGCGTCGGCCTTGCCCACGGCGTCTAGCGCCCTGGCCGAGTAGACCAGCGCGGCGCCGGCATTCATCGCCACCGCCACGCCCAGGGCCTCGGCAATCTCTTCGCGGGTGGCGCCGTGCTTGACCGCCTGCTGCGAATGCACGGCGATGCAGCCGTCGCAGCGCGTGGTGACCGCCACGGCCAGGGAGATCAGCTCGCGGGTCTTGGCGTCCAGGTGGTTGGTCTTGGCCCCGGCGCCGCTGGCGGTCATGTAGCCGGCCACGGTATCGGGAGAGAGTTGCTTGAGATCGCCGATGCCGGCCATCAACTGCTTACGGTAGGCGTCCCAGTCCATCATGCTCATCGTCTTCACCTTGTCAGGTTGGCAACAGGAGCTATCAGGCTAGTCGATGTTTGGCGGGGGGATGAGGTGTAGGTGATCTTGGTAGAAGCAGCCTTGCGGCCCTTTCGCGACACAAGGCCGCTCCCACAGGGGCGTGGGGCGGCCGATAGACAGTGGCAGGTCAGATATAGATGAACACCAGCACCAGCGCCGCGACCACCGCCCACTTCTCCAAGTAATAGCGGGTGCGGTTGCGTTTCTTCATCGCCTTGCCGCGCTCGCGGATCTTGTAGATGCGGGTGAACAGGCGGTTGATGCCGCCGGTCTTGTCGCTGGCATCGTTGGGCGCGGCGGCGGCGGCCATGACGTTGCGGCTGAACCAGCGGTTGAACGCTGCGGCCCAGCGGTACTTGAGCGGGCGCTCGACGTCGCAGAACAGGATGATGCGGTTGTGCTCGGTGGTGTTGGCCGCGTAGTGGATGTAGGTCTCGTCGAACACCACGCCCTCGCCGTCACGCCAGGAGTACTTCTCGCCGTCCACGTCGATGTAGCAGCCATCGTCGTTGGGCGTGTCCAGGCCCAGGTGGTAGCGGTAGGAGCCGGCGTACGGGTCGCGGTGGCGCACCAGCTTGGCGCCCGGCGGCAGGGTGGCGAACATCGCCGCCTTGACCGTGCCGATGCCGGCGAGCAGCTCGGTGGTGCGTGGGCACAGGGTCATCGCCGAGGGGTGGCTTTCGCCGTACCACTTCAGGTAGAAGCGCTTCCAGCCGGTCTTGAAGAACGAGTTGAAACCGACGTCGTCATAATTGTCGGACTTTTTGATCTCGCCGGCCTGCAGCAGCTGCTGGCCTTCCTTGCGGATTTCCTGCCAGTGGTCCTGCAGCACCTGCAACTCGGGGAAGGCGCTGACCGGCAGGTACGGCTTGGCCGGATGCTTGGAGAACAGGTAGAGGAAGGCGTTGACCGGGGCCAGGAAGCTGGAGTGGTCGCCCAGCTGGCGTGTCAGCTTGTGACGAACCCGACCGCGCAGGTGAACATAGGCGATCGAGAGGACGAAGATCAGTACGAGTGCAATTTTCATGGACGATTACTTGTCGAAAAATGGCCATGCGCCATGGCGTAAGCCCGCCAGCATAAACAATCGTGGCGTGGGTTTGTACTTATTGTTACGTCTTGTCTGGCCGACTTAGGTGCAATGGCTGACAGGTTGCGCAAACGATTCAACAGTTTATGTAGCTGTTTTGCGTGGGCAGAACGCTACACTCGATGACGCGAACCGTTACCAGGGAGACTCCAATGGTCCAGGATCAGCGCCCCAGCGGCGCGCCGTTCAAACGGTTGTTCTTCGCCTTGCCGGTCAGCGACGAACAATGCCGCGCCCTGGCGCAGTGGCGTCGAAGCCTGAACCTGCGCAGCGGCAAACCGGTGCCAGCGGAGAATTTCCACGTCACCTTGCTGTTTCTCGGTGACGTGGACGCCGAGCAGGTGCCGGCGATCTGCTCGGCGGTCGATCAGCTCAGGCGGCCGGTCGCACCGCCACGCTTGCTGCTCGACCGTCTGCAGGTCTGGCCACGGGCCAGCGCGCTGGTGCTGGAGGCGCAGCAGGCACCCGCAGCGCTGCTGCAACTGGTGTATGGCCTGCAACAGGCGCTGTTGCCCCTGGGCGTGGAGGCGGCAAACCGTGAGTACCGCCCGCACCTGACCCTGGCCAGGGACTTTCGCGGCCAGCCGCCGGAGGCCGGCACGGCGCCGGAATTCTTCCTTGCCGCGCGGCACTTCACGCTCTACGAATCGCGCAAGGGCCGTTACTGGCCCTTGGCGCAATGGCCGTTGAGCGCGTGAGCGGCGATCACAACTTAGGCGTGTACTTGACCGAGAACATCACGGTGCGCGGCTCGCCGTGGTTGTTGCTGCCGTTGAGCTGGTTGAAGCCTGCCCGGTGGCATATCAGGCTGCAGCTTCCTGGCCTTCGAACAGGGTCGATCCCAGTTGGCGGGCTTGCGGCAGAAGGCTAGCGGGGGCTGCGCCTTCACTGTCGGTGAACAGGGTCGAACTAATGACCCGGGCACCGCAGTAGTCGAAAATGCCGTGCTCGCTCTGCACGCGCATGGCCTCGCCATAGCCATGGCGCTCGAAGGTGCCGGCATCGGCGCCGGCCACGCCGACCAGGTGCGCGGTCATACCGTGCAGCAGCTTGGTAGTTGCGCCGTCGGCGGCCTGGTCGAAGGCCCAGCCGTTGCTGAACACCCGCTCGACCCAGCCCTTGAGCAGGGCCGGCAGCGACCACCAGTAGATGGGGAAGACCATGACCACGGTGTCGGCACGTTCAATGCGGGCTTGTTCTGCCAGCACATCGGCGGGAGGCTTGCCCAGGCGCCGATGCACGGCGTGGTCGGCCAGGCCGAAGCGTGGGTCGAAACCTTCACGGGCCAGGTCGGCGAACTCGCTGGTATGGCCGGCGGCGTGCAGGCCCTCGGCCACTTGCTGGGCGAGGGCGTGGGTGAGGGAGTCGGGATCGTGGTGACCGATGACAATCAAGGCATGCATGGTGGAATCTCCAGAATCAGGATGCAGGGACACCGGGAGCGTTATATACTCGAGGTAAGTTACGTTTAGTAAGTTACTTTTGGTAGGTAATCGATGTCAAGCGAGGAAAAGTCCGCGCCGCGCAAACGCCTGTCCCGCGAGGAGCGTCGGCGTCAATTGCTGGACGTGGCCTGGCGGTTGGTACGCGAGGAGGGCACCGATGCCCTGAGCCTGGGGCGCCTGGCCGAGCAGGCCGGGGTGACCAAGCCGGTGGTGTACGACCATTTCGAGACCCGCAACGGCTTGTTGCTGGCGCTGTACCAGGAATACGACGCCCGCCAGACGGCCATGCTCGACAAGGCCCTGGCCGGCTGCCCGGCCGGCCTGCCGGAGCGGGCCTGGGTGATTGCCGAGGCCTATGTGGACTGCGTTGCCACCCAGGGCCGGGAGATCCCCGGGGTCAGCGCCGCGCTGGCCGGCTCGCCAGAGCTGGAGGCGTTAAAGCGCGGCTATGATGGGCCGTTCATGGACAAGTGCCGCGAGGCGCTAATGCCATTCGCGCCGGGTGGCGATATCGGCGTGGCCGGGTTGTGGGTGCTGGTGGGAGCGGCGGACGCGTTGTCCCTGGCGGCGGCGGCCGAAGAACTGACGGCTGAAGCGGCCAAGCGCGAACTGCAGGCGACTATCGTGGCGATGGTTCTGCGGCAGTAATTTGGGGGAGCTCCAGTTCAAGATTGCCGGGCTCCAGTCAGGCCGGCAGGCTCTGGTATGGCTGTTCTTCCCCCGGACTGCGGGCGAACTGGCGCTTGTACTCGCGGCTGAACTGCGAGGTGCTTTGGTAGCCGACCCGGTGCGCCACCTGGGCCACGCCCAGCCCTTCGCCGATCAGCATCTGCTGCGCCTTGAGCAGGCGCAGGCGCTTGAGGTACTGCATCGGTGCCAGGTCAGTGCAGCGCTTGAAGTGTTCGTGGAAGGTCGACACGCTCATGTTCGCCCGGCTGGCCAGCTCATCCACCCCTAGTGGCTCGGCGTAGTGCTCGCGCAGGTAGGCCAGGGCCGAGCCGATCCGGGCGAAATGCCCCTGCTGCTCGACCAGTGCCCGCAGCACGCTGGCCTGTGGCCCGCGCAAGGCGGTATAGAGCACTTCGCGTACCCGCGCCGGCCCCAGCACCTTGACATCCAGCGGGTCCTGCAGGCACTGCAGCAGGCGCTCGACGCTGTCGCGCATGGCTGTGTCCAGCGCTGCCGAAGTCATCGATTGTGGCGTCTGTGCCTGCACCGCGGCATCCGGCCCCAGCTCCATGCTTTGCACCAGCTCGCCGAGCAGGGCACGGTCGATGTCCACCGCCACGCCGAGCAGCGGTGCCTGTGGCGTGGCGAAGGTCTCGCACATGAACGGCACCGACAGCGCCTGTACCAGGTAATGCCCGGCACCGTACTCCAGGGTGCGTGGGCCCAGGCGCGCCAGTTTGCTGCCCTGGGCGAGGATGATCAGGCTGGGTTCGTAGATCTGCGGGCTGCTGGCCACATAGTGGTCCCATGTGAGGATCTGGACCTGGGGCAGGGCGGTGGGCACGAACCCCGGGCCTGTGGCGAGGGCGCGGATCAGCGAGCAGAGCGTGGCATTGGCATCCACATGGCGAGTCAGGTGCATGGTGAACCCGGGCAGAGAATCAGACACTGGCATCTTCGCAGATTAGCGGGGGCATGCCAGATGTAGGCGACAAGGTCCGGAGAATCAGGCATGCATGCCGGAGAATCGGCTGTGGGCGAGTCTGGTAGCGGCGCGCAGAATGCGCCGCCTGAATCGTTTCACTCGCACGAGGTACCCCATGTACACCGCCATCGGTTACGCCGCCCAATCCTCCTCCAGCCCCCTGGCTCCCATGACCTTCCAGCGCCGCAGTCCGCGGCCCGACGATGTGGTCATCGAGATCCTCTACTGTGGTGTGTGCCACTCCGATATCCACCAGGCCCGTAACGAATGGGGCATCGCCGTGTACCCGCTGATGCCGGGCCACGAGATCGTCGGTCGGGTCAGCGCGGTGGGCGCGCAGGTCAGCCGTTACCAGGTCGGCGATCTGGTCGGCGTCGGTTGCATGGTCGACTCCTGCCGCCATTGCGAGGCCTGTCGCCAGGACGTCGAGCAGTATTGCCTGGAAGGCCCGACCATGACCTATGCCACCCCCGACCGGGTCGACGGCAGCAATACGATGGGCGGCTATTCCAACAGCATCGTGGTCAGCGAGCATTTCGTCCTGCGCATACCCGAGGGCATGGACCTGGCCAGCGCGGCGCCGATTCTTTGCGCCGGCATCACCACCTATTCGCCCCTCAAGCATCACGGCGTAGGCCCTGGGCACAAGGTGGGCGTGCTGGGCATGGGCGGCCTGGGCCACATGGGCATCAAGCTGGCCAAGGCCCTGGGCGCGGAAGTGACCCTGTTCACCCGCTCCGCATCCAAGGCCGAGGAAGCCCGTCGCCAGGGCGCCGATCATGTGATCGTCTCCACTGATGCCGAACAGATGCGCAGCGCGGCGGGCCGCTTCGATTTCCTGCTCGACACCATACCGGTACAGCACGACCTCAACCCCTACCTGCAAACCCTGAAATTCGATGGCGTGCATATCCTGGTCGGGCTGATCGAACCGATTGACCCGCCGGTGCATGCGGCCAACCTGGTGATGCAGCGTCGGGTACTCGCCGGCTCCCTGATCGGCGGTATTGCCGAAACCCAGGAGGTGCTCGACTTCTGCGCCCAGCATGGAATCAGCTGCGATATCGAAATGCTCGACATCCGCAACATCAACCAGGCGTACGAGCGGATGATTGCCGGCGACGTGAAGTACCGCTTCGTCATCGACATGGCCACGCTCAAGGCCTGATCCTGCCGTGGAGCGGGCTTACCCTTTGATGCCTTGCGCTACCTGAGCGGCGCAGCATATCCCTGGCGCAGGTCCATGGCCCAGCCATCGAGTACGGCCTTGACGTTGTCGGCGGTCATCACCTGTCGGTCGTTAGCCAGCGGCACGCCAGTACCCGCGAGCATCGCTTCGCCCACCACCTTGCCGCTGGTGCCGGCCTCGAACGACAGCTCGCTGGTGATCGCGCTGTCCCGGTCGCGAATACCCGCGGCGCTGCTCACCCCGGCCGCGACCAGTGTGATCGGCAGCCACTCGTAGAGCCGCAGGCCTTGGGTGTCGGCGCTGATGCGGGTGATGGCCGGCCTGACCACCAGGGTATTCGGGCCGGGCCTGTCGACCACGGTCATGACCTTGCCCAGTTCGTTGCGCAGTACCGCGTCGTAGTAGTGGATGATGCTGGCGAGGGTGGTCTGGGGAATGCGCGTGCTTGGCTCGGGTGTCGGGTAGAACTGGCTGGGTGCCAGGTACACCTCGATATAGCGGCCCCGTGGCCATTTCGGGTCGGCCCAGCTGAGCACCGTCCCGCCTGAAGGTGCCTGGTGCGGGGTGAGCAGGCCGTAGTCCTTTAGATAACCGGTGGGGGCCGGCTTCTTGCTGCCACACGCGGACAGTCCCAAGCTGGTCGTCAGCACCAGTACCAGAAGGTGACGCCGACTCATGGGTGGCGAACCTCGCGCCGGGCCGGGTGGGCCGCTTGCAGGTGGGGTACATCCTGCGATGTCTGGATGCGCAACTGCCCGCGCGCCATCAGCCAGTGCACGAGGTCACGGACGGGAACGGTGTGGCTGTACTCGACCCATTCGCCAAAAGTCGGCTCATAGTGTTCGAAATACCGGCGCAGGGTGACGTAGCCCTGTTCGCTTGCCAGCTCCAGGCTTTCCTGCTGCACGATCAGGGAACCCGTTTGTCCGCGCTGGGTGTTGCGCTGACTGAGGATCAGGGATGCGCGGCCCTCATGCCCATCGGTGCTGTTGCGGCTGTCGACTATCTTCATGGGGAACCCTCGGTAGTGGAAGGCCGGCAGGGTGAAGGGCCATCGTTGCCAGGTGATGTCTGCTTTGTGTCGGGTGTGACGAAATGTTGCGCGATTGAAATAAATGACCCGCGTGGCGCAATGGTTTTAGATACGCCTTTTTTCGGACCGGTATGACCGTGAGCAGACTGTTGATCGTCGATGACGACGTGGAAATCCTCGCCTTGCTGAAGCAGTTCTTCGTCCAGCACGGCTACGAGGTGGACCTGGCCGCCGAGGGGCAGGCGATGTGGGCGGCCATCGCGCGGCAACGCCCGGATGCGATCATCCTCGACCTGATGCTGCCCGGCGAAGGGGGCCTGGACCTGTGCCAGAAACTGCGCGCGCAGCTTGGGGTGCCGGTCATCATGCTCACTGCCATGGCCGAGCTGAGCGACCGCATCATCGGCCTGGAACTGGGCGCCGACGACTACCTGACCAAACCCTTCGACCCCCGCGAACTGCTGGCCCGCCTGCGTGCCGTGCAACGCCGTGTCGGCGAGCAACTGCCGCGCGGCGAGACGGCGCGGCCGGTGATCGGCTTTGCCGGCTGGCGCCTGGACATCACCTGCCGCGAGTTGCGCTCGCCCGAGCAGGTGATGGTGCCGCTGTCCGGCGCCGAGTTCGACCTGCTGGTGGTGTTTCTCGAACACCCGCAGCGTATTCTCACCCGCGAGCAGTTGATCGACCTGACCCGTGGTCACGGCCATGACGCCTTCGACCGCAGCATCGACGTGCAGGTCAGCCGCCTGCGGCGCAAGATCGAGCCCGACAGCAAGCGACCGGACCTGATCCGCACGGTGCGCAATGGCGGCTACCTGTTCAGCGCCACGGTGAGCCGTTCGTGATCCGCCGCCTGCTGGGCCGCGATACCTTGCGCAAGCGCATCGCCCTGACCATCTTCACCGCGTTGCTCGCGTCCTTGGCGTTCAATGCCCTGTTCGTCCAGCTAGCCGGCAGCTGGGCACGCCCGCCCATCGACCGTACCGGCCTGCTCGATCAGATCGCCGTGACTACCCATATGATCGAGACCGCGCCGCCAGCGCTGCGTGGGCAACTGGCCGCGGCGGCGAGTACGCCGACGTTGCGGGTAAGTTGGAGCACCCGGCGCGCAGACTTCGGTTTGCCTGGTCCGGGCGTGCCGCTCAATTCCGGACAGGTGCCGGCGATGGCGCAACTGTTGGGACCGTCACGCCCGATCGCGGTGTACAACCCGGGCGACTGGCCTGATGGCAGTGCCGATGCACACTACGTGGCGCTGGTCGGGCTGGACGATGACAGCTGGCTGCTGTTCGTGCCGCCGGAACGCAGCTGGGGCATGAGCGCGACGGCGCGTCTGGCGGTGGTCATCGGCCTGGGCCTGGTGGCGACCCTGCTGGTGGCCTGGCTTGCCACTCGCCAGTTGGCCGCGCCGCTGCAACGCTTCGCCAGTGCGGCGCGGCGCTTTGGCGGCGACCTGCAGGCACCGCCTATCGCTATCGAGGGCCCCGAGGAGATCCGCCAGGCGATCATCGCCTTCAACACCATGCAGGCACAGATCCAGCACTTCATCCGTGAGCGCACCCATATGCTCGCGGCCATCTCCCATGACCTGCGCGCTCCGTTGACGCGCATGCGCCTGCGCAGCGAGTTCATGGAGGATCTGGACCACCAGCGCAAGCTGGTCCGCGATGTCGACGAGATGCAGACGATGATCAACGAGGCCCTGGCGTTCTTCCGCGAGGGCACGCAGTTGGAGCAGCGCACGGCGTACGACCTGTCGGAGCTGTTGCAGACCCTGGTCGACGACTACCGTGACCAGCATCTGGACATCGCCTTCAAGGGCCCGGCACACCTGGTGCATGACGGCCGCCCATTGGCGACCAAGCGGGTGATCGTCAACCTGGTGGAAAACGCCATGAAGTATGCCCGCGATCCGCAGATAACGCTGCGTCGCGCCGCTCACCTGATCGTCATCGAGGTTCGCGACAGTGGCCCAGGTATTCCCGACGAGGCCCTGCAGCAGGTGTTTGAGCCGTTCTACCGGCTGGAGGGCTCGCGCAACCGAGACACCGGCGGCGTCGGCCTCGGCCTTTCGGCCGCCCGTGCCAGCGTGCGCGAGCAGGGCGGCGAACTGACCCTGCGCAATCGCGTTGGCGGTGGGCTGGTGGCGCGGGTCGAACTGCCCGATGGCGGCTGAGCGGGTCAGTACACCCAGACCTCGACCCGGCGGTTGCGCAATCGTCCCTGTTCCAGGTCATTGCCGGCCACCGGCAGTTCGTCGCCCATGCCCGCCACGTCCCTGACCTGCACTCCGGTCCGGGCCAGCTCCCGGCGTACCGCCATGGCCCGCAGGCGTGACAGCAGCGCGGCGCGGCCCGGCGTCTCCTTGGGGTCGCCGAAACCCACCAGCACCACCTTGCCCTGCAACTTGCCGGCCTGGCGCAGGTAATCGCCGACCCGCTGCACATCGCGCAAGGCCTTGTTGTCCAGGCCGGCGCTGCCCTCCTGGAAGCGGAAGTTCACGCTCAGGCGCTGGGCCTCGCCGGCCAACGCCCGGTAACGCGGCGGCATGTCGGTCTGGGCCGCGACCTGCTGTGGCTTGATCTGCTGGGAAACGAAGCCCTGCTCGGCGACGATGGCCTGGCCGGCGGGGCTCTGGGCGAACTCGGCGAGTGCCCTGGCTTGCGGTTCGGAGTGAGCGGGGAGGTAGAAGAACAGTCGACGCGACAATGGGTAGTCCTCGCTGGCCACCAAGGCACGGCTGGGCGCCAATGCCGGTGCGTCGCCTTCGGCCACTGCCAGCGCCTTGGCCCTGTGGACCGTGGCCAGGCCGCTGAAGCCGATGGCCTGGCGGTCGGCCGTGACTTGGGCCGCCAGTTCGTCGGCGGACTCGAAGCGCCGTGCCTCGCTGGCCAGTGTCGCTTTCTGAGGCGCGAGTACCAAGGCCTTGAACGTTTCGAAGGTGCCGGAGCGGTCATCGCGGGCATACAGGTGGATCGCTCCGCCAGGCACGCCCAGTTGCTCCCAGCGCTGCAACTGGCCGGAAAACACCTGGGCCAGTTGCTCGGTGGTCAGTTGGCTGAGCGGGTTGTCCGGGTGAACGATCACCGCCACGCCATCCAGGCCGATCACCTGTTCCGAGCCGGCGCCGCGCAGGTTGCCCAAGGCCTGTAACTGTTGCGCCTCGCTGTCGCTGATCGGTCGCGAGGCCGCGGCCAAGTCAGCCTCACCCCGGGCCAGCGCGGCAAATCCGGTGCTGGTGCCGTGGGCGGCGATTTCGATGCGCACGGGCTGGCCGTTCGCATCAACGGCGTGGATCTCGGTTTCGTTGGCCGTGGCACCGGGCCAACGCTCGATGGCACTTGCGCCCTGCGCCTGTAGCAGCCCCTGCACCAAGGCCGGGCCAAGGGCCGCGCCGATGGTGTTGGAGCCCTGGATACGCAGTTGCGCGGGCCCGGCGCTAGCCAGGCCCGGGAGCAGGCATAGCAGAAGGAGTAGCAGGCGGGGCATGCCGGAGACCTGTGGCACAGAGTTGCACTGCAGATTACGACAGTTGCTTGACCAAAAAATGACAGCGCCCCGGCGGGCGCTGCCAGCTTTTTGCAACCCGGCTCAGCGCGCCTCAGGCACGATGATCCCGGCCGGCGCCTCGGCCGCCCGGCGGCGGGCCACGCAGTAATACAGCACGCTCGGCACCACCAGGCCGATCAGCCACGACACATCCACGCCACCCAGGTGCGCGACCATGGGCCCGGTGTACAGCTTGGTATCGATGAACGGCATCTGCACCAGCACGCCGAAGGTGTACACGCCGATGCCCGGCCAGTTCCAGCGCCCGTAGCGGCCGTCAGGGTCGGCCAGTGCCGGGATGTCGTAGCGTTCCTTGGTGATGAAGTAGTAGTCCACCAGGTTCACCGCGCTCCATGGCACGAAGAAGGTCAGCAGGAACAGGATGAACGACTTGAACGCAGTGAGGAACGAATGCTGGCCGAGCAGGGCGACCAGGGTCGCAGCGCCGACGATACCAAGCACGAACACGAGGCGCTGGACCCGACTGATCTGCAGGTGACCCCGGAAACCGCTGATGATCGTGGCGATGCACATGAAGCTGCCGTAGCTGTTGAGGGTGGAGATGGTCACCTTGCCAAAGGCAATGCTGAAGTACAGCAGCGCCGCCGTGGTGCCGGCGCCGCCCAGGCCGACGATGTAGGCCACTTCGCGCCCGGAGAACTGGCCACCGGCGATGGCCGCGGCGAACACGCCGAGGATCATCGAGGCCTGGGCGCCGATCACCGAGCCCAGGCCGGCGGCGAGGAAGGTCTTGAGCGGCGAGGTATGGCTGGGCAGGTAGCGCGAGTAGTCGGCCACGTACGGGCCGAAGGCGATCTGCCAGGACGCCGCCAGCGACACCGCCAGCAGGAAGCTGGCCCAGCTGAAGTGGCGGTTGTCGAGCAACTGGCCGATGTCGGCGAGCATCAGGATGCGGCTGAACAGGTAGACGAAGGCGATGATCCCCAGCACGCTGGCCACGCGCCCGATCCAGTGGATCACCCGGTAGCCGGCCAGGGTCGCCAGCACGATCACCCCGGCGAAGATGAGAATACCGGCGCTGTCGCTGATGCTCAGCAACTGGCCGATGGCCTGGCCGGACAGCACCGTGCCGGTGGCGGTGAAGCCCAGGTACATCAGGCACACCAGGGCCATGGGGATGGCCGCGCCGTACACGCCGAACTGTACGCGGCTGGAGATCATCTGCGGTAGCCCCAGGCGCGGGCCCTGGGCGGCGTGCAGGGCCATCACCGCGCCACCGACCAGTTGCCCGAGCAGCAGGCCGATCAACGACCAGAACACATCGCCGCCCAGCACCACGGCCAAGGCGCCGGTGACGATCGCGGTAATCTGCAGGTTGGCTCCCAGCCACAGGGTGAATTGGCTGTAGACGCGTCCATGGCGTTCAGACTCGGGGATGTAGTCGATCGAGCGGCGCTCGATCACGGGTTTGCTGGACATCGGGGAGGGCTCCGCTTCGTTGTTTTTGTGAAAGGCGGCGGCTATCGGCGGGACGCAGGGCGGATGGCCGAAGCCCGATATGATCATGTATATACAAGTCTGGTCAAGTGAAGCTTGCGCAGGTTTTTGTCGGTGTCGCGAGGCCATCACAGCCGACTGTTGCGCAAGGCTGGCGCGCAACTGTGCTGGTCCGAGGCAGCGCGATGCCCTTATGCTGTAACCAAATATGTCTATAACAAGCCTGAAGAAGGAATGCGTGCCATGCCACTCAAGGACCTGCTGATCGCCCTGGTGGTGATCATCGCCTGGGGCGTCAATTTCGTGGTCATCAAGGTGGGCCTCGACGGCCTGCCGCCGATGCTGCTCGGGGCATTGCGCTTTCTGCTGGTGGCCTTTCCGGCGGTGTTCCTGATCAAGCGTCCGAACTTGCCCTGGCGTTGGCTGATCGCCTACGGCGCGACCATCTCCCTGGGCCAGTTCGCCTTCCTGTTCCAGGCCATGGCCAGTGGCATGCCGCCGGGGCTGGCCTCGCTGGTGCTGCAGTCCCAGGCGTTCTTCACCCTGGGCTTTGCCGCGCTGTTCCTCGGCGAGCGGCTGCGCCTGGCCAGCGTGCTGGGCCTGCTGGTGGCCGCCGGCGGCCTGGCGGTGATCGGCAGCGAGGACAGTGGCCACGTGCCGTTACTCGCACTGCTGCTGACCCTGTGCGGCGGCGCCATGTGGGGCATGGGCAACATCATCACCCGGCGCTTCGGCAAGGTCGACCTGGTCGCCCTGGTGATCTGGGGCGGGTTGATTCCGCCGCTGCCGTTCCTGGCACTGTCCTGGTGGCTGGAAGGCCCCGAGCGCATCGGCCATGCCCTGGCCAACATCGGCTTAAGCTCGGTGCTGGCCCTGGCCTACCTGGCCTTCGTCGCCACCATGGTCGGCTACAGCCTGTGGAGCACTCTGTTGTCGCGCCACCCGGCGGGCAAGGTGGCGCCATTCTCGCTGCTGGTACCGGTGGTCGGCCTGAGCTCCTCGGCCCTGTTGCTGGGCGAGCGCCTGAGCGAGGCCCAGGGCTGGGGCGCGCTGCTGGTGATGCTCGGGCTGCTGATCAATGTGTTCGGGCCGCGGCTTGGGGTACGCCTGCGCGCGGCCACCGTGCGCTGAAACGCCGCTGTACAGCTGTCAGCGCTGGGCGAACGCCAGGTTGATGCCAAGCCCGGCGAACGAGGCGGCGAAGCTGCGGCGCAGCCAGGCCTGTACCTGGGGCGAGTCGATCACGGCGCGGCGGAACAGATGGGCGAGCAGGCCGTAGATCACGAAGACGACGAAGGTCATGGCCATGAACACCGCGCTCAGGCCGAGCATCTGCACGGTCGCGGAACCGGCCTGGGGGCTGATGAACTGCGGCAGGAAGGCGAGGAAGAACAGCGTCAGCTTGGGGTTGAGGATGTTCAGCAGGCAGGCCTTGAGCACCAGCTGGCCGGCGGCGGTTGGAGTGGCCTGGGTGTCCACGGCGAAGGCCGCGCGATCGCGCCAGGTGGCATAGGCCAGGTACAGCAGGTAGGCGACGCCGGCGAACTTCAAGCCCTGGAAGGCCAGGGCGCTGGTGTGCAGCAAGGCCGAGAGGCCGAGCACCGAGGCCAGCAGGTGCGGGACGATACCCAGGGTGCAGCCGGTGGCGGTCCACAGGCAGGCGCGGCGCCCGGCCACCAAGGCGCTGGAAACGGTGAGGATGACCCCGCTGCCGGGAATCAGCACGATGATCAGCGCGGTAACGAGAAATTCCAGGCTCGGCATGAATGACAGCTCCTTGCAGTCGGGGGTGGATGCACTATACGCCCGGTGACAGCGGCTGCAACATGCCGTCCGGGCGCAGCGTGGCGAAGCGCTCGCGCAGCCACAGGTGCAGCTGGGCCACCGCCGGGGTGAGCTGCTTGCGGTGCGGGCACACCAGGGTCACCGGGGTCAGCTCGCCGGGGTGTTCGGGCAGCAGGACCTCCAGCTCGCCGGCGGCGACATTGGCGCTGACATCCAGCCACGACTTGTAGACGATGCCTTCGCCTTCCAGCGCCCAGCGCCGGACCACATCGGCGTCGTCGCTGAACAGCGGCCCGCGCACCTGCACGGTGCGGTTGCCGAGCCGCCATTTGTCGTAGACCCGGCTTTGCTGCAGGTACAGCAGGCAGTCGTGCTGCTGCAGCTCGTCAGGGCTCCCCGGCCGGCCATGGCGGGCCAGGTAGTCGGGCGAGGCCACCAGCACCCGACGGTTCCACGGCGCCAGCGGCAGGGCGATGTAGTTGGCGTCCTCGTTCTGGCCGTAGCGGATGGCGACATCCACTGGATCGCGGTAGAGGTCGGCCAGCTGGTCGGAAAGGAACAAGCGCAGGCCGAGCCCCGGATGCTCGCGGCGAAACGCGCTGAGCCAGGGCCGCAACAGGTTGCGCCCCATGTCCGAGGGCGCCGCCACCTGCAGCACGCCGCGCAGGCAGCTGTGGCTGCCGTGCAGGTCCTCGCGACCCTGGCGCAGGGCGTCGAGCACGCGCTGGGCGGTGGGCAGGTACAGCTCGCCCTCGGCGGTCAGGCGCAGGCTGCGAGTGGTGCGGGCGAACAGGCGCACATCCAGTTCGCGTTCCAGGCGCTTGATCGCCGCCGCCACCTGGCCGGGCAGCAGGTCGGCCTCGTGGGCCGCGGCGGTGAAGCTGCCCAGGGCGCTGGCACGGGCGAACAGTTCGAGGTCGTTGATGCGCAGCATTTTCACTCCAGGGATGAAAGTGTTGCTGCATTGTGCTGGTTTTTCTTTACCGCCGGGAAGATAAGATGCGGCTCATTCACGATCCCTTTTAGGAATTGCCGTAGATGGATACCGTTGCCCTCGCCAAACGCCGTTACACCACCAAAGCCTACGACGCCAGCCGCAAGATTCCCCAGGCCACCATCGATGCCTTGCTCGAGCAGCTGCGCCACAGCCCGTCCTCGGTCAACTCGCAGCCTTGGCACTTCGTCGTGGCCGACAGCGCCGAAGGCAAGGCGCGCCTGGCCAAGGCCACCGACGAGCGTTTCGCCTACAACAGCCCGAAGCTGCGCGATGCCTCCCATGTGATCGTGTTCGCCGCCCGCACCAACATGACCGAAGGCCACCTGCAGGCGGTGCTGGCGCAGGAGGCCGCCGACGGGCGCTTCCGCACCGAGCAGGCCCGTGATGGCCAGGACCAGACCCGTCGCGGCTACGTCGACCTGCACCGCTATGATTTCAAGGACCTGCAGCACTGGATGGAGAAGCAGGTCTACCTGGCCCTGGGCACCGCACTGCTGGGCGCAGCCGCCCACGGCCTGGACGCCACGCCGATCGAAGGCTTCGACGCCAAGGCCCTGGACGCCGAACTGGGCCTGCGCGAGCAGGGCTTCACCAGCGTAGTGCTGCTGAGCCTGGGCTATCGCAGCGAGGAGGATTTCAATGCCGGGCTGAGCAAGTCGCGGTTGGCGGCGGCGGAGGTGTTTACCTTTCTGTGATTGTCGGCAGGTAGGCTTGCGCCCCGCAGTGGCTCTGCTGTTCCGGGGCCAGGCGCAAAGGCTTACGCAACCCTCATGAGCCTAGGTGCCTTGCCGGTATGTTGGGGCACAGCCAGTGGAAGCGCCGGGCAACTGCCAGGGCGCGAGGGCTGGGCGGTGTCACGGGGTACCTGGGCATCACCGCACTGAATGGCTGCTGGAAGGAACGCTGGTGCTGTGGTGCATCGCCTACACGGCGCGGTTCCCGGTCTCTCAGGTGCGGGTGATGCAGGCCGGGACCTTGATCGTGTTGGTGGCCATTCTGCCGATCGGTTGCTGACAGCGTGGGAGCGGGCGGGCCCCGCTCCCACGCTACAGGGTTCAGCGCGCCAAACGCCCGCTGACGAAGTGCGCCACATCGTTGAACCCGGGTGTCGAGGCATGGCCCGGTGTCACCAGCGAGTCGATGAACGCTTCGTCCTCCGCCGTGATCTTCACTGCCAGCGCGCCGGCATAGGTGTCCCACTGCGCCTCGGTGCGCGGCCCGACGATGGCCGAGCTGACCAGGCGGTTGTTCAGCACCCAGGCGATGGCGAACTCGACGATGCCCACGCCCTTGGCCTCGGTGTAGGCATGGATCTTCTGGGCGATGGCCAGCGACTCCTGGCGCCATTCCACCTCCATGATGCGCTTGTCCTGGCGGCCGGCGCGGCTGCCTTGGTCCGGGGTCGAGCCGGGCGCGTACTTGCCGCTGAGCACGCCGCGGGCCAGCGGGCTGAACGGCACCACGCCCAGGCCATGGTAGGCGGCGGCGGTCAGTTGCTCGGGCTCGGCCTGGCGGTTGACGATGTTGTACAGCGGCTGGCTGACCACAGGCTTGGCCACGCCGAGCTTCTCTGCCAGGTTGCAGATCTCGGCGATGCGCCAGCCACGGAAGTTGGACACGCCCCAGTAGCGGATCTTGCCCTGGGCCAGCAGGTCGCCGATGGCGCGCACGGTCTCTTCCAGCGGTACGGTGTGGTCCTCGCGGTGCAGGTAGTAAATGTCCAGGTAGTCGGTGCCCAGGCGTGTGAGGCTGGCCTCGATGGCGTTGAACAGGTGCTTGCGCGACAGGCCGCTGCGGTTGGGCACGCCATCGACCGGGCCGTAGCCAGCCTTGGAGGCGATGATCCAGTCGTGGCGGTTGCGCGCCACCGCCTCGCCGACGATCTCCTCGGAACGGCCGCCGTTGTAGACGTCGGCGGTGTCGACGAAATTGATGCCCTGGTCCCAGGCCTTGTCGATGATGCGCAGCGAGTCTTCGGTGCTGGTCTGCTCACCGAACATCATGCTGCCCAGGGTGAGGGTCGAGACGTGCAGGCCGGAGCGGCCGAGGGGGCGGTAGATCATTGCGAGTCATCCTTTCCTTACAGTGTGGGTGAACTTGTTTTACACAGTTCACCCCGGTATTGAAAGCTCGCGTTGGCCAAGGCAAGGCGTGCGCTCAGGGCGTCGGCAGGCCGAGCAGTTCACGCCTTGTCTCCAGGGCAATGGTTGCATAACCCTTGCCGGTACCCCGGTTGCGCAACCCATGGTCATGCTGGGCCGTCACGTCTTCCCAGCATTCGATCGACAGCAGCTGGCAGTAACTGCTGTCGGTCTCGAGCTCGAAGTCTATGAAGCGTTCGGTATCGGTCAACAGACTGCCCGTCAGGCTGGCCATGCCGGGGAAGTCGAACTCAAGGTCCAGCAGCAGGGAGCGTGTCCAGTCGATCCCGTGGCTTTCGGCGACGCGTAGCAGGGCAGGCGGTACCTCACGGGTGAGCCAGGGGCGTGCCGACTCTCTGATGCGATGGGCAGTGAGCAGGTTCTGCTCCTGCACATTGAGTTGTCGTTTCCTGAGCAACCGCTGGATATCCAGGGAGCGCGAGTTCATCCGTCGGCCCCGCTGCGGCCGAGGGCCTGCAGAAAGTCCTGTTCGCCGTCTGCCTGCCACCAAGGGATGCGAACCTGGCCGCCTTGTTGCCGAAGTTGGCGCAGCAACGACAGCAGGGCGTCGATTCGAGGCGCATCCCAGTCAGGCCCCATGCGATAGTCCAGTGTCAGGCCGTGCTTGCAGACCATCATGCCCAGGTCAGGGAGGGGCTGGCCATCGATGTTGATACCCTTCGCCAGTACATGAAACGGTTCGACGACACCGTCACTGACACGTGAGGCATCCTGTGGGCCGGTAAAGGGCGTTTCGCACCCGCTTGCCTTGTCCCATAAGCTGCCGCAGCCCACCCTCGCACCGAGGGTGAACAGGCGTGCGAATGCGCTCGGCATGTCCGCGCTCCGGGCAAAGTAGAGCTCGATTTCCGGCAGTGTACCGTCGTCATGGCTGAAGTAGCCTGCCAAGGGGTGCGCTTGTGGCGTCTCTACATGCAATACCAGTTCGATCGAGTCTTCACGTAACCCCGCAAGTCCTTCGCTCTGAATTCTGCTGATGACGAATCGTGAGCCAGGGCGAGTTTCGGCAGGCATGGAAAAACCGTTGGCCAGCCGCTGTCTGAGCGCTTCGGTGAAGGTGATTTGAAGCATGTCTTCATTCAGTGCCAGGAACGCCTCTCGCCGATCACAGGAAACTCGCAACATCGTGCAGGTTCCCGTGGCAGAGCGAAGCGCGAGTTGCGCGTGGCTGCCAGGTCGGCATCGGCGCATTGTCCGTGCCAGGTTGTTGAATGCCTGGGTACTGGCAAAGAGGTGGGCCTGGTGTTCGTGCCAGTCGAAGTGCACTGGATCAATCTCCCTGCTCTGGGGCGAGTCTGCGGTGTACTGTACGGTGAGGAGCGCGCGGTTGCCACTGTCCGGGCAACGCCAGGTCTCAATCCGGCCAGGCATCGATCAGGTCACGCGCCTCGCGGCTCGACAGCGGCCGTTTCAGCCGCTGCGACAGCACCGCCATGGCCCGCGCGTAGCCCTTGGCGATTACCGCCTCGACCTGGTCGTCCAGGCACTGCAGGGCGATGAAGTCGCCCTGTTCCGGGGTGCCGACGTATTCGATGCGGTTCCAGCCGCTGGCATGCCCGAGCACTTCGTAGGTGCGGCCGTGCTGGTAGGTCCAGAAGAACGGCACGTCGTCGTAGCGGCGGCGCTCGCCGAGCATGTTGGCGGCGGCGATCACCCCATGCTGCTGGGCCAGGCGCCAGTGCTCGATGCGTACCGGGCGGCCGGCCAGAGGGAAAGTGGCGATATCGCCGGCCGCCCACAGGCCATCGGCGGCCTGCAGATGGGCGTCCACTGTCAGTGAACGGTCCTCGGCCAGGGGGAGGTTTTGCAGATAACCGGTGGCCGGGCTGACGCCGGTGCCGAGCAGTACCAGCGGGGTTTCCAGGCGCTCGCCAGTGGCCAGCAACACGGCCTCGACCCGCTCCCGGCCTTCGAAGCCGCTGACCTCGGTCGGCCCGTGGAATACCACGCCCTTGCGCTCGTGCAGCTCGCGCAGGCTCTGGCCGATGCGCTCGCCCAGCTGTCGGGCCAGCGGGATGGCGTGGCGCGTGACCACATGCACCTGTAGGCCGTACTTGCGCAGGGCGCTGGCAGCCTCCAGGCCGATGAACCCATCGCCGACGATCACCACCGGCTGGCCTGGTTCGGCCAGGTCGAGCAGTTGCGCGGCATCCGTGCGCGAGCGCAGCACGCAGATACCGGGCAACTGCACGCCGGGGAGTTCGGGGCGTCTGGGTTTGCCGCCGGTGGCCAGCAGGGCGGCGTCGTATTTCAGCTTCTGGCCGTCGGCCAGGGTGAGCACGCGCTTGTCGGCATCCAGGGCGCGCACCTTGCCGTGCAAACGCTGCAGCTGGCCACGGCGCAGGGCGTCCGGGGCCAGCAGGGTCGGCACTTCGTCCACCGGCATCTGCCCGGCGATGACGAACTTGCTCAGGGCGGTGCGATCGTAGGCGTTCGGCTGTTCCTGGTCGATCCACAGCAGGCGCCCGGCAAAGCCATGCTCAAGCAGGGTGGCGATGGCGGCCGAGCCGGCGGCGCCGGCGCCCACCACGACGAAGGTGCGGGCGTCGCTGTGGCGCGGTGCCTCGGTTTCGGGCAGTGGCTGGTCGTCGACCCAGACCTGGCCATCCCTGAGCTGCACGGCATGGCGGCGCAGGCCGGTCAGGGCCGGCGGTTCGCACACCGCGCCCTCGCCCACGGCGAAGGCGGCCTTGTGCCAGGGGCAGATCAGCAGCCCAGCACAGACCGCGCCTTGTTCGAGGGGCGCGCCCTCATGCGGGCAGTTGGCCTGGTAGGCCATCACCAACTCGCCCTGGCGCACCAGGATGATCTCCTCGGTGCCGGCCTGGACGCGCAGGGGGCGGTGTTCCTCGAGCTGGTCGAGGCTGGCCACGGCGTGCAGGGTCATGGCGGATCTCCTCAGGCGTTGTGTTTCATTTGACGCCCTCCATGGGCCAGGACTGCGACGAGCCGACGATCGGAGGTGGTCATTACAGCTTTTCACAAAAACTTCAAATGAGACAAAATTGACTCAAATCGAATATGTAAGTACCATTCGCGCCAAATTTAGTTAACGGCTCGGGTGAGTTCATGAGCAATTTGCGTGCAATAGGAATGGCCAGCTGGCTGGCAGTGGCTGTGGCCCTGGCCGGCTGCGGGGCGGCCGACGAACAGCAGGCCGGCGCTGAAACGGCCTTTCCGGTGGAAATCGTGACCGTGGCCGCCGAGCCACTGGCCCTGGCCTCGACCTTGCCAGGTCGGGTCGAGCCGATGCGGGTGGCCGAGGTACGTGCCCGGGTGGCCGGCATCGTCCTGCACAAGCGTTTCGAGGAAGGTGCCGACGTCAAGGCCGGCGATGTCCTGTTCCAGATCGACCCGGCGCCGTTCAAGGCGGCCCTGGCCCGCGCCGAGGCCGACCTGGCCCGGGCCCAGGCCGTGCAGCAGGAAGCCCAGGCGCGGGTAAAACGCTATGAGCCGCTGGTGAAGATCGAAGCGGTCAGCCAGCAGGACTTCGACAGCGCCACCGCCGAGCTGCGCAGCGCCCAGGCCGCCGTGCGTTCGGCCCAGGCCGACGTGCAGACCGCGCGCCTGAACCTGGGTTACGCCACGGTCACCGCGCCGATCTCCGGGCGCATCGGTCGCGCCCTGGCCACCGAAGGCGCGCTGGTCGGGCAGGGCGACGCCACGCTGATGGCGCGCATCCAGCAGCTCGATCCGATCTATGTCGATTTCACTCAGTCTGCCGCCGATGCCCTGCGCCTGCGCCAGGCGCTCAAGGACGGTGCGTTGGCCGGTGGCGACGACAAGGCGCTGACGGCCCAGGTAGAAGGCACCGACTACCAGCGCCAGGGCGCGCTGATGTTCACCGACGTGGCGGTCGACCGCGGCACCGGCCAGGTCTCCCTGCGCGGGCGCTTCGACAATGCCGACGGCATTCTCCTGCCGGGCATGTACGTGCGTGTGCGCACCCCGCAGGGCACCGACCAGCAGGCGATCCTGGTACCGCAACGGGCGGTGCAGCGCGGCAGCGATGGCGAGGCGCGGGTGATGGTGGTGGGTACCGGCAGCCTGGCCGAGGTGCGCAGCGTGCGCACCGGCGGGATGCACGGTTCGCGCTGGCAGATCGTCGAAGGCCTGCGCGGCGGTGACCAGGTCATCGTCGGCAGCCCGGCCGGCCTGGCCCCGGGCATGCCCGTGGTGCCAGCGCAGGCGCAGCCGGTCGCGGCGCACTAAGGCGAGGGTAGCGAGATGTCCAAGTTCTTCATCAATCGGCCGAACTTCGCCTGGGTCGTGGCGCTGTTCATTGCCCTGGCCGGCCTGCTGGTGATCCCGGCGTTGCCGGTGGCCCAGTACCCCAGCGTGGCACCGCCACAGATTTCCATCACCGCCAGCTATCCGGGGGCTTCGGCCAAGGTGCTGGTGGAGTCGGTGACCAGCATCATCGAGGAGTCGCTCAACGGCGCCAAGGGCCTGCTGTACTACGAGTCCACCAACAACTCCAACGGCGTCGCCGAGGTGCTGGTGACCTTCGAGCCCGGCACCAAGCCGGACATGGCCCAGGTCGACGTGCAGAACCGCCTGAAGAAGGCCGAGGCGCGCATGCCCCAGGCAGTGCTGACCCAGGGTCTGAAGGTCGAGCAGGCCAGCTCCGGCTTCCTGCTGATCTACGCCCTGACCAGCAAGGCCGGCGACCGCGGCGACACCACGGCCCTGGCCGACTACGCCGCGCGCAATATCAACAACGAACTGCTGCGCGTGCCGGGCGTGGGCAAGCTGCAGTTCTTCGCCTCCGAAGCGGCCATGCGGGTCTGGGTCGATCCGCAGAAACTGGTGGGCTATGGCCTGTCCATCGACGACATCAACAATGCCATCCGTGGCCAGAACGTCCAGGTACCGGCCGGCAGCTTCGGCAGCACGCCGGGCGCCAGCGAACAGGAGCTGACCGCGACCCTGGCGGTGCAGGGCACCCTCGATACGCCCGAGGCCTTCGCCGGTATCGTCCTGCGTGCCAACCCCGACGGCTCCAGCGTGCGCCTGGGCGATGTCGCGCGCCTGGCCATCGGCAGCGAGAACTACAACCTGTCCTCGCGCCTGGACGGCCACCCGGCCGTGGCCGGTGCGGTGCAGCTGGCGCCCGGTGCCAACGCCATCCAGACCGCGACGCTGGTCAAGGAACGCCTGGCGGAGCTTGCGCAGTTCTTCCCCGAGGGCGTCGAGTACTCGGTGCCCTACGACACCTCGCGCTTCGTCGACGTGGCCATCGAGAAGGTCATCCACACCCTGATCGAAGCCATGGTGCTGGTGTTCCTGGTGATGTTCCTGTTCCTGCAGAACGTGCGCTACACCCTGATCCCGTCGATCGTGGTGCCGGTGTGCCTGCTGGGCACGCTGATGATCATGAAGCTGCTCGGCTTCTCGGTGAACATGATGACCATGTTCGGCATGGTGCTGGCCATCGGCATCCTGGTGGACGACGCCATCGTGGTGGTGGAGAACGTCGAGCGGCTGATGGCCGAGGAGGGCCTGTCGCCGGTGGACGCGACCATCAAGGCGATGGGGCAGGTGTCCGGGGCGATCATCGGTATCACCCTGGTGCTGGCGGCGGTGTTCCTGCCGCTGGCGTTCATGTCCGGTTCCGTGGGGGTGATCTACCAGCAGTTCTCGGTGTCGCTGGCGGTGTCGATCCTGTTCTCCGGCTTCCTCGCCCTGACCTTCACCCCGGCGCTGTGCGCCACGCTGCTCAAGCCGGTGCCCCATGGCCACCATGAGAAGGGCGGTTTCTTCGGTGCCTTCAACCGCGCCTTCGTCCGGGTGACCGAGCGCTACTCGGTGATGAACAGCGCCCTGGTGGCCCGTGCCGGTCGCTGGATGCTGGCCTACGTCGGCATCCTGGTGGTGCTCGGCTACTCCTACCTGCGCCTGCCAGAGGCCTTCGTGCCATCCGAGGACCTGGGCTACAGCATTGTCGACGTACAGCTGCCGCCGGGTGCCAGCCGTGTACGTACCGACCACACTGCCGAGGCGCTGGAGCAGTTCCTGTTGTCCCGCGAGGCGACGGCCAGCTCGTTCATCGTCAGCGGCTTCAGCTTCTCGGGCCAGGGTGACAACGCCGCGCTGGCGTTCCCCACCTTCAAAGACTGGTCCGTGCGCGGCCCCGAGCAATCGGCGGAGGCGGAAACCGCCGCCATCAATGCCCAGTTCGCGGCCAATGGCGATGGCACCATCACCGCGGTCATGCCGCCGCCGATCGACGGCCTGGGCAACTCCGGCGGTTTCGCCCTGCGCCTGATGGACCGTGGCGGCCTGGGCCGCGAAGCATTGCTGGCGGCCCGTGACCAGCTGCTGGCCCGCGCCAACGGCAACCCGGTGATCCTCTACGCGATGATGGAAGGCCTGGCCGAGGCGCCGCAGCTGCGCGTGCAGATCGACCGCGAGAAGGCCCGCGCCCTGGGCGTGAGCTTCGAAACCATCAACAGCACCCTGGCCACCGCCTTCGGTTCAGTGGTGATCAACGACTTCACCAACGCCGGGCGCCAGCAGCGCGTGGTGGTGCAGGCCGAGCAGGGCGAGCGCATGACCCCGGAAAGCGTGCTGCGCCTCTATGCGCCGAACGCCCAGGGCGAGCAGGTGCCGTTCAGCGCCTTCGTCACCACGAAATGGGAAGAGGGCCCGGTGCAGCTGGTGCGCTACAACGGCTATCCGTCGATCCGCATCGCCGGTGACGCCGCGCCCGGCCACAGCACCGGCCAGGCAATGGCCGAGATGGAACGCCTGGTCAGCGAACTGCCGCCTGGCATCGGCTATGCCTGGACGGGCCTCTCGTACCAGGAGAAGGTCTCCAGCGGCCAGGCCACGGCCCTGTTCGCCCTGGCCATCCTGGTGGTGTTCCTGCTGCTGGTGGCACTGTACGAAAGCTGGGCGATCCCGCTGACGGTAATGCTGATCGTGCCGATCGGCGCCTTGGGCGCGGTGTGGGCGGTGATGCTCACCGGCCTGCCCAACGATGTGTACTTCAAGGTTGGCCTGATCACCATCATTGGCCTGGCGGCTAAGAACGCGATCCTGATCGTCGAGTTCGCCAAGGAGTTGTGGGAGAAGGGCTACAGCTTGAGCGACGCCGCCATCGAGGCCGCGCGCCTGCGCTTCCGCCCGATCGTGATGACCTCCATGGCCTTCATCCTCGGCGTGGTGCCGCTGGCCATCGCCACCGGCGCCGGCGCGGCCAGCCAGCGCGCCATCGGTACCGGGGTGATCGGCGGCATGCTCAGCGCCACCTTGCTGGGCGTGGTGTTCGTGCCGATCTGTTTCGTCTTCGTGCTGAAGCTGCTCAAGCGCAAGCCGGCCCCCGTGCAACACGCTATAGAGGTGACTCAGTGATGCTCATGCGCAATCTCGCAATTTCGTTCGCGCTGGCCGTTACCTTGACCGGCTGCTCCCTGGCACCGACCTACCAACGCCCCGAGGCGCCGGTGGCGGCCGAGTGGGGCGATGCCGCCGGCCATCACGGCAAGGCGGTGGAGCAGTTGGACTGGCAGGGGTTCATCGTCGACCCGTCCCTGCGCCAGCTGGTGGGTACCGCGCTGGACAACAACCGTTCGCTGCGCCAGACCCTGCTGGATATCGAGCAGGCCCGCGCGCAGTACCGCATCCAGCGTGCCGACCGGTTCCCGGGCTTGAATGCCGGGGTTTCGGGCAACCGCCAGCATTTGCCGGCGGACCTGTCGAGCAACGGCCGCGAGGGTGTGAGCAGTACTTACCAGGTGGGCCTGTCGCTGCCGGAGTACGAGGTCGATCTGTTCGGTCGGGTGAAGAGCCTGAGTGACGCGGCCCTGGAACAGTACCTGGCCACCGAGGAAGTTGGCCGCGCCGCGCGCATTGCCCTGATCGCTGAGGTCAGCCAGGCCTACCTGACCCTGGACGGCGCCGAGCGGCGCCTGGCGCTGACCCGCCAGACCCTGGCCAGCCGCGAGGATTCGCTGGCCCTGGTCGGCCAGCGGCGCACTGCCGGCACGGCCACGGCGTTGGATCACCAGGAGGCGCTGGGGCTGGTCGAACAGTCGCGGGCCGAGCTCGAAGGCATCGTGCGCGAGCAGCGCCAGGCCTACAACGCCCTGGTGCTGCTGCTGGGCAGCGCGGACGCGGCCACGGCGATCCCGGCCGAGCGTAGCGAGGCGCCGCTGGTCCTGCAGGATATCGCCCCGGGCGCGCCGTCGGCGCTGATCGAACGCCGCCCGGACATCCTCGCCGCCGAGCACCGGCTGCGGGCGCGCAACGCCGATATCGGCGCGGCGCGGGCGGCGTTCTTCCCGCGGATCAGCCTGACCGGCAGCTTCGGCACCTCCAGCGCGCAGATGTCCGGGCTGTTCGATGGCGGTTCGCGCAGCTGGAGCTTCATGCCGCAGCTGTCGCTGCCGCTGTTCGACGCCGGGCGCAACAAGGCCGGCCTGAGCCTGGCCGAGGCGCGCAAGGATTCGGCGGTGGCGACCTATGAAGGCACGATCCAGACCGCCTTCCGCGAAGTCGCCGACGCCCTGGCCGCCACCGACACCCTGCGCCGCGAGGAAGCGGCGCGCCGGGCCCTGGCCGACACCAGCCGGGCGACCGTGGCGCTGGCCAAGGCGCGCTACGAGGGTGGGGTGGACAGCCACCTGCGTTACCTGGATGCGCAGCGCAACGGCTATGTCAACGAAGCGGCGTTCATCGAGGCCAGTACCCAACGCCAGCTGGCATTGGTCGATCTGTTCCGTGCCCTGGGCGGTGGTTGGCCGGGCAAGGGCTGAAAAACTCCTTTGGTTGGGGATTCCAACCGCTTGGCCCCGGGGAATTTTGCCCGGGGCTTTTTTTGCCTCTAAGAATGGGGTAGGCAGGGCCGACGAAATCGCGGGGCAAGCCCGCTCCCACAGAGCACGCGTATTTCTGCGGGAGTGGGCTTTCGTGGGAGCGGGCTTGCCCCGCGATCAAGGTGTTAATCCTGCAGCAGATCCGGGCTGTTGAAGTTACTCAATCGCGGGTCGTCCTCTATACACTCCAGCCCCTGGACATTCGCTTGTAGCAAGGCCTTCTGCAAACTCCGCTCACCCGCCTGCCAGGCCTGCTCCAGCAGCGGCAGCAACCGCCGTGGCAGCACATTGAACATCGGCTGCCAGTACCCGCCCTGGCGCACCATGGCCGGGCTGTCGTGGGCCACCGCCAGGGCCAGCAGGTTCTCGATCAAGGCCCGATCGATCAGCGGCGCATCGCAGGCCAGCACCACCACCCATTCATGCCGTGCCACCTTGAGCCCGCTGATGACCCCGGCCAGCGGACCAGGAAAGTCCGCATCGGCATCGTTGACGAGTTGGTCGGCATACGCCGCATAGGCCGCCTGGTTGCGGTTGCAGGAGATCACAAGATCATCGCTGAGTGCCCGCACGGCACGTTGCACATGGGCCACCAGCGGCTCGCCGCGCCAGGCCACCAGGCCCTTGTCGCGGCCGCCCATGCGCTGGCCACGGCCTCCGGCGAGGATGAGGATGGAACAGGGGGGGAGGGCGTCAGGCATGAAAAAGGGTTCCGGGCAGTCAATGCCGGGAACCCTCCCATTTACCGCGAGGCTTGTCCAGTCAGGCCTCGTGGGTGGCTGCTTCGGTCGTCCTTGCCCGACCGCGCCCGGCCAGGCGCATCACCACGACGAAGAACACCGGCACGAACACCACGGCGAAAGTGGCGCTGAGCATGCCGCCGATCACCCCGGTGCCGATCGCCTGCTGGCTGGCCGAGCTGGCGCCGCTGGCGATGGCCAGGGGCACCACGCCGAGGATGAACGCCAGCGAGGTCATCACGATCGGGCGCAGGCGCAGGCGCGCGGCCTGAATCGCGGCGTCCACCGCGTCGTGGCCCTGGTCGACCAGGGCCTTGGCGAACTCGATGATCAGGATGGCGTTCTTCGCCGACAGGCCGATCAGGGTGATCAGGCCAACCTTGAAGTACACATCGTTGGGCATCCCGCGCAGGGTCACCGCAAGCACCGCGCCAAGCACGCCCAGGGGCACCACCAGCAGCACCGCGGTGGGGATCGACCAGCTTTCGTACAGCGCCGCCAGGCACAGGAACACCACCAGCAGCGACAGCGCCATCAGCAGCGGGGCCTGGCTGCCAGACAGACGCTCCTGCAGCGACAGGCCGGTCCATTCCAGGCCGGCGCCGGCCGGCAGCTGGGCAACCAGATGTTCGACCTCGGCCATGGCCTCGCCCGAGCTGTGGCCGGCCGCCGGCTCGCCGGAGATCGACACCGCCGGGTAGCCGTTGTAGCGGGTCAGCTGCACCGGACCGGACTGCCAGTGGGCGCTGACGAAGGCGCCGAGGGGCACCATCTTGCCGCTGTTGTTGCGCACGTGGATCTTCAGCAGGTCCTCGACCTGGCTGCGCCGGTCGCCTTCGGCCTGCACCACCACCCGCTGCATGCGGCCCTGGTTGGGGAAGTCGTTGACATAGTTGGAACCCACGGCGGTGTCCAGCACCGCGCCGATGTCGGCGAACGACACGCCCAGGGCATTGGCCTGGCGCCGATCGATTTCCAGTTCCACCTGGGGGCTTTCGGCCAGCGAGGCTTCGCGCACGTTGACCAGTACCTTGCTCTTGCGCGCCGCCTCCAGCAACTGGTCGCGGGCTTGCATGAGCGCGGTGTGCCCCATGCCGCCACGGTCCTGCAGGCGGAACTCGAAGCCGGTCGACTCGCCCAGGCCGTCCACCGGCGGTGGCAGCACCGCGTAGGCGATGGCGTCCTTGAGCTGGGTGAAGGCCAGGGTGGCGCGGTCGGCGATGGACTGCGCGCTGTCGTCGCCACCGCGTTCGGACCAGTCCTTGAGCGTGGTAAAGGCCAGCGCCGCGTTCTGGCCGCTGCCGGAGAAGCTGAAGCCGAGGATCAGCGTGGTGTTGGCCACGCCCGGTTCTTCGGCGTTGTGCGCCTCGATCTGCCGGGCCACTTCGATGGTGCGCGCCTGGCTGGCGCCTGGCGGCAGCTGGATATCGGTGATGGTGTAGCCCTGGTCCTCGGTGGGCAGGAAGGCGGTGGGCAACTGGCTGAAGCCGTAGCCGAGCACAGCCAGCAGCACGGCATACACCAGCAGGTAGCGGCCGCTGCGGGCCAGGGCGTGGGTCACCCAGCGCTGGTAGCCGTTGCTCATGCCCTCGAAGCGGCGGTTGAACCAGCCGAAGAAACCCTTGCGCTCATGGTGCTCGCCCTTTTCCAAGGGCTTGAGCAGGGTGGCGCACAGGGCCGGGGTCAGGCTCAGGGCGAGGAACGCCGAGAACAGGATCGACACCGCCATCGACACCGAGAACTGCTGGTAGATCACGCCCACCGAGCCTTTCATGAAGGCCATCGGCAGGAACACCGCCACCAGCACCAGGGTGATGCCGACGATGGCGCCACTGATCTGGCCCATGGCCTTGCGTGTGGCTTCCTTGGGCGGCAGGCCTTCCTCGGCCATGATCCGCTCGACGTTCTCTACCACGACGATGGCGTCGTCGACCAGGATGCCGATCGCCAGCACCATGCCGAACAGGGTCAGCACGTTGATCGAGAAGCCCAGCGCGTTCATCACCGCGAAGGTGCCCATCAGCGCCACCGGCACCACCAGGGTCGGGATCAGGGTGTAGCGGAAGTTCTGCAGGAACAGGAACATCACCGCGAACACCAGCACCATGGCCTCGACAAGGGTGTTGATCACCTGCTTGATCGAGACCTTGACGAACGGCGAGGTGTCGTAGGGGATGTCGTATTTCACCCCGGCCGGGAAGTAGCGCGCCAGCTCGTCGAGCTTCTGCTTGACCAGGCCCGCGGTTTCCATGGCGTTGGCGCCGGGCGACAGCTTGACGCTGAAGGCGCTGGTGGCCTTGCCGTTCAGGCGCGTGCCGTACTGGTACTCCTGGGCGCCGATCTCGACCCGGGCGACATCGCCGACGGTGACGGTCGAGCCGTCGGTGTTGGCGCGCAGGACGATGGCGGCGAATTCCTCGGGGGTGCTCAGCTGGCCCTTGACCACCACGTTGGCGGTGATCTCCTGGGTCGGCCGGCTGGGCAGGTCGCCGATGCTGCCGGGGGCGACCTGGGCGTTCTGCGCGGCGATGGCCTCGGCCACGTCGTTGGGCGTGAGGTTGAAGCCGACCAGCTTGGCCGGGTCGATCCAGATGCGCATGGCCCGCTCCGAGCCGTACAGCTGCGCCTTGCCGACGCCCTTGATGCGGCGGATCTCGTTCATCACGTTGCGCGCGAGGATGTCCGACAGGGCGATTTCATCGAGGCTGCCGTCCTCGGAGGTGAGGGTGGCCAGCAGCAGGAAGCCGGTGGACACTTTCTCAACCTGCAGGCCTTGCTGAGTCACCGGGCGCGGCAGGCGCGACTCGATCACCTTGAGGCGGTTCTGCACATCGACCTGGGCCATGTCCGGATTGGTGCCGGGCTGGAAACTGGCGGTGATGGTGGCGTTGCCCAGGCTGCTCTGCGACTCGAAGTAGAGCAGGTTGTCGGCACCGTTGAGCTCCTGCTCGATGATGCTGACCACGCTCTCGTCCATGGTCGCCGCCGAGGCGCCCGGGTAGACGGCGTAGATTTCCACCTGCGGCGGCGCCACGTCGGGGTACTGGGCCACCGGCAACTGCGGGATGGCCAGGGCGCCGACCAGGAGGATGAAGAGGGCGACCACCCAGGCGAATACCGGGCGGTCGATGAAGAACTGCGGCATGGATCAGGCCCTCATTGGCCGGTGTGTTGGGCGACCGCGGAGGCGCCCGGTTGCTCGTCGACCTGGACCTGGTCGCCGGCCTTGACGTGTTGCAGGCCCTCGACCACCACGCGATCACCCGGGGCCAGGCCCTCGCTGACGATCCAGCGATCACCCTGGGCGCTGCCCAAAACCACCTGGCGTTCGCTGATGCGCTTCTGCGGGTCGACCAGCAGCACCTTCGGCACGCCGGCGCTGTCGCGCAGGATCGCCCGTTGCGGCACGCTGATGCCCTGGGGCTGCACCGCCTGGTCCAGGCGCACGCGCACGTAGCTGCCCGGCAGCAGGTCGAGGTCGGGGTTGGGGAACTCGCTGCGCAGGGTAATCTGGTTGGTGCTCGGGTCGACACTGATGTCCGAGAACAGCAGCTTGCCGGCCAGCGGGTAGGCGCTGCCGTCGTCCTGGATCAGCGTGGCCTTGACCTGGTCCTGGCCGACCTGGCGCAGTTCGCCGGCGCGCAAGGCGCGGCGCAGGGCATTGAGCTCGCGGGTCGACTGGGTGACGTCGGCGTGGATCGGGTTCAACTGCTGGATGGTGGCCAGCGGCGTGGTTTCGTTCTGTCCGACCAGCGCGCCCTCGGTCACCAGGGCGCGGCCGATGCGCCCGGAGATCGGCGCGGTGACGGTGGCGTAGCCCAGGTTCAGGCGCGCCCGTTCCAGCGCCGCCTTGGCTTCGCCGACCGCGGCGTCTGCCTGGAGGAAGGCGGCGCGGGCGTTGTCGTACTCCTGGCGGCTGACCGCCTTGTCGTCGACCAGCTCGCGGTAGCGCTGTTCCTGCAGGCGGGCCTGGTACAGGGTTGCCTCGGCCTTGGCCAGGGTGGCGCGGGCGCTGTCGAAGTCGGCCTTGAATGGCGCCGGGTCGATCAGGAACAAGACGTCGCCCTGCTTGACGTCGCTGCCTTCGCGGTACACCCGCTTGAGCACCACGCCGGCTACCCGGGCGCGCACCTCGGCGGTACGCGGCGCGAGGAGGCGGCCGCTGAGTTCCGTGCTGATCGCCAGTGGCTGCACGGCCAGGGTCTCGACCCGGACCTGGGAAGGCGGGGCCTGTTCTTCCTGTTCGGCGGCGTCGTTGCAACCGGCCAGGGAAAGGGTGATCAGCGCCAGCAGCGCCAAGGGGCGCAGGCGCGAAGGGCAGGGAATGGACATACGGATCTTCCAAGTTTGATCCAGCGTATGCTAAAGCAGCCGTTCGGGTGGCGGCTGTTAAGCTGTGTTGGGCGTGTGTGAAAAAGTGTGAACAATCGGCGGTGGCCCGCGCGGGATTCTATATCCTGCCTTACTTCAATCTTTCGTCAAATCCCCTTATGCCGAACATTCTCCTGGTCGAAGACGACAGCGCGTTGTCCGAACTGATCGCCAGCTACCTGCAACGCAACGATTTCCATGTCCGGGTGATTGCCCGCGGCGACCATGTACTGGACGAGTTCCGCCGCCAGAAACCGGACCTGGTGATCCTCGACCTGATGCTGCCGGGCCTCGACGGCCTGCAGGTGTGCCGCCTGCTGCGCCAGGAGAGCCAGGGCCTGCCGATCCTCATGCTGACCGCCCGTGACGACAGCCACGACCAGGTGCTGGGGCTGGAAATGGGCGCCGACGACTATGTCACCAAACCGTGCGAACCCCGGGTGCTGCTGGCCAGGGTGCGCACCCTGCTGCGCCGCAGCAGCGTCAACGAGCCGCGCCTGGACAGCGACCTGATCCAGGTCGGCGGCCTGCGCATCGACCTGGCCGAGCGCACGGTCAGCTGGCGCGGCGAGGAGGTGGAACTGTCCAGCGGCGAGTACAACCTGCTGGTGGTGCTGGCGCGCAACGCCGGCGAGGTGATGAGCCGCGACCGTATCCTGCAGCAGTTGCGCGGCATCGAGTTCAACGGCACCGACCGTTCGGTGGATGTGGCCATCTCCAAGCTGCGCCGACGCTTCGACGACAGCGCCGGCGAAGCACGCAAGATCAAGACCGTGTGGGGCAAGGGGTATCTGTTCAGCCGGGTCGAGTGGGAGTACTGACAGGCCATGCTCAAGATCCTGGTGCGGCTGTACCTGGTGATCATCGTCGCCTATGCCGGGGCGATCGCGCTGATCCCCGACACCATCGTCGGGTTGTTCCATGAGCGCTTCATGGCCTACAACCTCGAGCAGGCCAAGGGCGTGCAGACCCTGATCGTGCGCCAGTTCCAGCAGGTGCCGCAGGAGCAGTGGCCGGCAGTGGAAAAAGACCTGGCCGAGGTGTTCAAACCTTTGCAAGTGCGCCTGTTGCGCATGGACGATGCCGACTTGAGCAGCGAGGAGAAAGCCCGGCTCGAACATGGCCTATTCGCGGTGCGCATGGCCGACTGGGGCTACTACGAAACGGTGCTGGCGCCGCTGGATTCGCAATGGCTGGTGCGCCTGCATTCGCCGGACGACCCGCTGGACATCAACGTGCTGTCCTGGGGCGTGACCGTGCTGATCGGCGCGGCCATGCTTGGCTGCCTGCTGTTGTGGGTGTGGCCGCACTGGCGCGACCTCGAACGGCTGAAGGACACTGCCCGGCGCCTGGGGCGCGGCGAGATGTCCGAGCGCACGCATATCTCGCCTCGCTCGAACATCGGTGAACTGGCCGGGGTGTTCGACACCATGGCCAGCGATCTGGAACGCCACGTCAACCAGCAGCGCGAACTGCTCAACGCGGTTTCCCACGAGCTGCGCACGCCCTTGACCCGCCTGGACTTCGGCCTGGTGCTGCTGTTCGACGAGGTGCCGCCGGCCAGCCGCAAACGCCTGCTGGGGTTGGTGGGCCATGTGCGCGAACTGGACGAACTGGTGCTTGAACTGCTCTCCTACAGCCGCCTGGACAGCGTCGACCAGGCCCGCGAGCGGGTCGAGGTGTCGTTGCTGGAACTGGTGGACAGCGTGCTCGGCAGCTTCGCCGAGGAGCTCGACAACCGTGGCATCCGTTGGGAGGTGCGCTGCGAAACCGACCTGCCGCGTTTCGTCCTCGACCCGCGGCTGACCGCCCGCGCCGTGCAGAACCTGGTGCGCAACGCCATGCGCTACTGCGATGAAAGCCTGCTGCTGCGCCTGCGCCGGGAAGAGGACGGCGCTTGCCTGGTGACCGTGGAAGACGACGGCATCGGCATCCCAACCGAGGAGCGTGAGCGGATCTTCCAGCCGTTCTATCGCCTGGACCGCAGCCGTGACCGTAATACCGGCGGGTTCGGGCTGGGGCTGGCGATCAGCCGGCGGGCCATCGAAGGGCAGGGCGGCACGCTGACCGTGGCGCAGTCGGCGCTGGGCGGGGCGCAGTTCAGGATTCGTTTGCCAGCCGGGTAGTCCACAGGACGAAGCGGTCCTTGCCGGTGTGCTTGGCCTCGTACAATGCCTGGTCCGCCCTGATCAGCGCCAGGCTCAGGGTATCGCCGCTGTCGATCCGGGCCAGGCCGATGCTGATGGTCACCGGGTGCGCAGACAGGTCCTCGCGCACTCTCTGGCACAGCACGGCGACCTGCTGCTCGGCGCTGGCTTCGTCCAGCCCCTGGAAGAAGATCGCGAATTCCTCGCCGCCCAGCCGGGCGATCTCGTAGCCGATCATCGCTGCCTTGATATGCGCTGCCACGCGCTTGAGCACCTCGTCGCCGATGTCATGGCCGAAGCGGTCGTTGACCTGCTTGAAATTGTCGATGTCGATCATCGCCAGGAACTGTCCGGCATCCGCCTGGCGCAGCTGCTTTCCGGCCTTGGCCATGAACGAGCGGCGGTTGGGGATTTCGGTCAGGGCGTCGATGTAGGCCTGTTCCAGCAGCACGTTGGTCAGGTAGAAATTGTGCAGCTTGGCCTGGCGGATGCGCAGGTAGCTGTAGGTCACCAGGCCGCTGAGGAATACCCCGTAGCTGATCAGCATCGCGCCCTCAAGCTCCAGGGCCTCGATACGCGTGTGGAAGAACGGGTTGAGCATGAGCCAGGTGATGCCCAGGGCGCAGAAGAACGACCAGCGCCGCACCGGCAGCAGCGAGACGGCGTAGAGCACCGTCGAGACTCCGAGCACCAGCCACACCGGGCGCAGAACGATCGGAATGCCCTCGATCACCAGGCGCATGGCCAGGGTGATCACCGCCACGAACAACAGGTTGAGCACGTCGAAATGCTGGCTCTTGCGGGTGAAGCCCAGGACCACGCAGAGGCTGCACAACAGGGCGATGAACACCCCCGACAGCCAGGTGAAACCCTGGCCGCCAAGGTAGCTGACGATCAGGTCGAAGATCAGCCAGATGGCGATGCCGATGCAGAAGATCAGCAGGCAGAAGCGGCGCATGGCCTCGAATTCGTGCTGGCGGAACTCGGCGCGCAGGGCGGCGGGGGCGACCTGTTGGCGAATGTGGGCTTCGAGGGTCTTGTACATGGAGGCGATGATGGCCTTGAAATTGTTGTCTGTTATGCCTTCCAGGGCTGTGAGGTCTCTGTAGGAGATCACCCAGCCTTTCGGGCTACGCTGTCGCGCAGGGAACCGTCCCCTGTGGGAGCGGCCTTGCGTCGCGAAAGGGGCGCGCAGCGGCCCCAGGTTTAAAGTCACCCTCAAAATTGCCGGAGCTGCTGCGCAGCCCTTTCGCGACGCAAGGCCGCTCCCACAGGGATCGCGCTAGCTTTAGCAGTTGAGTAAGACAGTTGTTCCTACAACGAGCCTGATTGCAGCACATCCTTGGCCCAGGGCCGGTAGCGCAGTGCGAACACAGCCTCGGCGTGGCAGCCTCCGCTCAGCGCCGGCTGCGCCGGTTCGGCGCGGAACGGTTGCCCAGGCGGGCTGACCTGGCGAAACGCCTCGCGCACGATACCCACCTGGCAGGGCAGGGCCTGTTCATAGCCCTGGCGCACGAGTGGCGGCAGGCGACCGGTGCCGGCACCATCCTGCCACCACACGTTCAGGCCAAGGTTCGCCAGTTGCTCCAGCCACGCACCATTGACCCGTGGCGACAGCTGGCCGGCGCTGAAGGCACTGATATGCAAGGGCTTGTCCAATTGCCGATTGAACGCCTGCAATTGTGTGTAGAGCGCATCGCGCCTGGCCGCATCGCGAAAGTGCAGGTCGTCCAGCTCCAGCGGCAGGTACCAGCCGGACACCGGCAGCGCCCAGTCGGTCTTGAGCTGCTGGTATTGGGTGAGGGAGCGGCCCAACTGCGACTTGAAGTAGCTGTTCAGCCCTTCACCGTCGAGCTGTTCGAGCCGCTGGTAGTAGGCCGGATCCATGTACAGCCCCAGCACCAGCTCCAGCCCCTGGGCCTGCGCCTCGCGCAGGCTGCCGGCAAGCCAGCCGTGGGCGCCGCCGAAGTCGCTGTCGCCGTAGGCGCTCCACTGCACGATCAGGGTCGTGCCACCCTGGGCCCTGGTGGCGCGCCACAGTTGTTGCCACTGGGCTGGCGAGACGTTCGCATCACGGTTGAGCGGCTGGTAGAACAGGCGCTCGTCGGCAAGGGTCGGCAGGCACAGGGCGAGCAGGCAGAGAGCCAGAAAGGTACGCATCAGAAATTCATCTCCACACCCAGCAGCACGCCGTTGGCGCGCTCGTAGAGGTTGCCGCCCAGCGCCTGCTGGTACTCGGCGCGCACTTTCAGCGAGCCACGGTAGGCGTTGTAGCGGTCGTCGTCGAACCACCACTGCCAGCGCAGGCCGACCCCGGCGCGGGCGTCCTGGCGCCAGTCGTTGCTTGGGTCCTGGCTTGAGAACTCGAGGAAGCCGTAGGGCATGATCGTCTGCGGCGACCGGCTTGGCAGTTTCCAGGCATGGCCCTGCTGGAAGCGCGACAGCCAGGCATGATCGCCCGCCCGGGTCCACCAGGCGGCGTCGAGGTAGAGGAAGCGCTCGTCCCAGTCGTCTTCGTCGATGCGCCAGTCATTGCGGTACCGGCCCTGGTCGAGGAACGAGGCGGTGGCACGCAGCAGCAGGTCGTTGCTCGATTCGGCGTTGTGGCGCAGGTCGCCCCAGTTGCCGCCGACCTTGGCCGGGCTTAGCAGCTCGCCCAGGCCCAGGCCGCTGTAGTGCGTGCTGTCGATCTGGCGCTGGTGGTAGAGCTCGGCGTACAGGTTGAGGTTGGCCTGTCCGAGCGGCTTGTAGCGCAGGCCGACGCCGGTGCCCATGCTCTGGGCGTAGTCGGTGCGGCTCTGGCCACCGAACAGCACGCGGCCATAGACCGACAGGGTGCTGCCGTTGCGGCTGGGCTCCTCGCCCAGGGCGTGGTCCCACATCGCCAGCTGCACGTTCTGCGATTGTGCCCGGCGGGAGCTGCCGGCGCGCGCGCCGTTGTCGAGAAACTTATCGTTGGTCGAGGTACCGGCTGGCGACCAGGTGCTGGCCAGGGTGATGCTGTCGCGGCGCGACAGGGCTTCATGGGCACGACGCTGGCGGTACTTGCGCGCCTCCAGGCTGCCGTACTCGTCGTCGCCGTCGACCAGGTTGCGCTCCACGTCCAGCACCCGGCGCAACTCGCGGCGGGCCGAGGCGCTGTCCTCGGCCTCGTCGTAGCGCAGGGCCAGGGTCTCGCCCAGGCGGTAGTCCTCGGGGAAGTCGCGGGTGGCGCGCTCCAGATAGGGGATGGAGTGGCGCCGTTGCTGCTTGTCCGTCGAGCCGGCCAGGCGCATGCCGTAGTCGGCGCGGTAGCGCGGCTGATCCGGCGCCAGGCGCACGGCCTCGGCCAGCCAGGCGGTGCTCTGGGCGCTGTCGCCGGCCTGCTGGGCGGTGCTGGCGGCGGCGTAGTAGTGATCGGCGCGCGGGGTGTGGCGCAGGGCTTCGCGCTGGAAGGCCAGGGCCTGCTGGGCGTCGCCCTGGCGTTGGGCGATGGCCGCGCCCAGGGCCCAGTCGTCGGCGTTGCGGTGCGCGGCCGCGTCCCAGTGGCGGCGGGCGGCGTCGGCATCGCCGGCGTTCAAGGCACCCCGCGCCGCGGTCAGGCGAGCATTGTCGGTCCAGACGTCGGCCGGCAGGGTGTTCCAGATCGGCAGCGCTGCTTCGGCGTCGCCCGAGGCCTCCAGCGCGTAGGCCAGGGGCAGGCGGCTGGCGGTGTCGCCCAGGCGTTCGGCGGCCTGGTAGTAGACCACGGCTTCGCCGGGCCGGTCGGGCATGGCGCAGCGGCCCAGGGCGCGATACTGCCCGGCTTCGCTCGGGTTGGCCGGGATCGCCTTGCGCACCGCGTTGCACTGGCCGGCCTCGGCCAGGCGGGCGAGCAACTGGCCGCGGGTGGCGGCATCGACTCGCGGCACCAGGGCGAGCATGCGCGGGGTGTCCAGCGGACCGTCGTTGCGCGCATAGAGGTTGCCCAGGCGCTGCAGCAGCGAGGGCGTCAATCGGCCCTGGCGGCGGTCGTAGGCGTTCTCCAGCAACTGCCGGGCGTGCTCGGTCTGGCCTCGCTCGAGCAGCATGAACGTGGCTTGCTCCAGCGCCGCGAGGTCGCCGGTCTGGCGGTAGCGTTGTTCCCACTGAGCCGCCGTGCGTGGTTGCGGCGGCTGCGCAGGGTCGCCATACAGGCGTTGCTTGAGAATGGCATAGCTGCGCGGATTGTCGCGGGCCTCGCACTGGCCGAGCTGCTCGCGGGCCAGCTTCAGGTCCTTGTGCGACAGCCAGTCGACGGTCTCCAGGCACGGGCGCTGCAATTCATTGCTCAACTGGCGCACCAGCGCCGCATCGTCGCCCTCGCGGGCCAGTTCCCAGAGTTGCCGGCGCTGTTCGGGATGCTGCAGTTGATCGGTGGGCAGGCTCTGCAGCCAACGCTCGGCCTGCTGGTTGTGGCCCATGGCGATGGCGCGGTTGGCCATGGCCAGGCGGGCATGGGTCGCCGCCTCCTGGGAAGGCGCGCTGGCCAGCAGTTTGTTCAGGCCCTTTTCATCGACCTGCTGGATATAGGCGTTGGCCAGGCGCTGCCAGTCCTGCGGCGGCAATTCGCCCTTTTCGGCCAGGGGTTGCAGCTGGTCGATGGTCTCGCCCCAGTTGCGCAGTTGCTCGGCGAAGTTGGCCCGGGTCATGCGCAGCACCATGCCGTCGTCGCGCACCGGCAACTGGTTGAGCCATTCCAGGGCCTTGGCCGCGCCACCGAACTTGGCCAGGCTGACGCTGTAGGCTTGCCACAGGCGCACCCGCTGCTGGCCCTGGCTGTCGGCCAGCCACGCCTCAACCTGGCTCTGCGCGGGCGGGTCCTGCTCGATCCAGGTCAGGCGCAGTTCGAGCAGGGCGTCGGCGTGCTCGGGGTTGTCGTCGAGGTCCTCGGCGATGGCCTCGGCTTCCTTGTAGCGACGCTGGTGGGCCAGGGCCTCGGCCAGCAGGGCGCGTGCCTCGTTGTTGTTGGGCACGCGCCCCAGCACGTGGCGGGTCAGGCGCTCGACCTCCGCCCAGTTGTCCTTCTGCGCCTCCCGGTAGCCACGCTCCATGAACGGGTAGCTGGTGAAACGCTGGAAGTCGGTCATCGGCTTGGTCGGCGCGGCCAGGGTGGAAGAGCACAGCAGCAGGCTGGCGAGGGTCAGGGAAAGACGGGGCGTCATGCCACCTCCCGGGTCAGATCATAGGCGGCCTGCTGTTCGCTGGCCTGCTCGGCGAGGGCTTGCTGCAGCACCTCTTCGGTAATGATGCCGCGGGCGATCAGGTGCTCGCCCAGGCTCTGCTGCTCGGGGTTGAAGTCGATCAGCGCCTGGTTGAACAGGGTCACCGGCACCATGCCGCGCACCTGCAGTAGCGTGCCGAGCATCACCTGGTGGATGCCGACCTGCTCCAGCAGGGTGGCGTCGTCCTGATGGCGCTCGAGCACCGCGAGCATTTCGCGGGTCTCGGGCTTTTGCCAGGGGCTTGGGTAGTGGTAGCGCAGGCCCAGGGTGACCCGCCCTTGCGGCGCCAGGCGGGCGCGTACCGGGCGCTTGAGCTGGCGACTGATCACGCCCAGCGAAACCTGGCTGACCGGGCTCTCGCTGGCCAGCACCAGGGTGTCGCCGTCCTCGTCCACCGGCAGCACGCCGTAGTGGGTGGCGAGCTTGCGCGGCAGTTTGGCGATCAGCGCTGGCGCGATCTTGAACGGGTTCAGCGGTGCCCAGGGCAGGTCCAGCTGTTCAGCCAGGGTCTCGACCAGTTGCTCGCTGCTCAGCCAGCCGTGCAGCAGCAACTCGCGACCCAGGCGCCGACGGACCGGGCTGGTGATGGCCTGCTCCAGCTGGGTTTGGCTGATCAAGCCTTTCTCCACCAGGCGCTGGCCCAGCGGCGTGCGCGCAGGCGCGGCGAGGGCGGGGAACTCGTGGGTAGTCTTGTCCCAGGCCACCCGCCGCGAATCGCCCATTTCCATCACCTGGCGCAGGGCGCGCAGGTTGGCGAAGAAGTTGACGAAGTTGCTCCACATCATCCGCGGCGCCGACAGCAGGCCCTCGAAGATGCCGTAGTAGCGGGTGACGAACCAGAAACGCTGGCACAGGCGGTTGAACAGCAGCAGGCCGTTGAGCCACAGCAGCGTGCTCAGCAGCTTGCTGTCGCTGAGAATCGACATGAAGCGCCACGACTCCGGCGCGATCACCGTCACCAGCCACATCGCCAGCAGCACCAGCAGCAACAGGTTGACCAAAAAGCTCAGCAGGTAGGCGAACAGCCCGCGGCGGTCGCGCCAGAGGAAGTAGTTGAGCGCCCCCTTGCGGCTCCAGCCGAGGTTGCTGGTGCCCTGGAACACGATGCCGACGATCCACCGCGATTTTTGCCGGATGGCGTGCTGCCAGTCCCGCGGGAAGTGCTCGCGCACGCAGATCACCTGGGCGAATTCGCGGCTCATGCCGAGGCGCCAGTCCTGCTTGAGGGCCAGCGCCGGGTCGGTGATGGAGTAGCGGGCGAAGATGCACTTCATGCCCTTCTGCTTGAGACGAAAACCAATGTCGTAGTCCTCGGTCAGGCTCTGCACATCGAAGGCGATGCCGTCGCCGTCCTCGAGCAGGGCGCTGATCGCCCGGCGGCTGAAGCAGGTGCCGACCCCGGCGCTGGGCACCTGGCCGGTGAGCGCTTCGCGCACGATGACGTCCTTGCCGTGGTTCTCGGCGAACTCGTCGACATAGTGGCCGGCGGTGAAGCCTTTCCATTCCGGTGCGTAGGGGTACACCGGAATCTGGATCATGTCCTTGTTCGGCAGCAGGTAGTTGAACAGGCGCAGTTCCATCGGCGAGATGACGTCCTCGGCGTCATGCAGGATGAAACCGGCGAACTCGATGCGCGCGTCCTGCTGGAAGCGCAGGATGGCGTCGATGATGTTGTTCAGGCAGTCGGCCTTGCTGGTCGGGCCGGGGCGGGCGCAGACCACCTTGTGAACGTTTGGGTAGTGCAGGCAGACGGCGTCGACGTCGGCCTGGGTCTGCGGGTCGTTGGGGTAGGTGCCGACGAAGATCTGGTAGTTCTCGTAGTCGATGGTCGAGGCCGCCAGGCGCGCCATCTCGCCGACCACGCCGACCTCGTTCCAGGCCGGCACCATGATCGCGAGGGGCTTTTCCGGCACCTCGAACAGGCGTTTCTCGTCGGCCTTGTCGAACTTGTCGTAGATCCGAAAGCGCCGGATCAGCGTGCGTCCCCAGTAGCACAGGTCGATGAACAGGTCGTCCAGGCCGAGCACGAACATCAGTGTCGCCAGGATGATGGCGAGGATCTTCAGGCCGAACAGGACATAGGTGAGGAAGTCGATGAAAGCCAGGCTCATGCGTTGTCCCGCGCGGCGGATTGCTCGGCGAACCAGCGGCTCAGGCGTTCGGCGATGCGCTCGCTGGCGTGGCCGTCGCCGAAGGGGGTGAACACCTGCGCCATGCGCGCGTAGGCCGCCGGGTCGTCGAGCAATTGGCTGGTCTCGTGGACGATGCGCTCGGTCAGGGTGCCGACCAGCTTGACCGTGCCACCCTTGAGCACGGCGGGGCGCTCGGTGACCTTGCGCAGCACCAGCACCGGCTTGCCCAGGGCTGGCGCCTCTTCCTGCACGCCGCCGGAGTCGGTGAGGATGATATGGGCGCGGTTCATCAGCCAGACGAAGTGCGGGTAGTCCTGGGGGGCGACCAGGTGGATGTTGTCGCGCCCGGATAGCACGCTGTACACCGCGTGCTGCACCTGCGGGTTTAGGTGAACGGGGTAGAGGAACTGCACGTCCGGGTAGCGCAAGGCCAGTTCGGCCAGGGCCAGGCAGATGCGTTCGAAGCCGCTGCCGAAGTTCTCCCGGCGGTGGCCGGTGATCAGCACCATGCGCTGGTCGTCGCGCAGCACCTTGAGCGGGGATTCGGGGGCGGGGCGCCAGTTATCGCGGTGCAGCTTGTCGCGCATCCACAGCAGGGCGTCGATCACTGTGTTGCCGGTGACCTCGATATGCTCGGGCGGCACGCCTTCGCGGATCAGGTTGGCGTCGGAGTCGCGGGTGGGGGTGAAGTGCAGGTCGGCGAGCACGCCGGTCAAGCGCCGGTTGGCTTCCTCGGGCCAGGGCTGCTGCAGGTTGCCGGTACGCAGGCCAGCCTCGACATGGCCGATGGGTATATGCCGGTGGAAGGCCGCCAGCGAGGCGATGAAGCTGGTGGTGGTGTCGCCGTGGACCAGCACGATATCGGGCTTGACCTGCTCGTAGGCGCGGTCGAGCTTGTCCAGCAGGTCGCGGGACAGGCCGTTGAGGGTCTGGTTCTGGGTCATCACCTGCAGGTCCTGATCGACCGTGAGGCCGAAGGCGGTGAGGACCTGTTCGAGCATTTCGCGGTGCTGGCCGGTGGAGCAGATATGCAGGTCGACCTCGGGCCAGTCGCGCAGGACGCGGGCCAGCGGGGCCATCTTGATCGCTTCGGGGCGGGTACCGAATACCATCATCACGGTGTAAGCCATCGTGTAGTTCCTCGTTCGATTCCCTGGACGAAGTTGTACGACGTGTCGCCGCTTGCCAGTCATAGATACAAGCAGTCGATCACGGGGTTGTCCAATGCGCGGCCTGCGCCGGACGGTGCGCTGCAGGCGCTTGCGGAAGTGCCATGGAGGCGGGGGTCGTGTCGGCACTGTCGAGGCCGAACGCCAGGGAGGGTTGGTGCGGAAACGTTTATGCTAGTTTTTCTTGATTGAACGGTCAGTCAATAAAGTATTTCCGGCTTTTTCTTACAGCCTTCTTCTTGTAGCTTTGTAGGTCTTTTCTTCAGGGAGTAGAGCATGCAAGGCAAGGCGCGCAAGGTCGTCCAGGCCATCCTGTACGAGGCCATCGCCGTGGCCTGCGTGGCGCCGGCGCTGGAGCTGGCGTTCGGCGCCGGCATGGCCCAGTCCACCGTGCTGTCGATCCTCATGTCGGGCATCGCCATGAGCTGGAACATGGCCTACAACTGGGCGTTCGAGCGCTGGGAGGCGCGCCAGCGCCAGCGCAGCCGCACCTTCCTGCGGCGCCTGCTGCATGCCCTGGGCTTCGAGGGCGGGCTGGTGCTGATCCTGCTGCCGCTGGTGGCGTACTGGCTGGACATCGGGCTGTGGGCGGCGCTGGTGACCAACCTGGCGTTGTTCGTGTTCTTCTTCGTCTATGCGTTCGTGTTCCAGTGGGGGTTCGACAAGGTCTTCGATGTGCCGGTATCGGCGCAGGAAGCGGCCAAGGGGTGCTGATATCGGCGCTTTTTCCCACAAGTCACCGGGTTCCCCTTAGCCCCACGCATCGCCAATAATCTACGTTCAACCATGCCAGACCCGCACCGATGCCGCGTTCGATCATCCTGCCGCTCGCCGAGAACTACCGCCATGGCGAGCACATCGCGCCGCACTGTCATGACCGCGCCCAGTTGATCCACGCGATCAGTGGCGTGGTCACGGTCAGTGCCCGCGAAGGCTGCTGGGTGGTCCCCCCGGGGCGTGGAGTGTGGGTGCCAGCGGCGGTCGAGCACGAGCTGCGCATGGCCGGCGTCGTGCGCATGCGTACCTTGTTCGTCGAACCCAACGCGCGCCCGGACCTGCCGCGCCAGTGCCAGGTGATCGAGATCTCGCCGCTGTTGCGCGAGCTGATCATCCGCGCCATGGACATCGCCCCCGACCATCCGGCCCAGGGCCGCGAGGCGCGGATCATGCAACTGATCCTCGACGAACTGCGCGTGCTGCCGGTATTCGCCCTGCATGTGCCCAGTCCGCATTCGGCGCACCTGCAAGGCCTGTGCGAGGCCCTGCGCCAGGCACTGTCCGAGGACTGGAGCCTGGCCCGTGCCGCGGCCCACAGCGGCCTTAACCCGCGCACCCTGACCCGTGCCTTCCAGCGCGAGACCGGCCTGAGCCTGGTGCAATGGCTGCGGCGCATGCGCCTGCTGGCAAGCCTGGATGCCCTGGCGGCCGGGCAGTCGGTGCTGGAGGTGGCGCTGGACCTGGGCTATGACAGCCCCAGTGCCTTCAGCGCGATGTTCCGCCGCACCCTCGGGGTATCGCCGTCGGTCTACTTCGGCAGGGCCGTGGAGCGCTGGTAGGCCAGCCCCGGCGCCTCGTCCCAGCCGCCACCCAAGGCCGTGAACAGGTTCACCTCGGCGAGCAACTGCGCCAGACGGTCGCTGATCAGGCCCTGCTGGGCGCTGAACAGCGAGCGCTGGGCGTCGAGGAAGGTCAGGCTGCTGTCGATACCGGTGCGGTAGCGGTTCTCGGCCAGGTCGTGGTAGCGCTGGCTGGCTTCGACCAGGTCGCGCTGGGCCCGCAATTGCTGTTGATAGGTGCTGCGCGCCGCCAGGCCGTCGGCCACTTCCTGGAAGGCGGTCTGGATCGACTTCTCGTAGCGCGCCACCTGCATGTCCTTCTGCAACGTGGCGTAATCGAGACTGGCACGCAGGCTGCCGGCGTTGAACAGCGGCAGGTTGACCTGCGGCTGGAACAGCCAGGTGCCAGTGCCGGCGTCGAACAGGTCGGCCAGCTCGCGGCTGCTGCTGCCGGCGTTGGCGGTCAGGCTGATGCTCGGGAAGAACGCTGCCCGCGCCGCGCCGATATTGGCGTTGGCGGCCTGCAGTTGGTACTCGGCTTGACGGATGTCCGGGCGGCGCTGCAGCAGGTCGGCGGGCAGGCCGGCGGGGACCCTGGCAATCTGTTCGTCGGCCAGCGGCAATGCCGGCAGGTGTTCGTCGATCTGCGTGCCGACCAGGCGCTGCAACTGGTTGAAGTCCTGGGCGGCCAAGCGGGTGTAGCGCGCCACGGCGGCGCGGGTGCTGTCGACGCGGGTGGTGGCCTGGATCTGGTCGAGCGCCGACAGGGTGCCGGTGCGGCGTTGACGCTGGGTCAGGCGCAGGCTCTTTTCGTCGGCTTGCAGGGTCTGGCGCGACAGGGCCAGCAATTCCTGGTCGGCACGCCAGGTCAGATAGGCGCCGGCGACGCTGCTGAGCAGGCTGAGCTCGGCGCCACGCCGGGCCTCGTCGGTGGCCAGGTAGCTGAGCAGCGCCTGGTCGCTGAGGCTGCGCAATCGACCGAACAGGTCCAGTTCATAGGCGCTGATGCCAACGGTGGCCGATTGCTGGGTGCTGATCATGCCTTCGCCGCCGGTGCGCCGCCGTGGCAGGTACTGGCGTGTGCCCTGGGCGTTGGCCGCGATCTTCGGCAGCAGCTCGGCGCGCTGGATGCGGTACTGGGCGCGGTAGGCCTCGGCGTTGAGCACGGCCACGCGCAGGTCGCGGTTGTTGGCCAGCGCGGTGTCGAGCAACTGGCGCAGCACCGGGTCTTGGAACACCCCGCGCCAGTCGCCGGTCAGGTCCGTGGCGGGTGGCCCGCCCCGGTAGGCGACGCCCGTGGGGTACTGCTCGGCGCTGGGCGAAGGTGGGCGCTGGTAGTCGGGGGCGAGGCTGCAACCGGTCAGAACGAGAGCAAGCAAGGGCAGGGCGATTCGCGGCATGACAGGGTCTCTGGGATCAGGTGCCGGCCATCCAGCGGGCCAGGCCATGGCGCCCGCTGACGCCGAGCTTGGCGGTGGCGCGTTTCAGGTAGGTCTCGATCGAGCTGTTCTTCACATTCAAGCGCTGGGCCATCTGCGGCACGGTGGCTCCGGTGAGCAGGCCGATGCACACTTCCTGCTCGCGGGTGGACAGGCGGATTGCCTCCTGCTCCAGGCGCTCGGTGAAGACCTGGCGCAGCGAGCCGGCCTCATCCGCCTGCACGCTGCCCGGACGACGCTGGGCCGTCTGCAGGAACAGCTGGGCATGGTGCTCGACCAGTGGCAGCAGGGTGTCGGACAGGCGCTTGAGCAGCGACAGTTCGGCCAGGGAGAACATCCGCTCGCTGCGCTGGCGATGGCAGCAGATGACCCAGCGCCGGTCGCCGCTGCGCGACACCAGGTTGCACTGGTGCACGGGGGCGTTTATCTGGATCAGCAAGGGGTCTTCCATGCGCATGATGCTTTGCAGCAGGGGATGGCGCAGCTGCGCTTGCGCGGGCGTCGCCTCGGGCAGGCCGGCGCTGCCCAGCACCTTGACCTGGCGGATGTTGGCCTGGTCGCTGTCAAGGGTCCACTCGCTGAGGTCGAGCCGATGGATCGGCACCTGGTCGTCGATCAGCTGGAACATCTGTTCGGCGAAGGTGGCATCGCCGGTGCTGGCAACCAGTGCCCCCAATTGCAGGTACAGGTGCGGGTCGTGGCGGTGTTCGAGGCTGTCGATCAGCTTCATGTCGTCGTCTTCCTTGATCCGGTAACGCGGTGGGTCTCGCGGTCGAGTCCTCTCTGTGGTGGGGCTTGGCGCTATTGAATAGCAGGCTCCGAGCCTGCGTCTGTAGCGGAAAGCGGGGACAGGAAATGTCAAATTATCCGACAAGAAAAGTCGGCATTTCCGTGGGGTCATGCAGCCTTAATTGACGGATTGTCGGACAATTGGCGCCAGAAACCGGCCAGATCGCCGGCGATTGCCCCGTCGGTTGGCGGGGGTAGGCAGGTACCGGCTGCCGACTATCGTCAATTTCCTACAAAAGTTTCAGCGGACTTAGGCGGAGCAATAAGGGACTGGCCAATGTCCGGGTTTGGGGGGCCATACAGGGCGCGGGGTGGGTGCTTGAATCCGCGGACGATCCCGTTTCAAGGAAGACCCGCCCATGCCTGTCGCCGATAGCTTCCCCCTGACCTGCGCCCAGCGCGACATCTGGCTGGACCAGATCAGCCACGGTGACTCGCCGCTCTACAACGTCGGTGGGTATCTGGCATTCGACGGCGCCGTGAACAGTGGTCTGCTGCGGCGCGCGCTGGCGCATCTGGTCGCGCTTCACGACGGGTTGCGCACCGTGCTGGTGCGCGAGGCGGGGGACGATGGCATCGCTCGCCAGCGCTTTGTGGCCGGCTTGCAGGTGCCGCTGGACGAGCACGACCTGCGCGGGCAGGCCGAGCCGTTCGCCGCTGCGCAACGTCTGGCCAAGACCTTGCTGCAACAGCCCTTCGCCCTTGAAACCGGACCGTTGCTGCGCATGGCATTGCTGCATGTGGATGCCGGGCGCAGCCTGCTGATGTTGCAGGCCCATCACCTGATCCTCGACGGCTGGGGCCTGGAGCAGTTGCTCCACCAGCTGGGCCAGTACTACGGTCTGCTTGAGCAGGGCCTGGCACTGCCGGACACGGCCCCGTCCTACCGAACATTCATCGAGGATGACCTGGCCTACCAGGGATCGGCCCGTCAGCAGCGCGATCTTGCCTATTGGCTAGGCCGTTACCCACAACTACCGGATGCGCTGCTGCAGCCCAAGGAACAGGGCCTGCCGCCAGGCGCCACGCCCAGCCATGCGCTGGAGCGCAGTTTCGACGGCGACCTGCTGGCGCGCATGCGGCAGCTGGCCGACGAGCTGCAGGGATCGGTCGCCCATGTGCTGCTGGCGGCCTTGCACGTGTGCTGTGCCCGGGCCTGGCAGCGGGACGACTGGGTCGTCGGCCTGCCGGTGCGTAACCGTGGCAATGCGCGGGCCAAGGCGACCCTGGGCATGTTCGTCCAGGTCAATGCCTTGCGCATGGACTTCGGTCGGCAGTTGAGCTTCGCCGAACTGGTGCGCGGTATCGGCGATGCCCTGCGGCGCGACCTGCGTCACCAGCGCCTGCCGCTCAGCGAGCTCAACCGGGTGCTGGGGCTATCCCGGGAGGCCCGTGGGCAATTGTTCGAGATCACCGTGTCCTACGAGGAAGAGGGCCACGACCTGCGCTATGGCAGCCTCGGCGCCCACAGCGTGAAGGTATGCAACGATCACGAGCCGACGCCGCTGTCGATCTACCTGCGCAGCAACCCGCACAATGGCAAGGCCTGGCTGCACCTGGTACATAACCAAGCCTGGCTGGCCCCCGAAGAGGTCGAGGTGTTCACTGCGCGCCTGCTGCATGTGCTGGCCCAGGGGCTGGCGCGGCCGCAGGCGGGCATCGACGACTACGACCTGCTGTTGCCTGACGAGCAGCAGCGCCTGCGCCTGTGGAATGCCACCGCCAGCGCAGCCCAAGGCCCGGCTCTGATCCATCGGCGCATCGAGGCCCAGGCCGCGCTGCGCGCCGAGGCGACGGCCGCCGTGCACGAGGGGCGCCACCTGAGTTATGCCGAGCTGAACAACCGCGCCAACCAGCTGGCCACCCAACTGCTGGCCCTGGGCGTGGTGCCGGAGCAACGGGTGGCCGTGGTCGCCCGCCGCGGCCTGGACACCCTGGTCGGCCTGCTGGCGGTGCTCAAGGCCGGCGCCGCCTATGTGCCGATCGATCCGGCGCACCCGGACGAGCGCCTGCGCTACCTGCTCGACGATTGTGCGCCGAAGGTGGTGCTGACCCAGTCCGGCCTGCGCGAGCGTCTGCCAGCCATCGAGGTGGCGGTGATCGAACTGGACCGCCTGCCACTGCCCGCGACGGCGTTCGCCGACCTCGAGGTGCCGGGGCTGTCGGGTTCTAGCCTGGTCTATGTGATCTACACCTCCGGCTCGACCGGTCAGCCCAAGGGCGTGATGATCGAGCACCGCATGCTCGCCAACCTGGTCGACTGGCACTGCGAAGCCTTCGATCTCCACCCTGGCAGCGCAACCTCCAGCCTGGCCGGTTTCGGCTTCGATGCCATGGCCTGGGAGATCTGGCCGGCTTTGTGCGCTGGCGCCACCCTGCACCTGGCACCGGTGGGCGAGGGCGGCGAGGACATCGACGCGCTGCTGCGCTGGTGGCGCGCCCAGCCGCTGCAGGTCAGCTTCCTGCCCACGCCGGTGGCCGAGCACGCCTTCGCCCAGGGCGCGCCACATCCGACTCTGCGCACCTTGCTGGTCGGCGGCGATCGCCTGCGCCGGCTGGCCCGAGAGCGTGGCTGCCAGATCATCAATAACTACGGGCCGACCGAGGCCACGGTAGTGGCCAGCGCGGGCGAGGTGCGCCCGGGCCAGGTGCTGCACATTGGCGCGCCGGTGGCCAACACCCGGCTGTACGTGCTCGATGCCCAGGGACGGCAACTGCCGATAGGTGCTGTCGGTGAGCTGCACATCGGCGGCGCGGGAGTCGCCCGCGGCTATCTGAACCGCCCCGAACTGACTGCCGAGCGCTTCCTCGACGACCCGTTCACCCTGCAGCATGGCGCCCGGATGTACCGCACGGGTGACCTGGTGCGCTGGTTGCCCGACGGTACCCTGGAGTACCTTGGGCGTAGCGACGACCAAGTGAAGATACGCGGCGTACGGGTCGAACTGGGCGAGATCGAGAGCGCGCTGGCCAGTCATCCAGCCGTGCGCGAGGCGCTGGTGCTGCTGCGCGACGGCCAACTGGTGGCCTGGTACCTTGGCGAACAGCCGTCGACCCCGTTGCAGTTGCACGAACACCTGCGCAGCCGCCTGCCGGCCGCCTTGCTGCCGAGCGCTTATGTGGCGATGGCGGCCTGGCCGTTGACCGCCAATGGCAAGCTTGACCGCCGCGCGTTGCCCGCGCCGGGCAACGAGGCCACGGTACGGCGCGCCCACGAGCCGCCCCGAGGCGAGCTTGAACAGCGCCTGGCCGCGCTGTGGGCCGAGTTGCTGGAGGTGGAGCAGGTCGGACGGCACGATCATTTCTTTGAACTGGGCGGTCATTCGCTGCTGGCGGTGCGCTTGATCGAGCGCATGCGTCAGGCGGGGTTGCAGGTCGATGCCCAGGTCCTCTTTGGCCAACCGACCCTGGCGAGCCTGGCCGCGTCGCTTGACGGCGCCCCCGTGCACTCGGTGGCGGCCAATCGCGTGGCCCCGGGTTGCCAGCGGATCACCCCAGAAATGCTGGCCCTGACCCACCTCGACCAGGCCGACATCGACCGCATCGTCGACAGGGTGCCGGGCGGGGCGGCCAATGTGCAGGAAATCTACCCGCTGGCACCGCTGCAGGAGGGGCTGCTGTATCACCACCTCACCGAAGACCGTGATCCGTACCAGCAACAGGCGCTGTTCGCCTTCGCCAGCCAGGCTGCGCTGGAGGCGTTCAACCGCGCCTTGGCCGGGGTCATCGAGCGTCACGACATCCTGCGTACCAGCCTGGCTTGGGAAGGCTTGGCGCAGCCGCAGCAAGTGGTGTGGCGCCAGGCCTGGTTGCCGTTGAGGGTGCTTGCGTCCGGTCCGGGCGACGCGGCCACCCGGCTGCGCGAAGAGAACCTGCGGCTGGACCTGCGCCAGGCGCCGATGATGGCTCTGGCCTGCGTCGAGGACAGCGCGCGGCAGCGCTGGCTGGGGCTGCTGCACTTCCACCATCTGGTCAACGACGCCGTATCGGTGAAGGTGCTGCTGGCCGAACTGGCGGTACTGATGGCGAACGAAGGGCATACATTGCCCAGGCCGGTGCCCTACCGCAATTACGTTGCCATGAGCCGCGACGAGGCTCGGCAGGCGGGCCATGAAGTGTTCCTGCGCGAAGCACTGGCCGGGGTGGAGGCGCCGCCGAGGCTGGCCGGCATGGGCGAGGGGATCCAGACCCGTGTCGAGACCTGCGTCCTGACCGTTCCTGAGGACCTGGCCCTGGCCCTGCGCCAGCGCGTGCGCCAATACGACGTCGGCCTCGGTAGCCTGATGCACCTGGCCTGGGCCCAGGTGCTGGGGACCTTGGGTGGTCGCGACGAGGTGGTGTTCGGCACCGTGCTGCTGGGGCGGGTGATGGCGGGCGAGGGCGCCGACCGGGCATTGGGCATGTTCATCAACAGCCTGCCGCTGCGGGTGTCGCTGGCGGGTCGCGACGTGGGCCAGGCGCTGGTCGGAATCCACGGCCAGCTGGCGGCGCTGCTCAGGCACGAGGACGCGCCGCTGGTGCTGGCCCAGCGCTGCAGTGGCCTGCCCGCCGGCGTGGCACTGTTCGACAGCCTGCTCAACTACCGGCATGGCGCCGCGCACGACGCCGAAGCGTTGCCCGGGGTGACCCTGCTCGATGCCAGCGAGGTGCACAGTCACGCCCTGGTGTTGACCGTGGACGAGCAGGGCGACAGCCTGCGCCTGAGTGTGCGGGCACCTTGCGAGTTGGGTGCCGGACGGGTGCTAGGGTTCGTTTCCTGCACCCTGCAGGCGCTGGCTGCCGCCCTGCTCAGCGAAGCCCCGGTGGCGCTCGAGGCGCTGCCGACCCTGCCGGAAACGGAGCGTGTGTATCTGCTGGAAACCCTCAACAGCACCGAGGTTGCGCTGGATCCCGCGTATCCGCACCTGCCGGCGCTGTTCGCCGCTCAGGTGCGACGCACGCCGGATGCCGTGGCGCTGCAGAGTGAAGACGCGCAGCTCACCTACCGCGAGCTCGACGCCCAGGCCAATCGCCTGGCCCATCACTTGATCGGCCTTGGCGTGCGGCCCGACAGCCGGGTAGCGGTGTGCCTGGAGCGGGGCGCCTCGCTGATCGTCGGCCTGCTCGGCGTGCTCAAGGCCGGTGGCGCCTATGTGCCGCTGGACCCCGGCTACCCCGACGAACGCCTGCACTACATGCTGGCCGACAGCGCGCCCCTGGCACTGCTGGTGCACGGAGCCACCCGTGGCCTGTTCGAGGGTCAGTCGACACCGCTGGTGGATCTGGATCACGGTGACTGGCAGGTGCACGGCGACCATGCGCCGGAGCTGCCGGAACTGGGTGGCGGGCACCTGGCCTACGTCATGTACACCTCGGGCTCGACTGGCACGCCGAAAGGGGTGTTGGTCGAGCACCGCGGGCTGTGCAACCTGATGCGCTGGGGCAGCGACCTGTGCCCGCCGCGGGCCGACGACGCGCTGCTGCAGCGGGCGCCGTTCAGCTTCGACGGTTCGGTGTGGGAGTTGTTCTGGCCACTGTGCGCGGGCTTGCGCCTGGTGCTGGCCCGCCCCGACGGTCACCGCGATCCGGCTTACCTGGTGCAGCTTGTCCAGTCGCGCAGGGTGACCACCGTCAAGTTCGTTCCGGCCCTGCTGCAAGCGTTTCTCGACACCCCGGGCGTGGAGCGTTGCAGCAGCCTGCGCGATGTCTTCTGTGGTGGCGGCGAGCTGACGCTGGCGCTGGCGCAACGGGTGCGCCAGGCCTTGCCCCAGGTGCGCTTGCACAATGTCTATGGCCCCACCGAAGCTACCGTGGACAGCACCGCCTGGACCTTGGAGCCGCAGCAGCCGTTGCCCGTCGCCGCCCCGCCGATCGGGCGGGCGATCGGCAACACGCGTCTGTACGTGCTCGATGCCCATGACCGTCCGGTGCCTGTGGGTTGTGCCGGCGAACTGCACATCGGCGGCATCGGTGTGGCCCGCGGCTACCTGGGCTTGCCGGCGTTGCAGGCCGAGCGCTTCATCGCCAGTCCGTTCGTGGCCGGCGACCGCCTGTACCGAACCGGCGACCTGGTGCGCTATCGCGCCGATGGTGAGCTGGAGTTTCTCGGTCGCAACGACTTCCAGGTCAAGCTCAACGGCCTGCGCATCGAGCCGGGCGAGATCGAGGCGCTGTTGGCGGCTCATCCGGACCTTGGCCAGGTGGTGGTGCTGGTTCGCGAGGAGCGCCTGGTGGCTTATGCCAGCTGTCGCGACGGCCATGGCGCGCCGACGCTGGAAGCGCTGCGTGCCTACCTGCTGGCGCGACTGCCGGCCTACATGGTGCCCTCGGCCTATGTGCTGCTGGCCGAGTTGCCGCTGAGCCCCAATGGCAAAGTCGATCGCCGCGCTTTGCCGGCGCCGGGCGTGGAGGCGGTGATCAGTCGGGCCTATGAGGCGCCCCGTGACGAGCTGGAGCATACGCTGGCGCAGATCTGGACCGAAGTGCTGAAGATCGAGCAGGTCGGCCGCGACGACAACTTCTTCGAGCTGGGTGGGCACTCGCTGTTGGCGGTCAGCCTGGTGGCGCGCATGCGCCAGGCCGGGCTGCATGCCGATGCGCGCCTGTTGTTCAGTCAGCCGACCTTGGCGGGCCTGGCGGCCAACACGCGCCGCGGGCAGGAACAGGTGGCGATTGCGCAGACCACGATTCCAGCGCTCAGGGGCAGGCGGCGGATCTGACCGGTTGGGGCCGCTACTTCGGCGAAATGCGATAGACGCAGCGCCGATCCCCTGAAATCAGGTGTTCGCAACGCTCCACCAGCCCCTGCTCGCCGATCGCCGCCTGGAATACCTGCAGCTCGCTGCGGCAGAACCCCTGGCAGCGGGTGGCGGCGATGCAGATCGGGCAGTGGTTCTCGACGATCAGCCAGTCGTTGCCGTCGGCCTGCATTTCGGCCATGTAGCCGGCGCGCTCGCGCAGCTGCACGAGGATGCGCACCTTGTCCTCCAGGCTTTGGCCATCGGCGCAGGCCTGCTGGTACTCACGGCTGTTGCTGTCTTCCATGCGGCTGATCAGGCGGTCGACCCCGTCGCTGCCGAACACCTGCTCGACGCTCTCGATCAGTTGCAGGGTCAGCACGCTGTGGGAGTCGGGGAAGCGGCGCTGGGCCGTGGCGGTCAGTGCCCATTTCTGCGAAGGGCGCCCGGCGCCCTTGGCCGGCACGCTGATGCCGCTGACCAGGTCGGCCGCCTGCAGTTTCTGCACTTGCTGGCGAGTGGCTTCGAAGGTGATGGCGAGCAGCTGGGCCAGGTCGGCGGTCTTGAGCGGCCCGCGGGTCTTGAGCAGGAACAGGATGCGGTCGGCGGTGCAGTTGGTATCAACGGTGGTCGAGGTCATGGAGCGCTGGAAACCGGGCGTGAATGAACGGATCGGGCACTCTCCTGGGCCATCCTTTGCGCAGGCAAGTGGGCGAAGGATAGCCCGGATTCGTGGTGATTTGTGCAAGAAGAACGATTATCGAATATAAAATTTATATGCGATAAAAATATAAAAGGTATTAGTTGTATTTATTGAGTCCGCGGCTAAGCTGAATTGCGGAGCCTGTGCTTGCCGGTCCCAGGGAGGGGTGCGTGCACGTCCATCGACACCTTGCTGGCAAATGCCGGGCATGGGCTCACCCACAATAACTCGACAGGGATGTGAGTGCATGAATGCCCAGAAACCCGTGACCATCTATGAACACGCCGACGCGCTGAACAGCCTGCAAGGCGTGGTCGACCTGGTGAAGCTTTCCGACCAGTACCGCCAGTCCGCGATCCTGCATTCGGCGCTGGCCCAGCGTGTGTTCGATCACACCCGCCAGCCGGTCAGCGCCCAGGCCCTGAGCGATGCGCTGGGTTGGGTGCCGAACAAGGGCCGCATCTTCCTCAACGCGCTGGTGGCCATGGGCCTGTTGAAGCGCACCGCCCAAGGTTTCGAGAACCTGCCGCTGAGCCAGCGTTTCCTGGTCAGCGACAGCGCCGAGTTCATCGGCCCGATCATCGACCACCAGCGCCTGCAGTGGCAAAACTGGCCGCGCCTGGACGAAGTGCTGCGCAGCCGCACCTCGCTGGATTTCCAGCAGGAAAACCGCTTCAAGCACGACCTGGCGGCCCGCGACGCCTTCAACGATGCCATGGTCCGTTTCAGCCAGCCCATGGTTGATGTGCTGCGTGACCTGCCGCTGTTCGACAAGGCCCGCCGGGTGATCGACCTGGCCGGTGGCCACGGCACCTACCTGGCCGAGATCGCCAGCCGAAATCCGCAGGTCAAGGGCGAGGTCTGGGACCTTGAGCCCACCCGCGAGGCGGCCGCGGCCACCTTCGCCAAGTACCGTCTTGACGACCGCCTGGGCTTCCATGCCCGCAACCTGCTGGACCTGGCGCAGTACCAGGGCGAGCGGGCCGACGTGGTGATGCTCAACGACTGCCTGCACTATTTCACCCGCGAGCAGGTGCGTACCCTGATCGCCGGCGCTGCCGGCATGGTCGAGGGCGACGGCGCGCTGCTGGTGCTGAGCATGGCCCTGGAGGATGACGAGATCCACCCGGCGCTGTCGGCCGACTTCTCCCTGCACATGATGCTCAACACGGTCAACGGCGAGCTGCATCCGACCCGCTACCTGATCGACAGCATGGCGTCGGCGGGGTTGAGCGTGGAGCAGGAGCCGATCGGCCGCTACACCCTGCTGATCGGGCGGAGGGCTGCCTGATGCTGCGCTTGTTGGCATTGCATGCCGCGCCGCTTGGCGACGCGGCGGCCCAGGCCCTGGACAGCTTGGGCAGCGCCGCGGCGGCGGCAGGTTTCAGCCTGCAGGTCAGCCAGAAGCCGGCCGGCCAGGGACCGGTGGACGCAGTCTGCCTGCTGCTCGACAGCGCCACGCCACCGGTTGCGTTGAACACGTTGCTCAATGAGGCCAGCGGGCTGTGTCGCAACACCGCGCTGGTGCTGGTCCGCGTGCAGGGTGCACTGGCACAGTTGCCGCCCGCCAGCGGCGTGATCGCCCAGTGGCAGCAGGCGAGCCAGGGCTTTCTCTATCCGTACTCGCTGGATATCGGTGCCGGGCAGGCGCCGGAGCTGGCGATCAAGGACTGGCTGGCGGGCTTCGCCAAGTTCGCGGCCGCGACCAAGCTGTGGCGTTCGCTCGACGGCCTGGGCCTGGACGAAGCGGCGCGGGCCGCGCAGCGCCCCGAGCTGAACCACATCAATATCCTCACCCGCGACCTGGAAGCCTCCAAGGCGTTCTACAGCGACATCCTTGGCGCCAACTACTGCTACAACCTGGGGCCGCGCAAGGCCGTGATGGAGCTCAACGGCTTCGACTTCTTCATCGAGCAGAGCGAGTCGTTCAGCTACCCGACCGGCTACCACATCGGTGTGCGGGCACTGCCCGGGGATGTGCGGCGCATCGCCGAGCAGGTCACCGCTGCCGGCACCATCAAGCTGGTCAAGGGCAACGGCCCGGCGCCGGGCTACCACCATGGGCCGGACAACGTGCGCAGCGCCGTCTACTTCGAGGACCCGGATGGCCTGGTGATCGAGGTCTACAGCGCCGAAGTGGAGATGATCGAAAGCAACCCTCGGTTGCTCCTCGACCGCCTCTGACCCCACGTCGTCACAGGCCTGCCGCTCGGCGGGCCTGTGCCTAGGCAGGTATTCGCATGAACAGCTACAAACAGTGGCATTGGCCACGGCTGCCCAGCCCATTGCCCAAGGATGTCAGCGACCGGGCGTTGATGGGCTACCCAGAGCACTACCAGGAGCATCCGTTGCAGGCGCAGGTCGCCACGGCGCTCGACGATCTGCTCCAGGCGCCGCTGGACGTCTTGCTGACGTTGCTTGAGCAGCCACGCCAACCCCTGGCCCGGCGCATCGCCGCCGGCGAGGTGCTGGCATTGCGCGGCGACCCGCGCATCGACACCTTCGCCCCGCAGATGATCGATATCCCGGCGGCGCGGGTGCACATCGGCCTCGACCCGCGCGCGGTCGAGCAGGTGATGGACCAGTTCGACGGGCTTGGCCTGGACCGCAGCTGGATCGACAAGGAAACGCCGCGCCACGCCGTGGAACTGGCGGCGTTCCGTATCGCCCGCTTCCCGGTGACGCACCAGGAGTACCGCCAGTTCCTGCTCGACAGCGGGCATGCCGGCATCCCCGACGGCTGGGCGTTCGGCCGGTATCCGCGGCACCACGCCAACCACCCGGTGTACAGCGTCTCGGCCAGTGACGCCGATGCCTACGCCCAGTGGCTCAGCGAGCGCACCGGCCGACGCTTTGCCCTGCCCAGCGAGGCGCAGTGGGAGTATGCCGCCGCCGGCCCCGAAGGGCGTCAGTTCCCCTGGGGCGACGCCTACCAGGTCGAGCACGCCAACACCGCCGAGCTGGGCTATCTGGACAGCACGCCGGTCGGCGTGTTCAGCGACGCCGCATCGCCCTTCGGGGTGCTGGACATGGCCGGCAACGTCGAAGAGTACGTGGCCGAGGACTACCGGCCATACCCCGGCGGCCCGCAGATCGAGGACGACCTGGTGCTCGATGTCGGCACCCACCGCGTGGCCCGCGGTGGCAGCTTTACCCGTTTCCGCGACCTGGCGCGCACCGCGCGCCGCCACGGGCGTTACCCGCGACCGATCTACGTCATGGGTTTTCGCCTGGTTGAAAACCACAACTGAGCTGTTCCGTCTTCCGTGCAAGAGGTCTGATTCCATGAACAAGGATGTTTCGCTTCACACCATCGTGCCGATTTCCATCCTCGGCGGCGATGTCGATGCCCATTTCTTCGGCTTCCACGGCTTCGAGCGTGACCAGGAGCATTTCGCCGTCGGCATCGGCCGCGAGCAGTGCGACGTGCCGTTGGTGCGGGTGCACTCCGAGTGCATCACCGGCGATGTGTTCGGCTCGCAGCGCTGCGATTGCGGCCCGCAATTGCAAGAGGCGTTGCGCACCCTCAAGGAGGTGGGCGGCTACCTGATCTACCTGCGCCAGGAAGGGCGTGGCATCGGCCTGTACTCCAAGTTCGAGGCCTACCTGCTGCAGGACAAGGGCCTGGACACCTATGAAGCCAACCTGCGCCTGAACCACTTGGCCGACTCGCGCTCGTTCGACCCGGCCGTGCAGATCCTGCGGGCCCTGGGCGTGGACCAGTGCCGGTTGCTGACCAACAACCCGGAGAAGGTCGCCCAGCTGCGCGCCGGTGGCATCGATGTGATCGAACAGGTGCCCACCGGGGTGTTCCTGACCAATCACAACCGCAACTACCTGCAGGCGAAGGCCGTCAAGTCCAGCCATTCGATCAAGCTCTGACTCCAGCGAAAAAGGATCTTTCGATGAAACACATTGGCCCTATCAGCGGTATCGCCGCCCATGCCGCGCGCTTCGTCGCCACAGCCGGCTACGACAACCAGGTGATCTTGTGGAACGCCGCCACCGGCGAGCCGATCCACCGTGTGCACCACGACCACCTGGCCAACCAGTGCGCCTTCAGCAGTGACGGCAAGCACCTGGTCAGCGCCAGCAGCGACTACACCGCGCGCATCTGGGAAGTGCCGAGCATGCGCCTGAAAGCCGTACTGCAGGGGCACAACGACGATGTCGAGATGGCGGTGTTCTCGCCAGACAGCCAGCGCGTGGCGACCTGTTCGCGTGACCATGTGCTGCGCATCTTCGACCTCGACGGCGTGCAGTTGCAGGCGTTCCATGGCCACCAGGCCGACGTTATCTCGGTGGTCTGGTCGCCGGACGGCCAGCGCCTGATCTCCAGCAGTGACGACGGTACCGTGCGCCAGTGGGATACCCGCAGCGGCCAGCAATGCGACGAGGTGGACATCGGCGGCGTGGAGACCGACACCATCGCCATCACCCGCGAAGGCGTGGTGTTCGCCGGGGACGACGAGGGGCGCATCTCGATCATCGCCCAGGGCCAGGTGCAGACCGTGCCGGCCCACGCCGCCGGGATCAAGCGCATCGTCTGGAACGACGACAAGCGCCTGCTGGTGAGCCTGAGCTATGACCGTTCGGCGATCCTCTGGACCTTCGACGCCGCGCGCAACCTGGTCAAGCGCCGCAGTACCGCGCTGCCGAGCATCGTCTGGCCGCGCAGCTGCGCTTTTGTCGGCGACGAACAACTGGTGTTCGCCACCTTCGGCTCGCGCTACGCCACCTGGAACTACGAGCAGGACCAGTGGCAGGTGTCGGGCATCGAGCCGGCGGTAAGCATTAACGCCGTGGTGCGCAGCGAAGAGCGCCAGTACAGCATTGGCGATGCTGGCATTCTGCACCGTGACGACCAGCCGGTGACCAGTGTCGGCAGCCTGTGCAACTTCCTCCTGCCGTTCGGACCGCTGCTGTTGACCGGCGGCCAGATGGGCCAGGTGTTCGATGGCCTGTCCGGGCGCATGCTGTACCAGCACCGTTCGCCACTCAACTGCGGCGCCACCTTCGTCAGGAATGGCGAAGACCTGGCGTTGATCGGCACCTATACCGGCGAAGGCCTGGTGTTCGGCCATGATGGCCAGGGCGGGCTGCGCCTGGTGGCGTCGATCCCCATGCATGACAACGCGATCAAGGGCGTGGCCGCCGACCAGCGCCACCTGTTCAGCGTCTGCGCCTCGGCCGATGCCGCGCTGCACAGCATCGAGGATTTCAGCAGCGTGCGGCATATCGAGGGGGCGCATACGCGTATTTCCAATGGTTGCTGCCCGATCACCGGCGGTTTCGCCAGCATCGGTCGCGACCTCAAGCTGCGCCTGTGGCTGGAGACCGGCGACGAGGTGTTCGACTCGCCGCACCAGCACTCGATCAAGTGCATCGCCGCCTCCGCTGATGGCCGGGTGATCGCCACCGCGGCCTACAACGGTACCGTGGCACTGTTCGACCTGGTCTCGCGGCGCTGGCTGCCCATGCAGCGGCCGACCGCCAGCGGCATTTCCTGCCTGACCCACGACGCCGTCAGCGGCGCCTTCCTGGCCAGTTCCTATGACGGGCGCATCTACGGCATCGACGCCCGCCTGGCGTCCTGAAGGAGCAGCACATGAGCAAGCAAGCAAGTGACTTCATGGCCCAGGGCGACTACCGCAAGGCCCTCGATACTTCGTTCGTGCACCGCTACAGCCATGGCGAGGACGAGTGGTCGTGGGACATCGGCATGATCCAGGCGGCCCAGGCTTTCCTCGAGCGTCTCGACCCCCGTGCTGATCAGCATGTACTGGACATCGGCGTGGGCCGTGGCCGTGACGCCTCCACCTTCATCCTCGCCGGGCATCGGGTCACCGGCCTGGATATCGTCGAGAACTCCAGCTGGCCGTTGCTGCGCAAACGCTGGGGCGATCGCCTGGACCTGGTGAACAAGGCCATGCAGGACTGGCAGCCGGCGCCGGGCACGGTGTTCGATGCGGCCCTGGACAATGGCTGCTTCCACCACCAGCATCCGGACGAGTGGGGCGCGTACCTGGCCCATGTGCGCCGCCTGCTGCGCCCCGGCGCGCTGGTGGGGCTGAACGTGTTCGGGGTCGACGCGGCCCATCCGCAGCCGGGCTGGCGCGAGATGGACAACCAGCGCCAAGGCTACTTCTTCACCGACGATGGTATCCGTCAGACCCTTGAGGCCCATGGCTTCACCTGGGAGGGGCTGGAGGTGATCGAGCGCCAGCACGGCGAAGCCCGCTACCTGTTGGCGCTGGTGCGCACGTGAGTGCGATCGACCGCCATTACCTGGACATGGCCCTGGCGCTCGCCAGCCAGGGCCTGTACAGCACCATGCCCAACCCGCGGGTCGGTTGCGTGATCGTCAACGCCGGGCAGGTGGTAGGGCGCGGCTGGCATCAGCGCGCCGGCCAGCCCCACGCCGAAGTGCACGCCCTGCGCGAGGCAGGCCCGGCGGCGCGCGGGGCGACCGCCTATGTGACCCTGGAACCTTGCGGCCACCAGGGTCGCACGCCGCCGTGCGCCGATGCCCTGGTGGCGGCGGGGGTAAGCCGGGTGGTCACGGCCAGCGGCGACGTCTCGCAGAGCATCGGCGCGGATCGCCTGCGCGAGGCGGGCATCGTGGTCGAGGCATTGCCCTGCCCACGTGCGCGGGCGCTCAATCGCGGGTTCTTCTCGCGCATCGAACGCCAGCGCCCGTGGGTGCGGGTATTGCGTCCGGCGGCGCTGGAGATCGGCGCGATTGGCGAGGGCGCGATGCTCAGCCATTGCGACGAGCAGGCGCCCCTGGCGCACTGGCGGGGCAGGGCCTCGGCGCTGCTGAGCACTTGTGACTGGGTGAAGGCCTGCGACACCTCGCTGGTGGCGCAGGTTGCCGGGCAACGCGCCGAACCAGTGGTGCCCTTGCGGGTATTGATCGACCAGGGGCTGGACTGCCCGGCTTCGGCCAAGATGCTCGACGGGCGTGCGCCGACGCTGGTTTTGCATGGGGCGCAGGCGAGGCGGGACGGTCGGTATGCACGGGCCCGTTGCCAGGTGCTGGAGGATCTGGGGGCCTTGCGGATACTACAGACGTTGCATGAGCTCGACTGCAACGAAGTCCAGGTCGAGGCCGAGCCGGCCTGGTGCGAGGCCTTGGCGCGCCAGGGGTTGGTGGATGAGTGGTTGGTGCAGGTTTGAGGCCTTCCTGAGCGCTGTACTATCCCTGTGGGAGCAACCGTCTTGCTCAGGCCCCTCAATCTGGCGCGATCTCTGTGGGAGCGGCCTTGTGTCGCGAAAGGGCTGCGCAGCAGCCCCTATTGCGGTGAAACGCTGAAATTACCGGGGCCGCTTCGCGGCCCTTTCGCGACACAAGGCCGCTCCCACAGGGATATGCGTAAGCCCCGATCATTTCAGCGACTGCAGATCAACCCGACCTGCAGGCTGTTCTGTTCGAACAGGTCCCAATATCCCGGCGGATGCGCCTTCTTGCGGATCCCGCTGATCAGCGGGGCAATCCAGCGCACATTGCGCAGGCCGACATCGTGGGCGGCCTGCTCGTAGACTGCCTTGTCCCAGCGGTAATAGGTGAAGTCCGCAGGCGGTGAGCTCATGAATTGCCCCTGGCAGCGCAGGCCGCCTTCCACCGGCTGCTCGTCCAGCACACGGATGCCGTATTCGGTGAAATTGCCCAAGGCCAGGTCGAAGGCGGGATTCGCCGTGTAGGCGATCAGCTGTCCGTTCGGTTTGAGGTTGAGCGCGACGCTCTCGAACATGCGCCGCAGCTCCTCGACGCTGCCGGCGTAGTTGAACAGCCAGGCGGCGGTAACCTTGTCGAACTGGCCGATGCGGCCCATCTGCGCCACGTCGCGCACTTCGTAGGCGATGCCGTCGTTGGCCTGGCGCGCCTGGTAGATCATGCTCGGCGAGATGTCCACGCCGTGCACCCGAGCCGCGCCCCAGTCCTTCATGCGGCGGCTGAAGAAGCCATGCCCGCAGGCCAGGTCGAGAATCTCATCGCCGGTTACGTCGCCGGCCATGTAGCGAAACGTGTCGACCTCGACCCCGCGCTGGCTGGCGTGGCTGGTGAAGTCTTCGAACTGCTCGCTGATCCGCTCGTAGACTTCCTTGGATTCCTTCATGGGCACTTCTTCCTTTCAGAGGTGAGGCGCAGCGCCAACGGCAGGGCCAGCAGCGGTGCGCAGGCGAACACGGCGAACAGCCACAGCGCCGCCTGGCGCGCGCCTTGCTCGCCGCCGGGCTCGACCAGCCCGGCACCATTGGCGACCAGCCCGGCCAGGGCCGCAGCCAGGGCGGTGGCGTAAAGTTGCACGGTGGTGATCGAGGCCGAGGCGAGGTTTTCCTCGCCGGGGCGCGCTGCCTGCAGCACCCGGGTGAGCAGGTGCGGCCAGCCCAGGCCGATCCCCAGGCCCACGCCGGCCAGGGCCAGGGCGAACAAGGCCAGGCCCGGCGCGCTGGCGATCCAGGCCGGGGCGGGGGTCAGCAGGGCCAGGGCCAGCAGCGCCACCGCGACCACCAGCGGCCCACTGCGGATCTGCCAGGCGCCGCCTTCACGGTCACGGCCGGCGCTGGCCAGGGCGCCGACCGTCCAGCCTGCGGCCATCACGGCGGTCAGGTAGCCGGCGGCGAGTGGACCGAAACCATGGATGCGCTGGAGGAAGTAGGGCACATAGATTTCAGTGGTGATGGCTGCTACCAGCAGGCACATCATGGCGAACAGTGCGCCCATCGGTTGCCTGAGGCTGTAGGCGCCCGTGGGCAGCAGGTGGTGGCGCGCCCTGGGATCGAGGCGGGCGATCAGCGCGGCGATGGCCAGGCCGGCGACGATGCCGGCCAGGTTGATCCACAGGCTGTCGGCCAGGCTGGCCGCACAGATCGCCAGCACCGAGGCCACCAGGCAGGCGATCAGCCCGTAGGCCGGGCGCGCGCCATTGTCGTCCAGCGCCTGGCGCGCCGGCAGGCGCAGGCAGACGATCAGCGCCAGGGCGCCAGCCACCGGCAACAGCGACCAGAATGCCCAGCGCCAGTGCCCGCCCTCGGCGAACACTCCGCCCACGGCCGGGCCGCACAGCGTGGCCACGCCCCACATCGCCGAGACCAGGGCCATGGCGCGAGGCCACAGGCGGCTGTCGAACACCAGGTGGATCAGCGCATAGCTCAAGGCGAACAGGATGCCGCCTCCCAGGCCCTGCACGCTACGCCCGAGCAGCAGCACCGGCATGCTCCCGGCCTGGGCGCAGAGCATTGAGCCAAGGGTGAACACCAGCAGTGCCAGCAGGTAGGCGACCCGCGGTCCGCCACGGGCCAGCAGGCGGGTGGAGAGGGTGGAGCCGATGATCGAGGCGACCACGAACAGGGTGGTGTTCCAGGCATAGAAGGCCAGCCCGCCGATCTCTTCGATCACCGTCGGTAGCAGGGTAGTGACGATGTAGACATTGATGGCGTGCAGGGCGACACCGCCAGCCAGGGCGATCGAGCGCAGCGCGTTGCCGCCGCTGAGCAGTTCGCTCCAACGGGCCGGCGGCAGTTCGGGGATGGCGGTCATGTACGCTCCTTGCGTGGTCCTGCGCTGGAATTCTAGGAGTCGGCAAATAATTATTCAATATATTGCTTGTGTAATTTGCTTGCGGTGGATTTGTTAGGATCGTGCTCTTTTGTCTTGTTTCAGGAGCGACATCCATGATCATCAGCACCACCAGCCAGCTCGACGGTCGCCCGATTGCCGAGTACCTCGGCGTGGTCAGCGCCGAATCGGTGCAGGGGATCAACTTCGTGCGCGATTTCTTCGCGCGCTTTCGCGACGTCTTCGGCGGCCGCTCGCAGACCCTGGAGGGCGCGCTGAAGCTGGCCCGTGAGCAGGCCACCGAGGAACTCATGGCGCGGGCACGGCAGTTGCAAGCCGATGCGTTGGTGGGCGTGGACTTCGAGATCAGCATGCCGTCGGTACAGGGTGGCATGGTCGTGGTGTTCGCCACCGGCACGGCGGTACGTCTGAAGTAAGGCCAGTTGCCATTGGTCGGGCCAGGAGATTTTGCCCGGCTGGTCTGCAAATGACCGGCTAGTCTCACTTCAACGGACCGTCGCTTCACTAGGCAGGTGTATTGCCTGCCGGCACGGTTGCCATTGGAGGGAGACAGGGCATGAGCGAATCCTATTTCGAAGACTTGAACGATGCGTTTCCGATCAACAGCCAGGTACGCTGCGGCCAGGCGGCTGTTCGCCTGGGCTTTGCCAACATGACCCTGGACGAGTCGGAGCAACTGCAACCGGCGCACCTGCAACGGGCCAAGAAGGGGCGTTTCACCCCGCGTGTCCCGTCGAAGAAGTGAACCTGCGTTGACCTCATAAGCCCGCTCTCACAAGCAGGAGCGGGCTTGCCCCGCATCACGTTTGATCAATCAACACGAAACCGCCCGACGGCACGCCTTTCCCGCCATTTCTTGACCCCGCTCATGGTATCGGTGCGTCCCCCTCGCCGAAGGCCCTAGGCTGTGCTTTTCTTGCGCGGGATTTCAGACACGGAGTATCGACTTCAATGCGAATCAGGGAAGAGACCTACTGGCAGTGGGCCGATGCGCAGCTGCACAGTCGCTGTCACGACGAGGAACTGAGCGACGGCACCAGCTTCGATGTGCAGGTGCGCCTATCCAGGGTCGGTGCCACACAGTTGTTTCTCGGACTGTATGCGCGCAGCGGCGAGGCCTTGCTCGAGGAGTACTACCCCTCGCGGCCGGGCGAAACCATGACCCGTGCGCTGGTCTGGGGCGTGGATCGCGCCCGCGCCCTGGCAACCGGCGCTTTGCCATTGCCGGAACAGGTGCCACGTCGGCGCCTCGCCTAGCAGCAATGAAAAAGCCCGGCCTTTTCAGGCCGGGCTCAAGAAACGGTGTGCTGCGCCGCTTCAGTTCAGCGCGTCGATCACCTTGATTGCCTGCCGCTCGCGGGCGGCGGGCCATTCTTGTTGCAGGGTCTGCAGTACGCGACCGACGAAGGTGGTGTCGGCGGCGGCCTTCTTGCCGACGTAGCCCTGGCCACGCCGGTAGACCTTGAAGCGGGCGCGCATGCTGGGCATGTGCGATTCGAATTCGGCTTCGACCGTGTTCGGCGGCAGGCGGTCCAGGCGGACCTCACCGGACTGGCTGACCCACAGCAGGTGGTCGTCGAGGCTGTCCTTGCGCGCAGCGAACAGACGGGCCAATTGGTCGATGGTTGGATTGTTGTTCAAGTTCATCATAAAGCCCCCATTACTCTCATTCGTTGGTGAAGTTCGGCTGAAGTTCACATTCGGCGCCACACGATGTAGCGCGCTAACCAAGGCTGCTACAGCAGCTTCGCAACAGGGGCTTTCTCACGCTGCCTTCTGGGCAGTTTCCCTCTCCACGGACGGCCTGCGTTACCGCGCAGGCCGTCTGGAACACCCTTGCCACCGCTCCCGATCGGGGAGACGGCCTCATCATGCACAAGGCGCGGGAAGGGCGTCAACAGGTTTGTAGTGATTATTTTTAGTCACTACATCTTGTCGGACAATCTTCCCGGTTCTGTCACGCCAGTCCGTTGTCGCCGTGCTCGAGGTAGCCGGGGCGTTGCCGCAGGCGCTCATGATAGGCCTCCAGCGCCGGCAGTTGCGGGTGCTCCAGCGGCGTGCGCCGCCAGCGGTTGAGGGACAGGCCGATGGCCACGTCGGCGAGGCTGAAGGCGTCGCCAGCGACATAGGCGCCGGTGGCCTGCAGGCGCGCTTCGAGCAGGCGCATCCTGGCCGTCCACTGGGCGCTGCTGGCGGCCAGCAGTGCAGGGTCCTGATGCGCCGGCGATTGACGCACCAGCGACATGAACGGGTAGCGCCAGGCGTCGTTGAGGTCGGTGGCCTGCCAGTCGAGCCACTGGTCGACCGCGGCGCGGGCGCGCGGGGCGCCGGGGTAGAGCGCCTCGCCGCCGTACTGGTTGACCAGGTAACGCAGGATGGTATTGGACTCCCACAGCACGAAGTCGCCATCGACGATCACCGGCACCGTGGCGTTGGGGTTCAGCGCCAGGAACTCGGGCGTGTCGGTGGCACGAAAGCCACTGCCCCAGTCTTCGCGCTGGAACGGCAGGTTCAGTTCGGCGCAGGTCCACAGTACCTTGCGCACGTTGATCGACGAGGCCTTGCCCAGGATCTTCAGCATGTCACGGCTCCAGGCTGGAAAGGATGCGTTGCGCGGCGCGCACGCGTTCTTCGTTGGGGTAGTTGCGGTTGGCCAGCAGGACGATGCCCATCTGCCTGGACGGCACGAACGCCACGTAGGCACCGAAGCCGCCGGTGGCGCCGGTCTTGTTGTACCAGGCGGCTGGATCGGCGGGCAGCGCCGGGTTCAGCGCCTGGATCGGGTTTTCTCCGCGGATGATTTTGGCGCCGTTGTATTCCAACAAGGTGTCGATGCTGACCGGGTAGGGGTAGCGCTCCCAGCCCAGGCCCTGGATCATCGCGCCGACCTGGAAGTAACCGGACTGGGTGATGGCGATGGCCTTGCGCATGGCGGGGTCAAGCGTGTCCGGCTGCAGTTGCAGTTGCACATAGCGCAGCAGGTCGCTGGCGCTGGTCTTGATGCCGTAGGCCTGCTCGGCGTAGGGGCCCGGGTTGACCCGCACCGGCTGGTCCTTGGCGTCGTAGCCTTGCGCGTAGAGCCCGCGGGCGCTGGCCGGAACCTCCAGGTAAGTGTGCTTGAGCCCCAGGCGGAGCAGCACCTGCTGGGTCATCAGTTTGGCGAACGGTTGTTGCTGCGCACGGGCCGCCAGGTCACCGAACAGGCCCAGGCTGGGGTTGGAGTAGCAGCGGTGAGTGCCGGGTGCGAAGCGGGGCTGCCAGTGCTGGAACCAGGCCAGGGTCTGGGACGGCGTCTGTACTTCATCGGGGAACTGCAAGGGCAGGCAGTCACCGCTGTAGGCTCCCAGTTCCAGGACGCTGGCCTTGCCGATCGAGGCCTTGGCCAGGGCCGGCTGGTAGCGGCTGGCGGGGGCCTGCAAGTCGAGCTTGCCTTCGGCGCTGGCCAAGGCGGCGAGGGTCGCGGTGTAGGTCTTGCTCACCGAGCCGACCTCGAACAGCGTGTCGCGGCTAACCGGCTGGCGGCTGGCCTTGTCGGCCAGGCCGTAGTTGAAGTAATGCGACTGGCCGTTGGCATACACCGCCACGGCCATGCCGGCAATGCCTTGCTCGCGCATCAGCGCCGGGATGACGTCATCGACGGTGGTTTGCAAGTTGTTGGCCAGCAGGGGGGGCGCGGCCAGCGTCAGGGCGGTGGCCAGCAGCAGGCGAGGGGGGCGTTTCATGGTGGGGCGTTCCTTGTCGTGGATCAGGGGCGTGGCGAAGCGAGGTGTCCGTTGGGCGACACCGACAGGGGTTCCAGCGTTAGCGGCACAAAGGCCAAGACCTTATCGTCCGGGCTTGCACAAAGACAAGACGGAAACTGTGATGAGATATCTACGGATGCTGTTCGACAACTTCACCCTGGCACTGCTCGGGGTGGTGTTCATCGCCACCGTACTGCCGTGCTCCGGCGAGGGCGCGCTGCTGTTCGGCTGGTTGACCAACCTGGCCATCGGCCTGCTGTTCTTCCTGCACGGCGCCAAGCTGTCGCGTGAGGCGATCATCGCCGGTGCCGGCCACTGGCGCCTGCACCTGCTGGTGTTCACCTGCACTTTCGTGCTGTTCCCGCTGCTGGGGCTGGCGTTCAAGCCGCTGTTCGTGCCGCTGGTGGGCAATGAACTTTACCTGGGCGTGCTGTACCTGTGCGCCTTGCCGGCCACGGTGCAGTCGGCGATCGCCTTCACCTCGCTGGCCCGGGGCAATGTGCCGGCGGCGATCTGCAGCGCGGCGGCCTCGAGCCTGTTGGGGATCTTCTTGACGCCGCTGCTGGTGATGCTGCTGCTGGGCGCTTCGGGCGACACCGGCTCCGGGCTGGACGCGGTACTGAAGATTACCTTGCAGTTGCTGGTGCCCTTCGTCGCCGGGCAGGTCGCCCGCCGCTGGATCGGCGCCTGGGTCAAGCGCAATGCACGCTGGCTGAAGGTGGTGGACCAGGGCTCGATCCTGCTGGTGGTGTACACCGCCTTTAGCGAAGCGGTGGTCACGGGCCTGTGGCATACGGTCTCGCCGCCGCACCTGGCCGGGCTGTTCGCCGTGTGCGGCATCCTGCTGGCGGTGGTGCTGCTGGGCACACGACTGCTCGGGCGAGTGCTGGGGTTCAATGTCGAGGACCGCATCACTATCCTGTTCGCCGGTTCCAAGAAGAGCCTGGCGACGGGCGTGCCCATGGCGCAGGTGTTGTTCGTCGGTGGCGGCATCGGGGCGATGATCCTGCCGTTGATGCTGTTTCATCAGATCCAGCTGATGGTCTGCGCGGTGCTGGCGCAGCGGTATGCGGCGCGGGTGGAGGCGGGGCATCCTGAGGCGGGCGTCACGGTGAAATGATGCGCTGCGTTCACTGACCCACCAATGTTTGCAATCGCGCCAGCGCAGGCCCTTCGCGTTGGCGCTCGAACACCTGCAGCGACACCTCCAGCAATCCGGCCCGCGCCTGTGCGATTCGTTGTTCGCAGCGCAGGCGCAAACGCCCCTGGTCGCATTCGAACTGCCTGACGCCGGGCTTCGCGCCACCCTCCAGGCGCAGTTCGGCCAGGCGCCCCTGGGCCGCCAGCAGGGCCAGCCCCTTGTCGCGCAACAGCCCGTTGCCCTGGGTCATCAAGCCGGTGGCGCGCACGGCGGCGGCCATGGCCACGGCGACGATGGTCAATGCCACCAACACTTCGATCAGGGTGAAACCGTCCTCGGTGGTGCGCACAGGGGCTCCATTCTCGCGCAGGCCAAAGCGGTACTGTAGAGCGGCGCGATGACGGTTTGACGACGCCGACTCCCGAGCTTTTTCAATATCCGTGACATACCGGCTTGCCACAATCGGCCCCCGATTCGAACTCACGCAAGGAATGCCGAGATGCAGATCGTCCGCCGCAACATGCCCGCCCATCGACTCCGCCAGCAGGGTTTCACCCTGATCGAGATCATGGTGGTGGTGGTGATCCTCGGGATTCTCGCGGCGATGGTGGTGCCCAAGGTGCTCGATCGCCCCGACCAGGCCCGCGCCACCGCGGCGCGCCAGGACATCGGCGGGCTGATGCAGGCACTCAAGCTCTACCGGCTGGACAACGGCGCCTACCCCAACCAGAACCAGGGCCTGAAAGTGCTGGTTGAAAAACCGGCCCAGGCCAAGGACGGCCAATGGCGCGCCTACCTCGACCGCCTGCCCAACGACCCCTGGGGGCGCCCGTACCAGTACCTGAACCCGGGCGCCAACGGTGAGATCGATGTGTTCTCCCTGGGCGCCGACGGCCAAGCTGGCGGCGACGGGGTGAATGCCGATCTCGGCTCCTGGCAGTTGTGACCGGCCATGGCGCGCCAGGAGGGCATGGCCGTGATCAGTGCGTTGCTGATCGCCGCAGTGGTGGCGGTGATCGCCGCCGGCATGATCGAGCGTCAGGGCTTGCTGACCCGTCAGCTGGAGAACCACCAACTGGCATTGCAGGGCCAGTGGGCCCTGGAAGGCGGCCTGCAGTTCAGCCGCCAGGTGCTGTTCGAACAGCGCTTGCGCGATCCGCTGGTGCGTGGCGGTCAGCCCTGGGCTCAGCCGATGCGCGACGTGCCGTCCGGCAGCGTGCGCTTCGACGGGCAACTGGAGGACGAGCAGGGCAAGTTCAACCTGCGCAACCTGATGGTTGATGGCCAGGTGGACGCCGAGGCGTTGGCGACCTTCAAGCGTCTGTGCGCGCTGATCGGGATCAATGAGCGCCTGGCCACGGCCATCGCCGGACAGGTGATCGACAGCTACCCACAGCGCCCGCTGGCCGCTCTCGGCAAACTGGACAGCGGCCGGGCGACTTCACCGGGTGGTGCCGTCGAAGCGTTGCCGGCCAGGCGCCCGATGTTGCGCAGCGTCGAGGGCCTGGCCGGGCTCAAGGGCATTGATGGCCAAGCCCTGGAGCGCTTGCGCCGTTTCGTCACGGTGCTGCCGGCGCTGACCTGGGTCAATGGCAACACCGCCAGCGCCGAAGTGCTGGCCGCCCAGGTGCCGGGCCTGTCGCTGCAGCAGGCCGCGGCGTTGGTGGCTGAGCGCGATGGCGGGCGCTGGTTCATCAATCGCGGCGATTTCGTCAATCGTCTGCGCATGCCATCCCTGGCCATGGCCAATGTGCGGGTGGGGATCAACAGCGACTGGTTCCGCCTGCGCGGCCTGGTGCGCCTGGGCAATCGCGAGCTTGCCCTGCAGGCGCTGCTGCGCCAGCGCGAGGGGCAGTTGCCGGATGTCATCTGGCGGCGGGTGGGCGCATGAATACGGTCATGGATGTGTGGCTGGCACCGCTGGCCGAACTGGACGAGGCGTCGCTGCTGGAGTATCGCCTGGCCGATCGGTGTGGCCAGGCGAACCGCGGGCAACTGCTTCGGCAGGCCAAGGGTGCGCCCTGGCGTCTGCACCTGCACGAGCAGGATAGCCTGGCCTTGGACATCGCCATGCCGCCTCTGACCGGCAAGCGTCTGACGGCGGCGGTGGGTTGTGCGGTGCAGGGGCTGGTGCTGGGGGATGCCGGGCAGGTCCATGTCGCCCACGGGCCGCGCCGGGTCGATGGGCAGGTCGCGGTGGCCTGGCTCGGCTTGGCGGAACTGGCGCGGCTGCAGGCGTGGCTGCAGATCGGTGGGATCAAGGTAGCCGGGTTGCACGCCTGTCAGGACGCTGCACCGTCAGTGGTGGATCTTTCCGGCGGGTTGACCGGGCCGGCGAAGCCGATGGCCTGGGGGCGCACGCTGGGCATCTGGGTTGCGGCGACGCTGGCCTGGTGCCTGGGCCTCAATCTTTACGCGGCTCAATTGGCCAGTGAAGGTGACGCGTTGCGTAGCCACATGGTTGCGCAGGTGCGCCTGGCCTTCCCACAGTTGCCGGTGGTGCTCAACCCGCTGCAGCAGGCACGCCAGCAACTTCACGGCGGCACGGCGGTCGGGTTGGCGGCATTGCTGGACGGTGCCGGGCAGGTCATGCCGTTCCTGGTCGGCAATGTCGAGGCCATGGATTACCAGGATGGTCAGTTGCGTATCACCGCCCTGGCCGACGGCGGCAAGGTCCCGGCGGGCAGCGCCTGGCAGGCCGATCTTGCCGCCCGTGGCATTGACGCACAGACCAGCGGGCAAGGCTGGACCCTGCGCGCGGCCAAGCCATCCGGCGAGGAACTGGCCCATGTCGATTAAAGCGCGCCTGGCTACCGTCCGCGCGCAGGGGCGGCAACGTTGGCAGGCCCTGGCCGTGCGGGAGCGCCGGGCCGTCGCCCTGGGCGGTGGGCTGCTCGGCGTGTTGTTTTGCTGGCAGGTGCTGGTCCAGCCGGCCTTGGCCAAGATCGACCACTGGCAAGCCGAGACACCCAAGCTGCGCGGCCAGGCCCAGGCGCTCGCTGCGCTGCTCGGCGAGCGCCTGGCGCAGCGCCCCGCAGACACCGCCCTGGCATTGCGGCAAAGCCTGGAACAGGCCGGCCTGCTGGCACAGACACAGCTCGACGCCGAGGGCGATGCCTGGCGCCTGAGCTGGCAGCGGGCCCCGGCCGAAGCGGCGATGGCCTGGCTGCAGGGCGTGCCGCCGCGGCTGGGGCTGGACATCGGCCAACTGGCGCTACGTCGCGACCCGGCTGCCGAGCCGGGCAGCCCGGCGACCTTCTCCGGAACCCTTCGCATGGATCAGGCGCATGGCGCTAAGGACCCTTCATGACGTGCCTCCGTTCACCGCGACTGCCGTTCGCGCCGTTGCTCCTGGCCCTGGCGCTCAGCGCCTGCGCCAGCGCGCCGAGCGCGCAACGCCCCCTGGCCAGCAGCGAACTGGGCCGCCCACTGGCCGAGGCCGGCGCTTCGACGGGCGTGCTGGATCATCGTGCGCAGCCCGGGCCACAGACCCGCTCGGCAACGCGCCAACCCGCTCCTCGGGTCGGCCAGCGCCACAGCCGCGCCGTGGCGGCGCCGGTTCCGGGCAATCCGCTGGGTGACCAGCCAGTGCAGTTGAACTTCGTCGATGCCGATATCCAGGCGGTGGTGCGCGGCCTGTCCCGCGCCACCGGCCGGCAGTTCCTGGTCGACCCGCGAGTCAAAGGGCAACTGACCTTGGTGTCAGAGGGTGAGGTACCCGCCAGCAAGGCCTACGGCATGCTGTTGTCGGCCCTGCGCATGCAGGGCTTCAGCGTGGTCGACGTCGGCGGCGTGGCCCAGGTGGTGCCCCAGGCCGACGCCAAGCTGCTCGGCGGCGCGCTGGTGACCGGGGACCGTGATGCCGGCAACGGCATGGTCACCCGCACCTTCCGCCTGCAGTACGAGAACGCCGTCAACCTGATCCCGGTGCTGCGCCCGATCGTCTCGCCCGACAACCCGATCAACGCTTACCCCGGCAACAACACTCTTGTCGTCACCGACTACGCCGAGAACCTCGAACGGGTGGCGCAGATCCTCGACCGGGTCGACATTCCCACGGCCATCGACACCGACGTGGTGGCGGTCAACAACGGCATCGCCAGCGACATCGCCGGCATGGTCAACGAACTGCTCGACAGCCAGGGCAACGACCCGACCCAGAAGATCAGCGTGCTGGGCGACCCGCGTTCGAACAGCGTGGTGATCCGCTCCGGTAGCCCCGAGCGCACCCAGCTGGCCCGTGACCTGATCTACAAGCTCGACAACGCCCAGAACAGCGCCGGCAACCTGCACGTGGTGTACCTGCGCAATGCCCAGGCCGACAAGCTGGCGCAGAGCCTGCGCGGGCTGCTGACCGGCGAGAGCGACACTGCCGGCAACGACGCCACGCGCGCGCTGCTCAGCGGCGGCGGCATGCTCACCGGCGGCAGTGGCAACGGCACCAGCGGCAATGGCGGCAGCGCGCAGGGCAACAGTGCCAACAACAACGCCAATGCCAGCCGCAGCAGCAACCAGAGCGCCGGTACTACACCGAATGGCTATGGCAGCAGCACCCAGCAGAACGACCAGGGGCTCGCGTTCTCCGCCGGCGGCGCGACCATCCAGGCCGACAAAACCACCAACACCCTGCTGATCTCCGCGCCCGAGCCGCTGTACCGCAGCCTGCGCGAGGTCATCGACCAGCTCGACCAGCGCCGCGCCCAGGTGGTGGTGGAAAGCCTGATCGTCGAGGTCGGCGAGGACGACGCCAACGAGTTTGGCATCCAGTGGCAGGCCGGCAACCTCGGCAAGAATGGCGTGTTTGGCGGCGCCAACCTCGGTGGCAGCGGCCTGGTCAAAGGGCCCAGCAGCATCGACGTGCTGCCCAAGGGGCTGTCGGTAGGGGTGGTCGACGGCACGGTGAAGATCCCGGGCATCGGCGAAGTGCTCGACCTCAAGGTGCTGGCCCGGGCGCTGAAGAGCAAGGGTGGCAGCAACGTGCTGTCGACACCCAACCTGCTGACCCTGGACAACGAGGCGGCGAGCATCTTCGTCGGCCAGACCATCCCCTTCGTCAGCGGCCAGTACGTCACCGACGGTGGCGGTAACAGCAACAACCCGTTCCAGACCATCCAGCGCGAGGAGGTGGGGCTGCGGCTGAACGTGCGTCCGCAGATCTCCGAGGGCGGCACGGTCAAGCTGGACGTCTACCAGGAGGTCAGCAGCGTCGACCAGCGCGCCTCCAGCGCGGCCGGCACGGTGACCAACAAGCGCGCCATCGACACCAGCATTCTGCTCGACGATGGCCAGATCATGGTCCTGGGCGGCCTGCTGCAGGACGGCTACACCCAGACCAACGAGGGCATTCCATGGCTGTCCGGGCTGCCGGGGGTCGGTGCGTTATTTCGCAGCGAGCGCCGCGCCAGCAGCAAGACCAACCTGATGGTGTTCCTGCGTCCGTACATCGTGCGCGATGCGGCGGTCGGGCGCAGCATCACCCTCAATCGCTACGGCTTCATCCGCCGCGGCCAGGGCAGCCTCAAGCCCGAGCACTCCTGGGCCTTGCCGGACATGGACATGCCGCTGCTGCCGCCGGTGGAGCAGGGCGTGCCCGAGCAAGGGCGAGTCCATCCGGCGGCGCTGCGCGCACCGCGGGCCGCGATCCGCGCGGTGCCGGTGGACGAGGTGGCGCGATGAGCCGCCTGCCCTACGCCTGGGCCAAGGCCCAGCGCCTGGTGCTGCGGGTGGACGGTGAGGACGGGTCGGTGCTGTCGCGCTGCCCGTCGAGCCCGGCCTGGGCAGTGGCTGAGGTGCGCAGACGCCATGGCCCGGCGCGAGTCGAGGCGCTCGCCGATGCGCAGATGGATGCGCTGCTGGCCAGCGCCTACGCCGACACCGGCAGCGCGGCGGCGGTGGTGGGGGCTGCGGAGAACGAAGTGGACCTGGACCGCCTGCTGCAGGACATCCCGGAAGTCACCGACCTGCTCGAGGCCCAGGACGATGCGCCGGTGATCCGCATGATCAACGCCTTGCTCACCCAGGCCGCGCGCGACCAGGCCAGCGACATTCATATCGAGCCGTTCGAAAGCCACTGCCTGGTGCGCTATAGGGTCGACGGCACCCTGCGCGACGTGGTCTCGCCGCGCAAGGCGCTGCACGGCGCGCTGGTGTCGCGGATCAAGATCATGGCGCAGCTGGATATCGCCGAGAAGCGCCTGCCCCAGGACGGGCGCATCGCCTTGCGCGTGGCCGGGCGACCGATCGATATCCGTGTGTCCACCGTGCCCACCGGCCATGGCGAGCGGGTGGTGATGCGCCTGCTCGACAAGCAGGCCGGACGTCTGCGCCTGGAGGCGCTGGGCATGGACGCAGGCATCCTGGCGCGGCTCGACCAGCTGATTCGCCAGCCCCACGGCATCGTGCTGGTCACCGGCCCCACTGGTTCGGGCAAGACCACCAGCCTGTACGCCGCCCTGGCGCGGCTGGACGCCAGCGTCAGCAACATCCTCACCGTGGAGGATCCGGTGGAGTATGACTTGCCGGGCATCAGCCAGATCCAGGTCAACGCGCGTATCGACATGAGCTTCGCCGTGGCCCTGCGCGCCATCCTGCGCCAGGACCCGGACGTGATCATGATCGGCGAGATCCGCGACCTGGAGACCGCGCAGATCGCCGTGCAGGCCTCGCTGACCGGGCACCTGGTGCTGGCCACCCTGCACACCAACGACGCGGTGTCGGCGGTCAACCGCCTGGTCGACATGGGCGTCGAGCCGTTCCTGCTGGCCTCGGCGCTGCTTGGGGTGCTGGCCCAGCGCCTGGTACGCCGATTGTGTCCGCACTGCCGCGAGCCCGACCCGGCCACGCCCGGGCAATACCGCGCGGTGGGTTGCGCGCACTGCAACCACTGCGGCTACAGCGGCCGCACCGGCATCCACGAGTTGTTCTGCGTGGACGACGAGGTCCGTGGCCTGGTGCACCAGGGCGCGGATGAACAGGCCCTGCGCGTCGCCGCCCGGCGCAACGGTATGCGCAGCATGCGCGAGGATGGCCAACGCTGGGTCGACAGCGGCAGCACCTGCCTGGAAGAGATCCTGCGCGTGACACGGGACACCTGATGAACCGCTATCGCTATGAAGCCGCCGATGCCCAGGGCCGCGTGGTCAAGGGCCTGCTCGAAGCCGACAGTCCGGGGGCGGCGATGGCCCAGCTGCGCGCCCTGGGCCTGACCACCCTGGAGGTCGAAGTCCAGGACGTGGCCGGGCAGGGCAGTGGTCTGTTCGGCGTGAAGCTGTCCGACGGCGACCTGGCCTGGGCCACGCGTCAGCTGGCCAGTCTGCTGGCCGCCGGTCTGCCGCTGGAGGCGGCGCTGGGGGCGACCCTGGAGCAGGCCGAGCGCAAGCATGTGGCCCAACTGCTGGGCGCGGTGCGCGGGGATGTGCGCAGCGGCATGCGCTTGGCCGATGCCCTGGCCAACCGGCCGCGGGATTTCCCTGAAATCTACCGGGCGCTGGTGGCGGCGGGCGAGGAGTCTGGCGACCTGGCCCAGGTGATGGAGCGTCTGGCCGACTACATCGAAGACCGCAACACCCTGCGCGGCAAGATCCTCACGGCATTCATCTACCCCGGCGTGGTGGGGCTGGTGTCGGTGGGTATCGTCATCTTCCTGCTCAGCTACGTGGTGCCGCAGGTGGTCAGTGCCTTCACCCAGGCGCGCCAGGACTTGCCCGGGCTGACCCTGGCCATGCTCGCTGCCAGTGACTTCGTGCGCGAATGGGGTGTGCTGTGCTTCGCCCTGATGGCCGGAGCGTTCTGGGGCTGGCGGGTCTATCTGCGCGCCCCGGCGGCGCGCCTGGCGTGGCATGGGTGCGTCCTGCGGCTGCCGTTGCTCGGGCGTTTCGTGCTGGGCCTGAACACGGCGCGTTTCGCCGCCACGCTGGCGATCCTCGGCAGCGCTGGCGTGCCCTTGCTGCGGGCACTGGAGGCGGCGCGCCAGACCCTGGGCAACGAACGCCTCGACCAGTGCGTCAACGAGGCCACGGCGCGGGTGCGCGAGGGCGCCGGGCTGGCCTCGGCGCTGGCGGTGGAGAAGGTCTTTCCACCGCTGCTCATCCACCTGATCGCCAGTGGCGAGAAGACCGGCAACCTGCCGCCGATGCTCGACCGCGCCGCCGACAGCCTGGCCAAGGACATCGAGCGCCGCGCCATGGGCATGACCGCGCTGCTCGAACCGTTGATGATCGTGGTCATGGGCGCGGTGGTGCTGCTGATCGTCATGGCGGTGCTGATGCCGATCATCGAGATCAACCAGCTGGTGCAATGACCCGTTGCGCCACCTCCCACACCTGCTGGCGGAACCATCGGCGCATGGGATCGGCGTGGGTGCGCGCGTGCCAGATCTGCATCACCTCGACGTGCGGCAGCACCAGCGGCAGGGCATGCAGGCGCAGGCCGGGATCGCGCTCGACTGCCTCCATGGCCAGCGAGCGCAGGCACGTCAGCAGCAGGTCGGTGCCGCGCACCAGGCGCGTGGGGGCGATGAAGCTGGACAGTCCGGCCACCACCCGGCGTTGCCGGCCGAGAGCCCGCAGGGCCTGGTCGACCCGGCCGTCGAGATCGCCGGTCAAGGTCGTCAACAGGTGGTCGCAGGCCACGAATGCCTCCAGGGTCAGGCCGTCGACCAACCTCGGGTTGTCGGCGGCGGCCAGCACCACGAAGTCCTCGCAGAGCAGCCGCTGCTGGTGAAATGTGTCTGGCAGGTCGCTGTAGAAGCCGGCGATTGCAAGGTCGCAGGTGCCTTTCTCCAGCGCCTCGCGGGGCAGGTCGCCACGGGTGTTGTGGGTGACCAGGGTCAGGTTCGGCGCCTGGTCGCGAAGAATCGGCAGCAGCCCGGGCAGCAAGGTCTGTTCCAGGTAGTCGGTGCTGTACAGGTGCAACTGGACCGGGCGTTCAAGGAAGTGCTCGCCGTCGCAGCGGCTGAAGAAGTCCTGCAGGTGCCCGATCAACTGCTGCACCTGCGGCGCCAGCTCGTGGGCCCTGGGGGTGGGCGTGAGGCCGCGTGGCGCGCGCACGAACAGCGGGTCGCCGAACTGGTGGCGCAGCTTGTTGAGCTTGTGGCTCAGGGCCGGCTGGCTGAGCGCCAGGCGTTGCGCGGCACGGGAGGCGCTGCGCTCTTCGTAGAGCACCTGGAACAGGTGCAGCAGGTTGAGGTTCTTGTTACCGATATTCATGAATTGAATCGCAGGAATAAGTGCTTTCGAATTATCGAATCATAGCGTGCTGGTTAGGATGGGCCCAACCTGTTGAGGGAGTCGCCCATGACCATCGCCATTTTCGCCGCCATCCAGCCCCTTCCCGAATACCGTGACGCCACCGAGCAGGCCCTGCGCCGGATGGTCGAGCAGACCCGCGCCGAGCCCGGCAACCTGCGCTACGACCTGTTCGTGCGCGAGGGGGGGACGCTGGCGTTCGATCTGTTCGAGCTGTACGTCGACGAGGCCGCCGTCGAGGCCCATCGCCACAGCCCCCATTACCAGGCCTACCGCGCCGCCACCGCCGATTGGCTGGCCGCACCGACACAAGTGCAGCTTGCCCGCCCGCTGGATATCGCGCCATTCAACTGAATCAGGAATCGACCATGAACAAGATTGCTCCCGTTGCGCTGGCGCTGGCCGGCGCATTGCTGACTGGCCACGCCGCCGCTGCCGCGAAGGGCGAAGTGCTGGTGCTGTTGTCCAGCGAGAACCAGTTACCGCTCAAGGACGGCAAGCCGTACCCCACCGGTTATTACCTCAACGAGTTCGGCGTGCCCGCCGACCGCTTGCTCAAGGCCGGCTACAAGCTGGTGCTGGTGACGCCCAGGGGCAATGCGCCGAGTGTTGACGAGCGCTCGATCGACCCGATGTACTTCGGCGGCGATGCCGGCGAGATGCAGCGAATCCGCCAGGTGGTCGAAAGCCTGCCGGACATTCGCGACACGCTGTCGTTGAAGGAGGTGCTGGCGGGCGATCTGGATCATTACGCGGGGATCTTCATCCCAGGTGGCCATGCGCCGCTGATCGACCTGGCCAACAACCCTGACGTCGGCACCTTGCTGCGCCATTTCCACCAGGCCGGCAAGCCCACCGCCGCCATCTGCCACGGCCCGATCACGCTGCTGTCGGCGCAGCAGGATCCGGTCGCCTACCACGCCGCGCTCGCCCGTGGCGAAACCCCAGCGGCCAGCGACTGGACGTACCAGGGCTATCGCATGACGATTTTTTCTGACCCTGAGGAGCAGATTTTCGAAGGCTCGCTCAAGGAACAGCGTCTGCAGTTCTATCCCGCCAAGGCCATGGCCGGCGCAGGAGGCGACATGGGCTACGCCGAGGCCTGGCAGCCCCATGTGGTGGTCGATCGCGAGCTGATCACCGGGCAGAACCCGTTCTCTGACAAGGCGTTGGCCGATGCGCTGCTGGAGCGGTTGGAGGCTGCTGGGCAATAGCGATTCGGGTGCTTGGCGAAACAGGTAAAGCGCCTATGAGACCGGGCGCCGCCCACGCGGCGCTCGATCCTGAGAGCGCTGCAAGGGGCGCGGTGGGCACTTGGTAGCTTTCACGCGATGGCCGGTTTCTTCATCGCCCCCAATCCCAGCACCAGCGCCCCCGCCATGATGGCGATGTCGGCAAGGTTGAACACGCCGGTATGCAGCGGGCCGAGGTTAAGCACGAGGTAGTCGACCACATGGCCGTCGCGCAGCACCCGGTCGATCAGGTTGGCCAGGCCGCCCATGGCGATGAAGTAGGCCGCGCCGGCCTTCACCGGGGTCGCTTGCCAGTGCCTGAACGCCCAGGTCACGGCCCAGCAGCATGCCACGCCTACCGCGGCCACGAAGATCAGTTGCTTGAGGCCCGGCGACAAGCTGGCGCCGAGGCTGAGGAACGCGCCAGGGTTCATGCTCAGGGCCAGGTCGAGCCAGACGATCTGGTTGCCGAACACATAGCTGTGGTTGTTCAGGGCGACCAGGGCGATCAGTTTGACCCACTGGTCGAGCATGATGAAGGCGACGCCGAGGATCAGGACGAGGGTACGGCTGGAGAGCATGCAGGCAATTCCTTCGCTGCGCGGGTGCGGCCGTCCGGTATTGGCGGGGCTGCCGGCAGCGCGGCGAAGATAGCGCAGGCGGGTCTAGACTTAAAGTCTGGACCGGCTTCAAAGCGGTTCGATCATCCATCCGACCACCGCCTCTGGAGCTGACGTCGCCGACGGTGGCCTTCTGGCAAGAGGAGGGCAGGTCATGGACGAGGCACGGCTTCAGGAATTCATGGGCAAGCTGGTGGGTGACATGGGCGCGGCAGCGACGCTGGCCAATGTCATTCTCGGGGATGAGCTCGGGCTTTATCGGGCCATGGCTGACAGCCAGCCGGTCACGCCCGAGGCGTTGGCCGAACGGACCGGCTGTCAGCCACGACTTGTGCGTGAGTGGCTCAATGGCCAGGCGGCGGCGGGCTATCTGGTGCATCGTGATGGACAGTTCACCCTGCCCGAGGAGCAGGCCATGGCACTGGCCCTGGAAGACTCCCCGGTCTACATGGCCGGCGGCGCCTCGGTGCTGGCGGCGCTGTTCCATGACAAGGACAAGTTGGTCGCGGCCATGCGCGGCAACGGCGCACTCGCCTGGGGCGATCATCATCCCTGCATGTTCAGTGGTACTGAGCGGTTCTTCAGGCCGGGTTATCGGACTTTCCTCGTCGCCGACTGGCTACCGGCACTGGAGGGTGTGGTGGCCAAGCTGCAGGCCGGTGCCCAAGTGGCCGATGTCGGCTGTGGCCATGGCGCCTCGACCATCGTCATGGCCGAGGCGTTTCCGGCCTCGCGCTTTACCGGCTACGACTACCATGCGCCGTCGGTGCTCACCGCCACCGAGCGGGCCCGCGACGCAGGCGTGGCCGAGCGGGTCATCTTCCAGCAGGCTTCGGCCAAGGACTATCCCGTTCGCGACCTGGACCTAGTGTGCTTCTTCGACTGCCTGCACGACATGGGTGACCCGGTGGGGGCGGCTCGGCATGCTTACCGGGCGCTCAAGGACGACGGCACGGTGATGCTGGTGGAACCGTTCGCCGAGGATACGCTGGATGCCAACATCAATCCGGTCGGCAGGCTGTTCTATGCGGCGTCCACCTTCATCTGCACACCGAATTCGCTGTCGCAGGAGGTGGGGCTGGGATTGGGGGCGCAGGCCGGGGAGGCGCGGTTGCGGGCGGTGTTCGAAGAGGCAGGGTTCAGGCGGTTCCGCAGGGCGACGCAGACGCCGTTCAACTTGATACTGGAGGCCAGGAAGTAGCGATCTGTCAGTGTTGCCCCTATCGCGGGGCAACCCCGCTCCCACAGACAGCTTGCACAAACAGAAGGGGCGCCATCTGGCGCCCCTTCGTCGTGCAGCTTAGGCTTCAGCGTCCCATGGACGATCGCCTTTTTCATCCTTGACGCGGGTCGGCAGGCCCATCACGTCCAGCGCCTTGAGGAACGGCTCGGCCGGCAGTTCCTCGACGTTGACCATGCGCCCGGCGTCCCATTCGCCACGGGCGACCAGCAGTGCGGCGGCCACCGGCGGCACGCCGGCGGTGTAGGAGATGCCTTGGCTGTCGGTCTCGGCGTAGGCTTCTTCGTGGTCGGCCACGTTGTAGATGAACACCTCGCGCGGCTGGCCATCCTTGGTGCCCTTGACCAGATCACCGATGCAGGTCTTGCCGGTGTAGCCCGGGGCCAGCGAGGCTGGATCCGGCAGCACGGCCTTGACCACTTTCAGCGGTACCACTTCCAGGCCTTCGGCGGTCTTGACCGGCTGCTCGGAAAGCAGGCCGAGGTTCTTCAGCACGGTGAACACGTTGATGTAGTGCTCGCCGAAGCTCATCCAGAAGCGCACGTTCGGCACGTTCAGGTTCTTCGAGATCGAGTGCACCTCGTCGTGACCGGTCAGGTACAGGTTCTGCGAACCCACCACTGGCAGGTCGTCGGTACGCTTGACCTCGAACATGGTGTTGCTGGTCCATTGGCTGTTCTGCCAACTCCAGACTTGCCCGGTGAACTCGCGGAAGTTGATTTCCGGGTCGAAGTTGGTGGCGAAGTACTTGCCGTGGGAACCGGCATTGACGTCGAGGATGTCGATCGAATCAATGCGGTCGAAATACTGCTGCTGCGCGAGTTTGGCGTAGCTGTTCACCACACCCGGGTCGAAGCCGACACCGAGAATGGCGGTAATGTTCTTCTGCTGGCATTCCTCGAGGTGCTTCCACTCGTAGTTGCCATACCAGGGCGGGGTTTCGCAGATCTTGCCCGGTTCTTCGTGAATCGCGGTGTCAAGATAAGCGACACCGGTATCGATGCAGGCACGCAGCACCGACATGTTGAGGAAGGCGGAACCAACGTTGATCACGATCTGCGACTCGGTCTCGCGGATCAGTGCCTTGGTCGCCTCGACATCGAGGGCGTTGAGCGAGAAGGCCTGGATGTCGGCGGGTACCTTTAGGCTACCCTTGGCCTTGACGCTGTCGATGATGGCCTGGCATTTGGAGATGTTCCGTGACGCAATCGCAATACGACCCAGTTCGTCGTTATGCTGTGCGCACTTGTGGGCCACCACCTTGGCGACACCTCCTGCACCAATGATAAGAACGTTCTTCTTCAATTCAGCTTTTCTCCTTCGTGAAAGCCTGTCTTACGACAGGCTCGAAACGTAGTCTTCGAACCCGAACTCGCGCACCAGCTCGACGCTGCCGTCGAGCTGCTTGACTGCGATGGATGGCATTTTCAGACCGTTGAACCAGTTTTTCTTGACCATGGTGTAACCGGCGGTGTCAACGAACGACAGGCGGTCACCGATCTGCAGCGGCTTGTCGAACTGATACTCGCCGAAGATATCGCCGGCCAGGCACGACTTGCCGCAGACCATGTAGGTGTGCGCGCCGTCGTTGGGCGCCATCTTGGCGTTGAGGCGATAGATCAGCAGGTCGAGCAGGTGTGCCTCGATCGAGCTGTCGACCACGGCCAGGTGCTTGCCGTTGTACAGGGTGTCGAGCACGGTCACTTCCAGCGAGGCGCTGTTGGTGATGGCCGCTTCGCCCGGCTCCAGGTAGACCTGCACGCCGTACTGTTGCGAGAAGGCTTTCAGGCGTGCGCAGAACGCGTCCAGCGCGTAGTCTTCGCCGGTGAAATGGATGCCGCCGCCGAGGCTGACCCACTGGACCTTGTGCAGCAGGTGGCCGAAGCGTTCCTCGATGTGCGTGAGCATCTTGTCGAACAGGCCGAAGTCGCCGTTCTCGCAGTTGTTGTGGAACATGAAGCCGGAGATCTTCTCGATCACCTTCTCGATTTTCTCAGGGTCCCACTCACCAAGGCGGCTGAACGGGCGCGCCGGGTCGGCCAGCAGGTAGTCGGAACTGCTCACCTGCGGGTTGACGCGCAGGCCGCGCACCTTGCCCTCGGACTGTTCGGCGAAACGCTCAAGCTGGCCGATGGAGTTGAAGATGATCTTGTCGCAGTTCTCGAGCATCTCTTCGACTTCATCGTCGGCCCAGGCCACGCTGTAGGCGTGGGTTTCGCCGGCGAACTTCTGGCGGCCGAGCTTGAGCTCGTACAGCGAGGACGAAGTGGTGCCATCCATGTACTGCTGCATCAGGTCGAACACCGACCAGGTGGCGAAGCACTTGAGGGCGAGCAGGGCCTTGGCCCCGGACTGCTGGCGCACGTAGGCGATCTTTTCCATGTTGCCCAGCAGCTTTTGTTTATCGATGAGGTAGTACGGCGTCTTGATCATTTAAAGGCCCCCGGCCAGGCCGGCCAAAAAAAGGACACGCATTGTGCCTTCACTTGCCGCGGTACGAAAGGGCGCGAGGCGCATTTCGTCCGAGTCGCCCACGCACGGCGCTGTTGAAGCGCCATCTGGCCCGTGATTGCGCCGTCCCTGGCGCGGGTTCGGCCGGTATCGCGAGGATTGGCCAAATATGCTTTTTCATCGGGCGAGCCCAGTTGAACAGATCAATGTGACGATCCTGGTCTGCCACGTGATCGTGGCACGGGCAGGGGGCGCCACAGGCTGACAGAGCCAGGCTATCACCACCCAATAGCGCTTCTATTAGACCTCTGCCCAGGCTCGGCTAGTCTTTGTGCGGGTTCCGTGAAAAGTCGGTGCACAGGCGTGCCCGGCCACTACTGATGAGCAGAGGGCGTGCTTGCGGGCGCGCCTGTTCCGAGACCTGGCAGCAAACATACAAGAACGCCCGGAAATCTGAATTGAACCGACCCGAAAGGTAGAAGCAGATGGCGAACGAATCGAAATGCCCGTTCCACCAGACCGCCGGTGGCGGCACCAGCAACCGTGATTGGTGGCCTGACCAGCTCAACCTGAAGATCCTCCACCAGCACTCCAGCAAGTCCGATCCCATGGACCCGGACTTCGACTACGCCAAGGCGTTCAAGAGCCTCGACTTCCAGGCGCTGAAAAAAGACCTGACCGCCTTGATGACCGATTCCCAGGACTGGTGGCCGGCCGACTTCGGCCACTATGGCCCGCTGTTCATCCGCATGGCCTGGCACAGCGCCGGCACCTACCGCATCGGTGACGGCCGTGGCGGCGCAGGCTCCGGCCAGCAGCGCTTCGCCCCGCTCAACAGCTGGCCGGACAACGTCAGCCTGGACAAGGCCCGGCGCCTGCTGTGGCCGATCAAGCAGAAGTACGGCAACAAGATCTCCTGGGCCGACCTGATCGTGCTCACCGGCAACGTCGCTCTCGAATCCATGGGTTTCAAGACCTTCGGCTTCTCCGGTGGTCGCGCCGATGTGTGGGAGCCCGACGAGGACGTGTACTGGGGCTCGGAGAAGGTCTGGCTGGGCGGTGACACCCGCTACGGTAAGGATCAGGTCAAGGCCCAGCCCCCCGGCCAGGGTGACTTGGTGGCCGAGCCTGCCAAGCATGGTGAGGAACAGAACCGTGACCTGTCGGCCGAGCGCAACCTGGAGAACCCGCTGGCCGCCGTGCAGATGGGCCTGATCTACGTGAACCCCGAAGGGCCGGAGGGCAACCCCGACCCGGTCGCCTCGGGCAAGGATATCCGCGAGACCTTCGGCCGCATGGCCATGAACGATGAAGAGACCGTGGCGCTGATTGCCGGCGGTCATGCCTTCGGCAAGACCCATGGCGCGGGCCCCGCCGACAATGTCGGCGCCGAGCCGGAAGCTGCGGGCCTGGAGCAGCAAGGTTTCGGCTGGCATAACAAATTCGGTACCGGCAAGGGCGCCGACACCATCACCAGTGGCCTGGAAGTGATCTGGACCTCGACCCCGACGAAGTGGAGCAACGAGTACCTCAACAACCTGTTCAACTTCGAGTGGGAGCTGACCAAGAGCCCGGCGGGCGCCCATCAGTGGCGACCGAAGGATGGCAAGGGCGCGGGGACCGTGCCGGATGCCCACGACCCCGGCAAGACGCACGCCCCGTCGATGCTCACCTCCGACCTGGCGCTGCGTTTCGACCCCATCTACGAACCCATCGCCCGACGCTTCAAGGACAACCCAGACCAGCTCGCCGACGCTTTCGCCCGCGCCTGGTACAAGCTGATCCACCGCGACATGGGCCCGCTGGCCCGTTACCTCGGGCCGGAAATGCCCAACGAGGAGCTGTTGTGGCAGGACCCGCTGCCCAAATCAGGCCCTCAGCCGAGCGACGCCGATATCGCCGCGCTCAAGGCCAAGGTGTTGGCGTCGGGGCTGAGTGTGTCGGAGTTGGTTTCCGCCGCCTGGGCCTCGGCTTCGACCTTCCGTGGCTCCGACAAGCGCGGTGGTGCCAACGGCGCCCGCTTGCGCCTGGCACCGCAGAACGGCTGGACGGCGAACCAGGGCCTGGACAAGGTGCTGACGGCACTGGAGAAGATCCGCGGCGAGGGCGGCAACAAGATCTCCCTGGCCGACCTGATCGTGCTGGCCGGCAGCGCGGCGGTGGAGAAGGCGGCCAAGGACGCCGGGCACAACATCAGCGTGCCGTTCCATCCGGGGCGTGTGGATGCCTCGCAGGAGCAGACCGATGTCGAGTCGTTCGCCGTGCTCGAGCCGCTTGCCGACGGTTTCCGTAACTTCAGCAAGGCCCGCTACAGCGTCAAGGCCGAGAAGCTGCTGCTGGACAAGGCCCAGTTGCTGACCCTCACCGCACCGGAGCTGACCGTGCTGATCGGCGGCCTGCGGGTGCTCGGTGCCAATCATGGCGGCAGCAAGGACGGCGTGTTCACCGACAGGGTCGGCGTGCTCAGCAACGACTTCTTCCGCAACCTGCTGGACATGGGCGTGGAGTGGAAGCCGACCTCGGCGGACAACGAGGCGTTCGAGGGGCGTGACCGCAAGACCGGCCAAGTGAAATGGACCGCCAGCCGGGTCGACCTGGTGTTCGGCTCCCATGCGCAGCTGCGTGCCTTGAGCGAGGTGTATGGCAGCAGCGATGCCAAGGACAAGTTCGTCAAGGACTTCGTGGCGGCGTGGGTAAAGGTCATGGAGCTGGACCGCTTCGACCTGGCGTGAGGAAAGGCGTGGGGGCGGGGCAACCCCGCTCCCACGAGAAGCCATAGGGCAACCCGCTACAGGTCTTGCGATACCCCAGGCTGATCGTTGCCCGGCGTGTCCTCATGCAACGAAGCCTGTGAGGTCTCCGGCAACGCCAACCCGCCCACCAGGGCCAGCAAGGCAATCACCACCAGGTAGAAGGCCGGCGCCAGGCGGCTGCCGCTCTGTTCGATCAGCCAGGTCGCCACCAGCGGCGCGGTACCGCCGAACAGGGTGTAGGCGACGTTGTAGGTGATCGCCGAGGCGGTGTAGCGGCTGCGGGTGGGGAAGCATTCCGACAGCAGCGCGGCGGTGACCACGCCGCTCATCAGCGCGCCGATGGCCAGCAGGATCACCCCCAGCAATGCCCCCGACAGCGAACCGGAACTGGCCAGCCAGTAGGCGGGGAACACCGCGAGCATCACCCATAGGCACGTAAAGCCGATGGTCCTGCGCCGTCCGACACGGTCGCTGAAGGCACCCGCCAGCGGGCAGCCAGCGGCGGCGAACAGCAGCGCAACGGTCGAGACCAGCAGCGCCTGGGCGCGGCTGAGGTGGCCGACCGTCTGCAGGTAGGTGGCGAAGTAGGTGGTGAACATGTAGAACGACAGTGCCGTCAGCGAGATGAACGCGCCCAGGTTGCGAATGGTGCGGCCATGGTGGCGCAGGGTGTCGCCCAGCGGCGAATGCGCATGGGCCTTGCCTTCGGCCAGCGCCTGGCGAAACGCCGGGGTCTCCTCCATGCGCCAGCGCAGGTACAGGCCCACCAGGCCCAGGGGCGCGGCAACCAGGAACGGTACGCGCCAGCCCCATGCGTTCATCGCCTCGGGCGTGAGGCTGGCCTCCAGTCCGTAGGCGATGACTGCCGCGCAAGCAAAGGCGGAGAAGGTCGAGACCGGCACGAAGCTGCCATAGAACGCCCGCCTGCCCCGTGGCGCGTGCTCCATCAGGTAGGCGCAGGCACCGGCGTACTCACCGCCCGCGGAAAATCCCTGCAGACAGCGGGCGAGGGTGAGCAGTACCGGAGCCAGTACGCCGATGCTGGCGTAGGTCGGCAGCAGGCCGATCAGGGTGGTGGAACCGGCCATCAGCAGGATGGTCAGCGACAGGATGCGCTTGCGTCCGAGCCGGTCGCCCAGCGCGCCGAACACGATGCCACCCAGCGGGCGCAGGGCGAAGGCCACGGCGAACACGGCGAAGGTCTTGAGCAGGGCGACGCTGGCGTCCTCACTGGCGAAGAACTGACTGGCGATCAGGGTGGCGAGAAAACCGTAGACGGCGAAGTCGAACCACTCGACAAAGTTGCCGATGGCCGAGGCGGCGATCACCCGCCGCAAGGTGGCGGGCGGGACCTCATGGGCGATGGACATGGATGCTCTCCGTTGCTCTGGCAGCCTGGGCGGATGCGGCGCGCTCAGGTCGCGCCGTCGTTGTTCTCGGGCCAGTAGACAAGCGGCAGGGCGAGCAGGCTTTGTCGAGGGCGACCTCCGGATATCCGTTAGCACCGCCCCCTGAGCTTGGAAGGACAAACATGATGTGTGGAAGCGGGCCTGCGCGCGTGGCGCTTGCAGTAAGCTTCCCCTTCCAATCCCCGCAAGGAGGCTCACCATGGGTGCGCGTGGCAATGACCGGCAAATCGACAACATCGAGTTCAACGTGGGCGATATCGCCCGCAGCAAGGCTTTCTACGGCCAGGTGTTTGGCTGGACCTTCACCGACTACGGGCCGACCTATACCGAATTCAGTGACGGTCGCCTCACGGGTGGTTTCACCACGGGCGAACCGGTTCGTCCGGGTGGGCCGCTGATCATCCTGTATGCCGCTGACCTGGCGCAGGTGCAGCAGCGCGTCGAGGCTGCCGGCGCCCGAATCAGCCGCCCGGTGTTCGCGTTTCCTGGCGGGCGGCGTTTCCATTTCATCGACCCGGACGGCTATGAACTGGCGGTGTGGACGGCCGACGCCGCGTAGGGGTCAGGCCGGGCTGTCGATGCAGACGCGGTTGCGTCCCTTCTGCTTGGCCTGGTATAGCGCCTTGTCGGCCCTGGCCAGGGCGTCGGCAGGCGTGCCAGCGTCGCGGGGCTGCCAGCTGGCCACACCCAGGGAGATGGTGACGGTACCGGTCGGTACGATCGGGGTGTGCTCGACCGTCAGGCGCAGGTGGCCGGCGACAGCTGTCGCCACCTCCAGGCCGGCACCCGGCAGCAGCATGAGGAACTCCTCGCCGCCGGTACGGCACAGCACGTCGCCTTCGCGGCAGGTCCCGCGCATCAGCCTGGCCAGCTGCTGCAGCACACGGTCGCCGGCATCGTGGCCGTGGCTGTCGTTGATCCGCTTGAAGTGATCAATGTCCAGCACCACCACGGCAAACCCGCACTGCTCGGCCTGTTGCACCCGCAGTGCCTGTTGCAGCCCGCGCCGGTTGACCAGCCCTGTCAGCGGGTCGGTCTGGGCATCTCGGTTGAGCCGGCCGATGCGCTCCTGCAGCAGGTTCACGCCGAACAACAGGGCACGCTTGAGCTCCGCGGCCTCTGCATACCAGGCACGGACCTGGTGGATGCGTTCGGTGGTCTGCTGTTGGCCCATGCCCCGGGCGACACTGGCCAACTGCCGCAGCGGGTGGGCGATGACTTGCGTGAGCCAGTACAGCAGCAGGCAGCCGAGCAGCGCCAGCGGCGCGGAAATCACCACTACATTGAGGATCAGCTGGCGAAGCGGTTCCACGGTTTGGCGCAGTGGCTGCTGGGCGACGATGGTCCAGCCGGCACTGGGTACCGTGGCGAACCCGGCGAGCATCTCCACGCCCTGGCTGTTGACCAGGCGCCGGGTGCCATGGTCGAGGTTCGGCAGGTCGTCGAGCAGCGCGTTGTCGCCTACCAGGGTGCCGACCCGTTTGCTGTCGGGGTGAAACAGCAGCCGGCGGTTGCGGTCGACCACGTACAGGTACGAGCCGTTCTGGTAGAAGTGCGTGCCCAGCAGGCTGTTGAGCAGGTTGCGTTCGCGCAGGTACAGGCTGCCGCCGATATAGCCGTGGTAGTGGCCGCTGGCGTCGAAGATCGGTTGCGAGAGCACCACCAGCAGGTTGTCGGCCGCCGACAGGAAAGGTGTGGAGACCAGCGTGCGGCGCTCGCGCAAGGCTTGCCGGGCGCCGGGTGAGGTTGCCTGGCTGCCGGCCAGGTGCTGCAGCGGTGCGGGCGATAGCGAGCGCACGGTCCCCTGGGCGTCGACCCGCAGGGTGGAGTTGAACAGGTTGCTCTGTTGCTGCAGGCGGTCGATCTCAGCTTGCACCAGGCTGTCGTCGTCCGGGTGCAGGCCACTTTGCCGGGCGCCGTAGGCCAGTTGCTGCAGGGCATTGACCAGGGTGGTCTCGGTCACGGCGGCCAGCTTGGCGGCATAGGCCCGGTTGGCCTCCAGGGCGCTGTCGATCAGCAGCTGCCGTTGTACCCGGTAACTGGCGAAATAGCTGGCCAGCAGCATGACCAGGGCCGTGGTGGCGCAAAGGGCGAGTATGAGGGTGCGCAGGTCGGGGCGCGGTCCGTGCGGGGTGAAATATCGCAATCCTTGGCCTCGTCGGATACAGCGGAAAACGCACCTTACGCGCTTGGACCAAAGTGGACCATGCTTGAGCGCAATTGCAGGGTTGGAGGACAAAGGTGGCTCCGGTTTCCCACGGGGCTCACGGAATTATCCTCCCATGTTACCTACGTTCAGGGGGCAGTCTGCTCCAGCGCCTGCAGGTCGTCCTCGACTTGTTGCATGCGCTCCTGCACCAAGGCCTGGACCTTGGCGTCGCTGGCGCTTTCGCGCATCAGCGTGGTGAGCTTCTCGCTCAGGCGCTTGCCTTCCTCGCTCTGGCCCAGTTCCCTGGCCTTTGCCGGATCGCGGGTGGCCTGAACGATAAGGTCGAACTCGGCATCGCTGAAGTGCTCTTCGCTGTAGAGCCTGAACAGGTCACGGCGCTGGTCGTCGACGGTCAGGTGCTTGCGCAGCACGTCCTTGATCTTGTCCTGGGGCACCTGCGCATGGGTCATGGCCAGCAGCCCGGCCATGCGCTCGATGTTGTGGTCGTAGGCTTCCTGCAGGGGCAGGTTGGCGAGGATCTTTTCCTCGCGGCTGGGCTTCTGGTCGCAGGCGGCGAGGGCGGCGAGGGCGGCGAGCAGCAACACTGGGAGCAGTAGACGGGGCAGGCGGGGCATAGTGGGGCCTTGGGCACGGTAAGGCCTGGGAGTGTACTGCAATCCCGTGATCGAGGAATCAGCGTTGCAGCGGATTGCGCAGGCGTACCCAGAGGATCGCCGGCAGGGCCATCAGCAACCATTTCAGGTAGCGGTTGACTTCGTAGTGTTCACAGGCCACGCCGATGAGGGTGCAGACCACCACCACGGCCACGAACTGGATCATTCTTTCCATCAGCAGGTTTCCATCATTGCAGGGGCCGGACGGGCCGCGGGGCGCACTGTAGCAGGAGACGCAGGTAGCGCAGGTCGGCATGCCACACGGCGTAACACTTTTGCGCCGCTGGCAGGTGCCAGGTTGGCTATTGTGCGGCAATCCCGCCAGCCAGGGAAGGTAGCCCCCATGACCCTCTACAAAGGTGGCTTGCCAGCGTTCTGCGCCACCTGCGGCAGTTCCCTCGGCGCCATTGATGATGCGCCGACGGTGGCCTTGCTGCTGGGCAGCTTCGATGCCAAGGGCGACCAGGCGCTGCGCCCGGCACGCGCGTCTGTACAGTCTGACAGATCCTTCCAGCCTTCCTGCACAACACTCAACACCGCGTTCATTTTCATTCTCGCTGTATTCGCCTACCGTCTCCTTCCACCCCCATCACAAGGAGATCACGCATGCCTGAGCTTGCGTTGTACAAGGTGAAACTGCTGGATGAATTCGAGGCCCGCGAGGACGACTGGAGCTTCAGCCACTTCGAGCGCCGCCTGACCCAGGTCAAGCCTGCCGCCAACTACCAGGATGCCAAAGGCATTATCAAGGCCGCCCACCTGGCGAACAACTGGCCGAAAACGGTCCGGCGCTACCTGCTGAGCAACTACCGATTCCACGGCAATGTCAGCAGTGAGCTGACTGAAACCTTCGTGCAGGTGCTGGCGGGCATGACGCCGTTGGAGCTGCAGGCGTGGAGGTTGCCGCCTGCAGGATACATGGGCTGAGATGCAGGCTGTAACCTCTGCTCAGCGCTATGACAAACGATGCTGGGGTCGCGAAGCGGCTCCAGCGCTTTCAGGCGCGAAACCGCAGTACCCGCGCCCCATCATACGGATCGATCAGGTAGTGGGCCTGAACCCCGAATGTCGCCAATATCCGCTCCGGTGTCAGCACCACCTCCGGTATCCCCAAGGCAACCAACCGTCCTTGGTCAAGCACCGCCAACCGGTCACAAGTCAACGCCTGGTTGAGATCATGCAAGGCCACCAGGGTCGTCACCGACAGCGCTTGAACCTGCCGCAGCAGGCTCAGTTGATGCTGGATATCAAGATGATTGGTCGGCTCGTCCAGTAGCAGTACCTGCGGCCGCTGGGCCAGGGCCCGGGCGATGTGCACGCGCTGGCGTTCGCCGCCGGACAGCTCGCCCCACAGGCGCCGACGCAGGTGGCCGGCGTCGGCGTCGGCCAGGGCCTGCTCGACGATGGCACGGTCGTCCGCGCCGAACGGCGCCAGGGCCGACAGCCACGGTGTGCGGCCGAGTGCCACGGCGTCGTAGACGCTGATGGCGTCCAGGGTATCGGCCTGCTGTTCGACCAGCGCCAGGCTTTGCGCAACCCGGCGACGCGGCATGCGCTCCAGCGCCTCGCCCAGCAAACGCACGCTGCCGCTGCTGGGCGTGCGCAGGCCGGCGAGCAGCTTGAGCAGGGTTGACTTGCCCGATCCGTTGGGGCCGACCACACCGAGGGTCTCGCCGGGCATCACGCTCAGGTCGATGTCTTGCAGCACTTCGCGGCCGCCCAGGCGCAGGCCCAGCCCCTCGCAGACAAGCGGGGCGTTGGCGAGGGCGGTCATCACGGTCATGGACGCCCCCGGCGGCTGACCAGGATCAGCGCGAACACTGGCGCGCCGATCAAGGCGGTGACCACGCCCACCGGGATCACCTGGCCGGCGATCAGGGTCCGCGAGAGGATGTCGGCAACAATCAGGAACAACGCACCGCCCAGCGCGCTGGCCGGCAGTAGGCGGCTGTGCCCGGGGCCGAGCAGAAGGCGCAGGGCGTGGGGGATGACCAGGCCGACGAAGCCGATGGCACCGACGATCGAGACCATCACCGCAGTCACCAGCGCCGTGCAACTGATCAGCAACAATTGCGTGCGCCGCACCGGCACGCCCAGCGAGGCCGCCGAATCGGCACCGAAGGTGAAGGCGTCCAGTGCCCGGCGGTGCCACAGGCACACCGCCAGCCCGAGCACGGCCACCGGCAGCGCTAGCCAGACCGACGGCCAGCGCACGCCGCTGAGGTTGCCCAGCAGCCAGAACAGGATGCCCCGGGCCTGTTCGGCGGTGGCCGACTTGGTGATCAGAAAGGCCGTCAGCGCGTTGAACAGTTGCGAGCCGGCGATGCCGGCGAGGATCACCTGCGCATTGTCGTGTCGGCTGCCGCTGGCCCGCGACAGCACCAGTACCAGGGCGAACGCGGCCAGCGCACCGATGAAGGCACCGGCCGACAGCGACAGCACCGCGCCGCCCAGGCCGAACAGCCCCACCGCCACGGCACCGGTCGAGGCGCCTGCCGACAGGCCCAGCAGGTACGGCTCGGCCAGCGGGTTGCGCAGCAGCGCCTGGAGGATCACCCCGCAGGTCGCCAGCCCCGCGCCACAGGCGGCGGCCACCAGGGTGCGCGGGAGGCGGTAGTTCCAGACGATGCCGGCGTCGATGGGGTCGAGCGCATGGCCGGCCTGCCACAGCTGGTTGGCCAGTACCTGCCAGACCACCTCGGCGCTGATCCGCGTCTCGCCGATGGCGATCCCGGCGAGCATGGCCAGGCACAGAGCGAACAGCGCGAAGGCACTGATGGGCAGCAAACGGTTCATGGTTGTGGCGCTTTACCACTGGCAAAGGCGCTGGACAGCACCTCCAGGCCACGGAACAGGCGGATGCCGGCCTGCATGGCGTCGGCGTCGAGGACGATGATCCGGCCTTGCTTGACCGCGTCCATGTTGCGGGTCACCGGGTCGCTGCGCAGGAACTCGAGCTTTGTCTGGTAGTCGTCGGCGGGGTAGCGGCGGCGGTCCATGCGCGCGACGATCAGCCAGGTGGGGTTGGCCCTGGCCAGGGTCTCCCAGCCTACCGCCGGCCATTCTTCGCGGGACTCGACCACGTTGCGCACGCCGAGGGTCTGCAGCATGAAGTCGGCCACGCCCTGGCGACCAGCGACGTAAGGGTCGACCTTGAGGTCGGCGCTGGAGAACCAGAACAGCGCGCTGGTGTGACTCAGGTCCTGGCCGGCCAGGCGTTGCCGGGCCTGGTCCAGCTGGCCCTTGAGCTCGGCATTGAGGTGTTCGCCGCGATCCTGCACGTCGAAGATCTCGGCCAGCTGACTGACGCTCCTGTAGATGGTGTCGATCCTGAACGGCTGCAGGCGGGTACCGTCGGCGCCCACTAGGTTGTCCTTGCCTTCGCAGTCCGAGGGCAGCAGGTAGGTGGGAATGCCCAGCTCCGCGAACTGTTCGCGGGTGCCGACCGCGCCTTGGGCGCCGACCATCCATTCGAACTGCGCGGTCACCAGCTGCGGGCGCTTGCCGACCACCGCCTCGAAGCCCGGCTCGTTGTCAGCCAGGCGCTCGACCTTGTCGTTCTGCGCCTTGAACTCGGGCAGCACGTTGTTGAACCACAGCGAGGTGCCCGCCAGCCGCTCGCCCAGGCCCAGGGCATAGAGCAACTCGGTGCCGGCCTGGCCGATGGTCACCACGCGCTGCGGGGCCTGGGCGAAGGTCTGCGGCAAACCGCAGTTGTCGATGGTCAACGGGTAGCGGGTGGCGTCGGCGTGGGCCAGGCCCGCCAGTGACAGGCCGGCGAGCAGGGTGGCGAGGCGGTACGGCATGGTGGGGCGATCTCCTGTCGGGTGGTGCACGGAATGGCCCACGGACAGGCATCGCCAAGCGTCGCGCGGCAAGCACGCGGCCAGGGGCGGATGACCATCCCGGACACCCCGCCGGTTGGTGAATGCGTGCCGGCAGGTCTCCTGACTGGTGCGTCCTGGCCGGCGCCGGCCTTCCCGGGTCGGCAGACCCAGTGGCATCGATGGCGCAGGCTCGGCACCTACAGTTGCGGGGGCAGTTCCCTTTGGCCCGCCCTCGGCGCGCCCGGGATTCCCTTTTGATTCCGTGTGGAAACCGGCGGGCGGCATGGTAGACCATCGGGCCACCGGGTGAAAACGCTTTTACAGGTACTTGAGCCAGGCGATGTCGCGCCGCCGCGCCTTGAGCCGGGCGAAGCCGCGCACCGGCAGGTACAGGGCGATCGCCAGCAGCACCGCGACCAGCCACACCGCGCCGATGCCGTCGAAGCCGAAATGGCTGCCCTGGTTCAGGCCGAACAGCCCCACGCAGGCCACATACAGCAGCTTGAGCACATATAGGTGCAGCAGGTAGAAGAACATCGGCGCGGCGCCGAACACTGCCAGCGGGCCGATCCAACGGGCGTCTCCCGCACGCTCGAAAGTGCGCAGCAGCAACAGGCCAGCGCCCAGGGTCAAGGCCAGGAACAGCAGCGACGGCGGGTATTTGGTGATGTTGAAGAAGCTCATCAACGTCTGCCCGCCGTTGGCGTAGAAGGTCCACGGCGCCTCGCCGTAGCCATTGAGCAGGCGCAACACGACAAAGCCGAGCAGCAGCATCATGCCGCCCAGCAGCAAGCGCTGCTGGCGCTCGCCGGCATCGCTGCCGCGGCCGAACCAGGGGCCGAGCCCGTAGCCCAGGGCGATCACGCCGATCCATGGCAGCACCGGGTAGGAGGTACGCAGGCGCAAGCCGTCGGGCAGCTCCAGCCAGCTGCGCTCGTGCAGGATCGCCCAGGGTACATGCAGCGCCGAGTGCGGCGCGAAGTGCAGGCCATCGAGCAGGTTGTGGCCGGCGACGATCAGCGCGCCGAGGGCCAGCAGCAGCGGGCGTGGCAGCCACACCAGCAGCGACAGGGCGATCATGCTCAGGCCGATGGCCCAGATCACCTGCAGGTAGATCACGCTCGGCGGCAACTGGAAGGTCCAGGCGAAGTTGACCAGGCTGAGCTCCAGCAGCACCAGGAACAGGCCGCGCTTGAACAGGAACGTCGCTGCATCGCCCCGGCCTTGGTGCTTTTCGCCGTAAAGCCAGGCCGACAGCCCGGTGAGCAGCACGAACACCGGCGCGCACAGGTGCGCCAGGGTGCGGCTGATGAAGAGGCTGGGGTCGGTCGCGTCGATGGTCATCGGGTCGCTGACCTGACAGTGCAGGAAGAAGGTTTCGCGCACGTGGTCCAGCAGCATGAACAGGATCACCAGGCCGCGCAGGGCGTCGATGCTGTGCAGGCGTTGGCTGGGGAGGGCGGTCGGGAGGCTGGTCATCGAGGAGGGTCGCTGGCAGAGGTATCATTCAAATGAAATGTTATTTTATTTCATTTGTTTGTACCTTGATACAGCCATGCGCTGGCACTCCACTTGAATCAGCCCTGAATCAGTGGTCCCAGCCGCTCGGCCAGGGCCTGGACCGTCGCGCTCACCTTGGGCAGATGCCCACGGTTGCGACGCCAGGCCAGGTTGATCGGCAACCCCTCCATCGCGTACTCCGGCAGTACTTGCTGCAACGTCCCGGTGTCGAGCTGGCGCTGCACCAGCCAGGTCGGCAGTTGGGCAATGCCGTGCCCGGCGCTGATGGCCAGGGCCTGCCCCTCGGCATCGCCGATGGCCAGGCGGCCCGGCATCGGCCGCAGCTGCGCCAGGCCCGGGCGGGCGCCGGCGAAGTGCAGGGCCGGCGTGCTGCCGTCGGCGCAGGCGTAGAGCACACAGCCCTGGGCCTGCAACTGCTGCAGGTCGCGGGGCGTGCCGTGCCGGGCGAGGTAGGCGGGGGCGGCGCAGAACACCAGGCGCTGGCTGCCCAGGTAGCGGTGCTCGATGCCCGGCTGCCAAGTCTGTGGTCCACCGATGCGCACGACGATGTCGATGCCGTCCTCGGCCAGGTCGACGAAGCGGTCGGAGAGGGTGATGTGCGGTTGCAATCGCGGATGCAGCGCGGCGAAGTCGAGCACGGCGGGCAGTCCGTGCAGGCGGCCGAAGGTGGCCGGCAGGTCGATGCGCAGCTTGCCGCAGGGGGTCTTGTGCTCGTCGTTGAGGGCCAGTTCGGCCTCTTCGATCTCCGCCAGCACGCGGGTGCAGGTGCGGTAGTAGTCGGCGCCACTGTCGGTCAGGGCCAGGCGTCGGGTAGTGCGCTCGAACAGGCGTACCTGCAGGCGTTTCTCCAGGCGGGCCACGCCCTTGCTTACGGCGGAGCTGGTGAGGTTCATGCGCTCGGCGGCGGCGATGAAGCTGCCGGCGTTGGCCACGCTGACGAAGAAGTCGATGTCTTTCAGGCGTTCCGAGGCGGACATGGCATGGACTCGCGATTGCTGAATATTGTTCACTTGATAAGGGAATATCTACCAGTAATCGGAACAACATTCCAGATTAAGCTGGCCTGCCATTCATCGAGGATCGCAGTAGATGTCCACCTCCAGCTTGACCCATGCCACCCTGGCGCGGCCGGCGCCGCGTGCTGGGCTGTCGATCGGCCTGTTCGCCGTCGGCGGCTTTGCGGTGCTGACCACCGAGTTCCTGATTCTTGGCCTGCTGCCCGCGCTGGCACGTGACCTTGGACTGTCGGTGGCAGGCGCGGGCCAGTTGGTCACCCTGTTCGCGGTGACCGTGATGCTGTTCGGGCCGCCGCTCACCGCCTGGCTGTCGGCCCTGCCACGCAAGGGGCTGTTCATCGCCATCCTGCTGCTGTTCGCCGCCTCCAATGCGCTGTCGGCGCTGGCGCCGAACGTCTGGGTACTGGCCATGGCGCGGTTCCTCGCCGCGTTGGTCCTGCCGGTGTACTGGGGTACCGCCAGCGAAAGCGCCGGGCAACTGGTGGGCCAGGGGCGCGAGGGCTGGGCGGTGGCGCGGGTCTACTTGGGGATCACGGCGGCGTTCGTCTTTGGCATCCCGCTGGGCACCCTTGCCGCCGGGATGGTCGGCTGGCGCGGCAGCTTCTGGTTGCTCGCCGGGCTGTGCCTGCTGGTGGCGCTGCTGATGTTGGTCTGGCTGCCACCCCTGCCGGCGGTCCCGGCCCGCGCCGCGGGAGAGCGGCAGTCGGTGATTCTCAAGGACCGTCGTTTCATCGCCCATGTGCTGCTGTCGGCGCTGGTGTTCACCGCCATGTTCACTGCCTACACCTACCTGGCCGAGATCCTCGAACAGCTCGCCGCCGTGCCGGCCAACGCGGTCGGTTGGTGGCTGATGGGCTTTGGTCTGGTGGGCATGCTCGGCAACGCCCTGGCCGGACGGATCGTCGATCGCAGCCCGCTGCGGGCCACGCTGTTGCTGTTGGCGATGCTGGCCTTGGGCATGTGCCTGGTCACCCCGGTGATCGGCAACCCGCTGCTGCTGGTGGGCGCCCTGGCCCTGTGGGGCATCGCCTACACGGCGCTTTTCCCGGTGTGCCAGGTGCGGGTGATGCGGGCCGGCGCCAAGGCCCAGGCCCTGGCCGGGACCCTCAACGTGTCGGCGGCCAACGCGGGCATCGCCGCCGGTGCCGCGCTGGGGGGCGCGGCGATCCAGGGGCTTGGCCTGGCTGCGCTGGGGTATGTGGCCTGTGGGTTTGCGGTGCTGGCGTTGGTGGCCACGTTGGTACTGCAGAGAAGCGAATGAGGCCTAATCAACCATCCAGCCGATCTCGCCCTTCACCAGGGTTCCGCCATGGCTGGTGGTATCACCTTGGCGTGCAACGGCCCGGCCTTCGATGGCATGGTTCGCCGACCCTGTTTCGATGACGGCCCCACAACTGATCCTGTCGCCTACGCAGGCGACAGCCCTGCCATTGATCAATGTGGCCGTATGGCCTGAAACAACCTCGCCTGCGCCATGCAGGGGGCAGTCATGCTTGTGCCCGACTAGAACGATGGGTTTCATCACGCATGCTCCTTGTTTTCGTTGGGTGTAGGGATTCAAGCAGCGCCTTATTTGGCTTTGCACAGGGTGATTAGCGATTCGCGGGTATCGGATTGGATAAAGGTGTAGCCGCGCACTGCCGGGTTGTCGCAGTCATGGGGCGTCTCGCCACCATGCAGAGGCGTGGTGCGTTGGGCTCCATCTCGGTCAAGAACATCCCGCTTTTACGGCTGATCAATACTGTCGACCTCATGGGGCGCATCCTTCGCGATATCGGGAGTTTGACTTTGGCTCTTGGGCCGACGTTTAGAGACGCGGGGTTTTCTCTCCGGGCGTTTGCCTGGACGTATGGCCCAGAGGTAGGCGTTCTCCCGCAGTCTCTCCTGGATATGGGGTGGGTAATCGTCAACGGTGGTCACTGCCGGGATGGGTTTTCCCGGCAGGCCGGCTTCACGGATGATTTTGGGCCAGCGAGGTTTCCAGCACAGCAGGAGACTCAACCAGTGGCCTGTTCCGATGATCAGGAAGGCAGGAGAGAGCAGCACCAGACCGCACTTGATGACGCGTGGGGAACTGCGGAAGTAGTGGGTCAGGCCTTCGAACTGAGGCGTGAAGGCTTGCCAGGGCCAAGGGAAGTGCGAGGTGATGTGGGGGCGCGGTAGCCCCTCCGGTCCGTCATCCATGAAACGACGGACAAACTCCCATTCGGCTTGAAGCTCCGCGAAATTGTTCGCGGACTTGCCTACCAAGATCAGTTCAGGACGCAGTGTGCCGGTGAAGGCGGGCGACCATGTGAGTTCCAGCGGCATGCCCATGCCACCTGGTGGAGCATACTTCCTATCAGAGCCGCTGGACGATACGCCGTTCCACGGCAGCGTGACGATTCCTCCGCAGTAGGCCGGGCGGTGGAGGTAGACCTGTTGGGTGGTACGGTTGAAGCGTATCAACAGGTGGCGTGATGTGAACATTTCAAAACGTGTGAAACGAAAACCATACTTTAGGTAAAGCCATAAAAGGCATGGGTCCAGGCAGAGAAAGAAAATTGTGGTGACTAGGAGTTCTCCATACGGTTCGCCTTGATAGTTGTAGGTCAGTACGATTAACTTTTTAATGGCGTCAGTGGTGAAGTAGAACTCGAATGTGATTAGTGCTATGGCTGTAAGAGAAAGTATTGTGATCAACCCACGTTTATCCTCCCACATGCCGCAGCGCATTTCGAGCACGTGCTCGTTGTATACGTAGACTGGGCCACGGCTCTTTGGGGTTTCGCATACTGATTTTTTTGCGGCTGCAACGTATTCTTCGTCTTCGCTTTCATACACCCCTCTATTCTTGATTGTTTTGTTCTGCTTTTTAAAGGCTTCGCGTTCTTCTTTTGGGTCAATGGCTGCGAGCCATGAAAGCCATTCAAAAAAATACACTATATAACCTCGCTCATGGCGCTGAATAAGGCTTCTAGCTCTTCAGTGTCCTTCATGTATCCTTTGTTTGATGGTTTAAGGCGGAAGCAGCATTTGCTACACCATTTTTCCAGTGCGTCATCATCGACAATGAGCAAGGCTATAGTGGTGCCGAGTACAATGGCGCCGCCTATCCAGCTTAAGCGACTCAGAAACATCATGGCTGCACGGTTCGCGGCTAGTCGTGCGGAAAGAGTGGAAAGGGTAGCGTATAAGCTGCTTTTCCACGTCTGGCTCGAACTCACTGACAGCCACTGAAAAAGTGCACTTGCCTGTGAAAATGCTATTCCTCCCTGCCCTAAAAGTAGGGCGAACGTAGATGCAGCTCTTGTTCTGTACGCTGCTGCAAGCATTGACTTTGATCTGTTTTTTGCTTCTTCGGCATCTGAAACGTCCCATGCAATACTGACAACGCCACCCACCGCAGCCAACCCCGCCCCCCATAGCCGATAACGACCCAGGCTGATGTCCGCTCCCCGTGCAATCGCGCTGTTCCGCCCGACGCCCAGCAGGGACTGTTCCGTCCCCACCGCCAGTAGCTCGACCCCCCCCGCCGCACTGGCCAGTCCAGCAGCCACCACCTCGCTCCAGAAGCGCCGGTCCTTGTCATCCCGCTGCCCCTGCAACAGGAGCAGTCCCGCTTCCAGCAGGAGCAGGCCACTGGCCAGCCGAAGCCGATAGAACGAATGAGCATGAGCGCCCTGCAACGTCTCCACATAGGCGCGATCAAGGCGTCGGACCATGGGGGCCGCCACCCGTCCTCGCGAGGGGGTGTCACCCTCGAGTGCGTGTTCACTCAGGCGCAGCTTGATGGCTTGCTCGCCCAGCGAGGCAATGAGGTAGGTGCCCAGGCGCCGGTACAGCAGGCGATCCATGTTGCCGGGGGCGCCGGCCTGCAGGCTCTGGCGCCCCAGTTGACCCAGCCAGGCCAAGGCCCCGGCGGTGTTGAGGGCGCTGTGCTGGGCCAGCTGGTCGAGGTGGCCGTCCACCCGGCTGAACTGCGAGGCGAGTTCCTTGGCGTACTTGAGCGAGGTGTCCACCTGCTGCCAGTGATCGTATTCCGGCGGCAGTGCTTGCAGTGCCTGACGTGTCTGCTCCAGCACCTCGGCAATGGCGCGCTGGTTGAAGACGAAGGAACGCAGGGCCAGGTTGTCGGGCGTCAGCGTGTCGGCATGCCACCACTGGGCGAGCAGCCGCGCCCCGGCTGGCACGCCCTCCATGCCGACCACGCTGAGCCCGGTCTGGTGAGCGAAGCACAGGCCGCTGCGCAGGTCGTTCTCGTCGTAGTAGGCCAGGGCCGCGAGCAGCTGCTCAGATTGCAGCCAGACGAGGTGGTCGTCGGCCCGCACGTCGGCCAGGCGCTGCGCCTCGAGGCCGTGGGATTCGAACCAGGCCAGCTGGTCGTGCATGGCCTTGAGGTCGACGTGTGGCAGGTAGCGCGTTTCGAACTGCCGGGCGAACTCGCCGTTGTTCGCCCGGGCCTCAAGGTCCTGGCGCCTGAGTGCGCCTGCGGTATCGAGAATGCCTTCCTTGGCCTGCGCCCACCAGGCGGCCATCTGCGGGTTGGCGCCCTGATCGGCACCGGCGAGGTGGGCGCGCATGGCCTCTTTGTGACGGTCGACCAGCGCGGCGACCTTGCGCTCACTGAATTGCTGATGCAGTTCGGTGAAGGCCTGGGCGACCAGCACCTTGCGCTCGTTGCTGGGGCCGGGTTCTCCCGCGACCGACTCCGTGGCTTCCAGCCAATCCTTCAGGTGTTCCATGCCCGCGTTGCGCCAGGCATTGAGTTGCTGGGTGATGCCGATGGCATCTTCCACCACCACCGCGATACCACGGGCTTCGGGTTTGCCGGCAACCGGGCCCAGCATGTACCGGGCTGCCGTCAGCGAGTGGACGCTGGTTTCACTGAACAGCTGGTTGTCCAGCAGCTTGCGCAATGAGCTGTCGGTTTGCGCAGCGAAATCGGCGACCAGGTCCAGTTGGTCATGGCGCAGCACATAGGGCCTGGGCGTCGGGCAGCCAAGGCCGGTGAAAGCGGCGACATCCACGGCCGGCAGCCTGTCGCGTCGACGCAGCAGTTGCTGCTGGGCCGCTTCGGTCAACGGGTCGGGGCTGTAGAACAGGCGCAGCTCGGCCAGGTCTTCGAGGTCATGGACGTTGAACGCCAAGGCCGTATTGCGAATCATGTCGCGCAGGGTGTGGACATCTGTGGCGTCCGGCTCGGACTGCCCGGGGGCAACCAGCGATAAAGAACCGTTCGCCGCAATGCGATAGGGCGGGTGCAGGCTGTGCTGCCCGCTGCGCTTGCGTTTCTCCATGACGTACAGGAAGCCTTGGCGCAATGGCCGAATGGCATAGTCGGCCTGCTGGAGCGTGGCAACACTGTAGGGATGGCGCAGGTGATCGGGCAGGGTTGGCAAGCGCAGGCGCTGGCCGGTAGTGCCGGCAACGGCCGCATAGCGCAGGGGCAGGATGGTGAAGGTGCGCGTGCAATGGACGGCGGGCCCGCTGGCGAAGGGGGCCTCCAGGGCCTCGCAGGCTTGCCGATTGATTTCGAGCAGTTTGTTGAAGTCGAACATCCGATGTCCTCAGCGAAGCTGTTCATGCAGGCGTGTTAGTACCGAGCCCGTGGCTGTTGCAGCCAGCCACGGGCGACGTTACGCAGACCTGAAACACTAGCGAGGAACGGATTCTGGGTGGTCGACAGGGCTTCCCAAGTCCGCGTAGGACGTTTCTCTGATTTTCCTTTTCAGCGCTTATTGGCAGTATTCAATTACATCTCACCGGCGAATCCGCGCGGGCAGGCGATTCGCCGCCGAGCCTCAAAGATCCAGCACCAGCCGCGCCGAGCGCGCCCGCGAGACGCACAGCATCAGGGTCTGTTGCGAGGCTTTCTCCTCGTCGCTCAGGTACTGGTCGAAATGCTCGGCCTCGCCTTCGAGGATCGCCGTCTCGCAGGTGCCGCACACGCCTTCGCGGCACAGGCACTCGACCTTGGCGGCCTTGGATTTCTCGATGGCCTGGAGAATGGTCATGCCTTCCTCGACGGCCAGCTCTGTGCCGGAGCGCGCCAGTACCACGGTGAACGCCGAGCCTGCGGTCGGCGCGGCGGCGGCGAACTGTTCCCAATGCACGCGGGACTCGGCGATGCCGGCGGCGGCGGCGCTGGCGATTACCGCGTCGATCAGCGGCTTGGGCCCGCACACATAGAGATGGGCGTCATCGGTGAGCCCCGCACAGAGCGCGGCGAGGTCGAGCTTGCGCCCCAGGCTGTCGATGTAGAAGCGGGTGTTGCCGGCATGCGGGCCTTGCGCCAGGTCGCCCTGGAAGGCGCCGTGCTCGGGGGCGCGGAAGGCGTAGTGCAGCTCGTAGGGGGTGGCGCCGCCTTCGAGCTCGTGCAACTGCGCCAGGAACGGGGTGATGCCGATGCCGCCGGCGATCAACACGTGGCGTCCCGCCTTGGGGTCGAGGGCGAACAGGTTGTTGGGGGTGGAGATGGTCAGCTCGCTGCCCACTTCGACCTGCTGGTGCATGAACGCTGAACCGCCCTTGGACTGCTCCTCCAGCCGCACGCCGATCTGATAGCTGTGCAACTGGCGCGGGTCGCTCATCAGCGAGTAGGCATTGCTGAACTGGCTGCCGCAGGCCGACTGCATCTGCACGATGACATGGCTGCCGCCGCTGAAGGCGGGCAGGGCGGCGCCGTCGGCGCGGGCCAGGGTGAAGCGCTTGATCTGCGGCGTGGCCTGTTCCACGCCGGTCACGCGCACCTTGAACATTTCGTATTGCTTGGCCATGGCGTACCTCGACAACGAAGCCCCGCGCCAGGCCCTGGCGCGGGGCGGGGAGCGTGTTCAGTCGTCCAGGTGGGCGACGGCGATCAGGTTGTGGAAGTGGGCGATGCCGTGCTCGCTCACGCCGCTGCGCTGCGAATCGACCATGATCCGCCCCTGGCCGCGGTAGCCGCGGGACTTCAGGCCCTTCTGCACGCTCTCGACCAGGCGTAGGTCCTCGGGACGGAACACCTCGCGGTACCAGTCGATCAGCTTGCGCTGCTCCTCGGTGAGGTCCTTGTTGAGGAAGTAGATGTCGTAGTGCTGCAGGGTGGTTTCGGCATCGACCGGGAACTCGTAGATCACGGTCATGAAGTTGGCCCCCGGCGGTACGTTGAACATGGTGCACGGCCAGGCCCAGAAGCCGGCGAAGGACGGGTCCTTGACCGTTTCATCGAACGTGAACGACTGCTCCGACGGTTTGGCCAGGCCGTACTGCAGGGTCCAGTTGCCGTGCAGGCTGTGGCTGTACTGGCCGACGTCCACCGAGTCGGAGAAGCCGGGGTGGGCCGGGGCGCAGTGGTAGCACTCGAGGTAGTTGTCGACGATCGACTTCCAGTTGGCCGGGGTGTCGCTGACGAAGCGCGCGGCCAGGTGCAGGTCGTCGATCACCGCGCAGGCTTCGCGCATGCGCTTTTGCATGCCGGGCAGCTGGTCTTCGACGGAACCGGCGTCGTTGTCCATGTTGATGAAGATGAAGCCGGCATACTCTTCGACGCGCAACTGCACCAGGGTGGAGTTGTCCTTGTCGAAGTTGGCCACGTTCTCGCAGTTGCGCGCGTGGGCCAGTTCGCCGTCGAGCTTGAAGGTCCAGGCGTGGTACGGGCAGGTGATGACGTTCTTGGCCTTGCCGCTGCCTTCGAGCAGTTGGTGGCCGCGGTGCGGGCAGACGTTGTAGAAGGCGCGCAGCACGTCGTCGCGGCCACGCACGACGATGATGCTTTCGCCGATCACCTGGCGGGTGATGTAGGCGTTCTTCTCGGCGACTTCGCTGCGGTGGCCGACGCAGATCCAGCTGCGGGCGAAGATCGCTTCCTTCTCGTGCTCGAAGACGGCGGCCTGGGTGTAGAACGTGGCCGGGAGGGTGAAGGCCACTTCGGGGTTGGCGCAGAAGTCGGCGGGCAGGCGTTTGAAATCGTTCATGGTTCTATCTCTGTTCTTATTGGTTAACGCGTATCTGTTGGTTAACAAGCTGGGCAAAAAAATTTGTCGCAGGTTTGGCAATGTGAGAGCGGGCTTACCCGCTCCCACGACAAATCCAGACTCAGTGCACTGCCGCCGCGCTGCGTGGTGCCTGCATGGGTGGCTCTTCTCCGGCCAGGCGGGTGGCCTCTTCCTCGATGCGGTACGCCGGCACCTGGCCGTAGTCGGCCGCCAGCCACTTGAAGAAGCCGTAGATCTTCACCAGCAGGATCACCATGAACGGGATCGCGGTAAGCACCACGGCGGTCTTCATGGTCGACAGCGAGGCCTTGGCGAACAGCATGGCCAGCGGCACCAGGGTCAGCACCACGCACCAGAACAGGCGCAGGGTCGGGCTCGGGTCCTCGCCCTCGCGCAGGTTGCGGGTGCTGGTGGCGGCCACGGCGTAGGCGGCGGCGTCCATGTGCGAGGCGCAGAACACCGCCATGATGAACAGGTACGCGGCGAGGAACAGCGTGCCCCACGGCAGGGCCAGCAAGAGGTCGGTCACCGCCGCTTCGCCACCGAGGGTGCCGAGCAGCTTGGGCACGTCGATCTGGCCGTTGATGAACTGGTGCATGCTGTAGCTTTCCAGCGCGCCGAAGAAGAACCAGCAGCCGAAGCTGCCGCCCAGCAGCAGGGCGAACACCACTTCCTTGATCTGCCGGCCGCGCGAGACGCGGGCGACGAACATGGCCACGCCCGGCGCGTAGGACACCCACCACAGCCAGTAGAACACCGTCCAGTTGCGGGTGAAGGCGCCGTCGCCGGCCGGGTCGGTGAACAGGCTCATCTGCACGTAGTGCTGCAGCATCAGGCCGATGGAGTTGGCGGTATTGTTCAGGGTGAACTGGGTCGGGCCGACCAGCAGGACGATGGCGGCGAACACCAGGGCGCCGATGCAGACCATCTTCGACAGGCGCTGCAGGCCGCCGTCGATGCCGATGTACGAGCTCAAGGAGAACAGCAGCGCCACCGCGCCGATCACCAGCAGTTGCACGGTGAAGGTGTTGGGGGTGCCGGCCAGGTCGGCAAGGCCACGGGTCAGGGTCGAGGCAGTGAGCGCCAGCGACACGGTCAGCGCGCCCATCATGGTCAGCAGGAAGATCAGGTCGACGGCGCGCCCGACGGGGCCGGTGGCCTTGAAGCCGGTGACCGCCTCGATGATCGAGGCCAGGTTCAGGCCACTCTTCTTGCGCACATGGAAGTGGTAGGCCATGGCCAGCGAGGCCAGGGCGTAGATCGACCAGGCGCTGATGCCCCAGTGGAAGAACGAGTAGCTGACGCTGTACTCCAGGGCCTTGGCCGACATCGGCGCGATGTTCAGGCCCGGGGTCTGATAGTAGTAGGCCCATTCCATCACGCCCCAGTACAGGGTCGAGGAGCCCATGCCGGCGCAGATGAACATGAACACCCAGGTGGTGGTGGAGTACTCCGGCTTGCCGGCGCCCAGGCGGATGTTGCCGTATTTGCTGAAGGCCAGGTACAGCACGGCCAGGGAACTGCCGAACACCAGGACCTGGACGCTGGTGCCGAAGGTGCGGGTGGCCACCTCGAACAGCTGGTTGGCCAGGCTTTCGGCCTGGGCGGGGAAGGCAGCAAGGCCGATCACGGTGAGCAGCACGGCCAACAGGCTCACGGCGATCAGGAACACATCGATCTTTTTGTTATTGGGGGACATCAATTGTCTCCTGGAGCATTTTTTTTGTAGTAGGCGTCAGGCGTTTGGGAAGTCCGTATCGAAGCTGGGTTTTCCTTTCTGTTAACTGGTGGGTAACAAGTATCTTGTGGTTTACAGATTCTGCATTGAATCGAAGTGGGTGGCAATAGGATCGTCGGACAATCCGGATGGTTGGGTGGCAAGCCCGCTCCCCCCATGCAGCGCATCTTCCTGTTGGAGCGGGGTTGCAGCGCGATGACCTGACGCCGACTCAGGCCCCGAGCAGCGCGGCGATGGCCTTGCCTACTTCCTGGGTCGAGCGACTGCCGCCCATGTCGCGGGTGGTGTCGCCGTTGGCGATTACTGTCTCGATGGCCTTGAGGATGTCGTCGTGGGCCGCCTGGTAGCGCGCGTCGTTGTCGGCCTGGCCGAGGAACTCGAGCATCAGCGCGCCGGACCAGATCATCGCGATCGGGTTGGCGATGTTCTTGCCGTGGATGTCCGGCGCCGAACCGTGCACCGGCTCGAACAGCGACGGGAACGTGCGTTCGGGGTTGAGGTTGGCCGACGGCGCGATGCCGATGGTGCCGGCGCAGGCCGGGCCGAGGTCCGAGAGGATGTCGCCGAACAGGTTGGAGGCCACCACCACGTCGAAGCGTTCCGGCTGCAGCACGAAACGGGCGCAGAGGATGTCGATGTGCTGCTTGTCCCAGCTGATCTCGGGGTAGTGGGCGGCCATGGCGGCGGTGCGCTCGTCCCAGTAGGGCATGCTCACGGCCATGCCGTTGGACTTGGTCGCCGAGGTGACGTGCTTGCGTTCGCGGGTCTGCGCCACGTCGAAGGCGTACTTGAGGATGCGGTCCACGCCACGGCGGGTGAACACCGACTCCTGTAGCACGAACTCGTTGTCGGTGCCTTCGAACATGCGCCCGCCCAGGGACGAATATTCACCCTCGGTGTTCTCGCGGATCACCACGAAGTCGATGTCGCCGGGCTGCTTGTTCGCCAGCGGGCAGGGCACGCCGGGGAACAGGCGCACCGGTCGGATGTTCACGTACTGGTCGAAATCGCGGCGGAACTTGAGCAAGGATCCCCACAGCGAGATATGGTCAGGGACTTTGTCCGGCCAGCCGACGGCGCCGAAGTACAGGGCGTCGAAGCCCTTGAGCTGGTCGAACCAGTCGTCTGGCATCATCTTGCCGTGGGCCAGGTAGTAGTCGCAGCTGGCCCATTCGAAGAACTCGAACTCAAGGTTCAGGCCGTGCTTGCGGGCGGCGGCCTCGACCACGCGCAGGCCTTCGGGGAGGACTTCGTTGCCGATGCCGTCACCGGGGATGGCGGCGATCTTGAAGGTCTTGGTCATGGGGCGCCTCTCGTGTTCAGGGAAGATGCGGCCATGCTATAAGGCTGTGCTTCGGAGATAATCCGGCAATCCATCAATTCTTGGTGCACGAATCGTGAATAATCTGCCGAGCCTGGACGACCTCGACATCTTCCTGCAGGTGGCTCGCCGTGCCAGCTTCGCCGCGGTGGCCGACGAGCGTGGCATGTCGGCGGCGTTCGTCAGCAAGCGCATCCGCCTGCTGGAGGACAGCCTCGGCGTGCGCCTGCTGCACCGCACCACCCGGCGGGTGACGGTGAGCGAGGAGGGCGAGCGGGTGTATCAATGGGCGCAGCAGATCTTCGAGACCCTTCAGCGCATGGACGACGATCTCAACGCCGGCCAGCGCGAGCCGGTCGGTCAGTTGCGCATCGCCAGCAGCCTGGGCCTGGGGCGACGCTTCGTGGCGCCGGCGCTGTCGGAACTGGCGGCGCGCTACCCGCGCCTGGACATCCGTCTGGATGTGCACGACCGCCTGGTGGACCTGATCGCCGAAGGCGTCGACCTGGACATCCGCGTGGGCAACGTGATCGCCCCTCACCTGATCGCCAAGCCCCTGGCGCGTAATCGCCGGGTGCTCTGCGCGGCACCTTCGTACCTGGCCGAGCATGGCGCGCCACGGGTGCTGGCGGACCTGGCCAGCCATGACTGCCTGGTGATCAAGGAGCGCGACCACCCATTCGGGCTGTGGCACCTGGAAGGGCCGCAGGGCGAGGAGAGCGTGCGGGTGACCGGCGCGTTGTCGAGCAACCATGGCGAGGTGGCGCACCAGTGGTGCCTGGATGGGCGCGGCATCCTGCTGCGCTCGTGGTGGGACGTGCACGACAGCATCGCCGAGGGTCGGCTGGTGCAGGTGCTGCCGGACTACCAGCAGGCGGCGGATATCTGGGCGGTGTACACCGCGCCGTTGGCCGGTTCAGCCAAGGTGCGGGTGGCGGTGGAGTTCTTCCGCCAATACTTCGCCGAGCGCTATCGCTTGCCGGATTGAGCCTTCGCGGCGCGATCGCGCCCCCCCGCGACAAGTTGTCTGCTTGACTTGCAGTGGCACTCTACGATCGCTAACTTGACTTCGTAGTCAGTTTTTGTGATCGTGCGCGCCCTCCCAGTTTTCAAGCACCAGAAAAAGCATGGGCAGCCCAAGAGCTACCCAGAGGATCAACCATGTCCAACCGTGATATTTCCCGGCGCTCGTTCCTGCAAGGCGGGCTGGTCGCCGGTGTCGGCGTGACCCTGGCGCCGCTCGGCAGCCAGGCCTTCGCCGCCCTGATGGAAAGCAAGGTCACCACTTCGCCGCAGAAGTGGATGAACCACGACGGCAAGGCGCGTTTTCGTAACGATGCGTTGTCCAAGGTCTGTGGCAACAAGGTGTTCGCCCGCGACATTCGCGCCAAGGACATGCCCGGCTGGCCGCAGCAGCAGGGCCACGCCATGCTGCTCAAGGCCACCAAGGCCGACCGCCTCTACGCAGGCTACGACCTGTCGCTGCTGGGCGCCGAGCTGCAACCGGACCGCATCGTCACCGCCGACGACCTGAAGAAGGACGGCATTGCCTGGCCCGAGGCCCATTCGCCCGATCCGCTGCTGCCGCCGGGCCAGGTACCAATGTTCATCGGCCACCCGGTGGCGATCCTGATCTGGAACGACTTCGAGCGTTTCCGCAAGGCCAAGCTCAAGCTGCAGTTCAACGACCAGGCGATCCGCTACGGCGCCCAGGCCCCGCTGTACCAGCGCGACCCCTACGGCAGCTTCCGTTTCGTGCGCGTGGGCGGCAAGACGCCGTTCGACGAGGACGAATACTCGAGCCTGAAGAACACCATGCTGTTCCCCACCATCCTGGCGCGCAAGCCGGTATGGACCGCCGAGCCCAAGCAGCACGGCAACCTCACCGAGCAGGGGATGTTCTACGCCCAGCGCATCGACGAGCAGCTCAAGCAGCCGCCGGAAGACTGGCTGCTGTTCGACGAGCGCTACAAGACTCCGTCGATCGAGCCCGCGGCCCTCGAGCCGGACAACGGCAACGGCTGGTTCGACCCGGCCACCGGCACCCTGCATTTCGTCGTGGCCACCCAGTGCCCGTTCGAAGTGGCGCAGGAATGCGTGCACATGATCAAGCCGTCGCGTTTCGGCCTGAAGCACCTGAACATGCACCCGGGCTACACCGTTGGCTACGGTTCCAAGGACAACAACATCTTCGTGTTCTACGCCGCCGTCGCCGCGCTGTACGGCGCGGGCGTGCCGATCCGCCTGGCCAACGACCGCTACGAGCAGTTCCAGAGCGGCATCAAGCGCCACCCGTTCGACATCCGCTATCAGCTGGCCGTCGACAAGAAGGACATGAGCTTCAAGATCTTCCGCGCCGACATGAGCGTCGACGGCGGCGGGCGCATCAACTACAGCCCGTCGGTGGCCGCCGTGGGCGCCACCGCGGCGCAGTCGATCTACTACATGCCGCAGAACGACCTGTCGGTGACCGCGTACCATTCCCGTGGTGTCGAGGCCGGCTCCATGCGCGGCTACGGCACCCTGCAGAGCATGGCTGCCACCGAGATGATGGTCGACGAGATCGCCGACCGCCTGGGTGTGGACGCCATCGAGCTGCGCCGCAAGAACGCGCTCAAGTCGGGCATGAAGAACACCCAGGGCGCGGTGCCCGCCGGTGCCCTGCGTCTGCACGAGATCCTCGACAAGGCCGCCGCGCACGACTGGTGGAAGAACCGCCAGGCGCGCAAGCAGGCCGAGGACGCCAAGGACCACGACAACTGGTATGGCGTGGGCTTTGCCATCACTCAGAAAGACTTCGGCACCGGCTCCGAGGCGCCGATGGCGGCGGTCGAGTTCAGCGCCGATGGCCGCATCAGCCTGCGCCATATCGGCACCGAGCTGGGCACTGGCATGTCCACCTCCCAGGCCCTGGTGGTCAGCGACTTCCTCGGCCGTGTCGCCGACGAGGTCATGACCGCCCAGACCAAATGGCCGGAGCTGGCGCTGACCACCAGCGGCAACCCCTACCTGATCAGCCAGGCCGAGCAGGACGCCGCACTGCGCAACCCGCGCTGGGTCGGCAAGCTGGCCTCGCCGTCGTCGGCGACCAACTCGGCGTTCTACTTCAGCCACGCCACCCGCGAAGCGGCCCGCGTGCTGTTCAACCACGGCCTGTGGCCGGCGGCCATGGCCCTGTGGAGCCAGGGCCCGTATGGCGGCCAGGCCAACCCGTTGGTGGTGCGCCGCGAGAACGCGGTGTGGGTCAACGGCGAGCTGACCGGTAATGGCCTGGCGCCGATCCCGTTCGCCACGCTGGCGAAGAAAGCCCACGAAATGGGCCTGGTCACCGGCGTCAGCGTGCACGGTTTCAACCGCTGGAGCTGGGCCGAGGCCGACTTCGTCATCGACGGCGTGCGCGAGCGCCTGCCGCTCGATGCCGTGGCGGTAAAGTACGGCGACGGCGCGGTGAACGCGAAGAAGGCGCAGATGAACAGCGCCGGCTTCCACCTGCTTGACCGGCAGAACGCCGAATACCCGGCCACCCAGCTGAACAACGCCATGGTCACCTACTACAGCCCGGTGGCGACCATCGTCGAGGTCAAGGTCAACAAAGGCAGCGGCGAGGTGACGGTGCTCAACCACCACAGCTGGGTCGAGTGCGGCCGGGTACTGGTGCCGGAGCTGGTCAAGGGCCAGCTCGAGGGCGGCATCGCCATGGGCATCGGCCATGCGCTGCTGGAGGAAATGCCGCTGTACGAGGGTGGCCCGGGCGAGGGCGACTGGAACTTCAACCGTTATCGCCTGCCGATGGCCAGGCATGTGGCGGTGTGGAAGCAGACCTCGGAGATCCTGCCGCCGTTGTCGCCGACCGACCCGTCCAAGGGCATCGCCGAAGTGGTGATGATCCCGGTGGTCGGCGCCATCGGCAATGCCGTGGCCCATGCCATCGGCAAGCGCGTGCGCGACCTGCCCATCACCCCCGCCCGAGTCAAGGAGGCCCTCAATGGCTGACCGCAAGCTGCAACTGACCCTCAACGGTCAACCTGTCGTCACCGAAGTGGTCCCCGATGACCTGGCGATGATCGACTACCTGCACGAATACCAGAACCTTACGGGCTCGCGCCTGGGCTGTGGCCAAGGTATCTGCCATGCCTGCGTGGTAATCGTCGACAACCCCGACGGCACCAGCGAAGAGGTGCGCACCTGCATCACCGGCGCGCATTACTTCGAGGGCAAGAAAGTCCGCACCATCGAAGGCCACGCCAAGCTCGACGAAGCCGGCAATCCGGGCGAGTTGAACCCGATCCAGCAGAAGTTCGTCGATCGCTTCGCCTTCCAATGCAGTTACTGCGCGCCGGGCTTCGTCAACGCCGCCACGGTGCTGGTGGAAAAAGCCCAGCGCAAGCCGCTGAAGCAGAGTGAGCTGGAGGGCGCCATCGAGGCCAGCCTCGGCCACCATGTGTGCCGCTGCACCGGCTACGTGCGCTACTACGAGGCAACCCGCGAAGTGCTGGGCGACCTCGGCCTGGTCAAGGAGGGCTGAGCATGACGCGCATTCTGAGCAGCCTGGCGCTGGCCATCGGCGCACTGGTCGCCTGCAACGCCCAGGCGGCGGACGAGGCCTTGATCAAGCGTGGCGAATACCTGGCCCGCGCCGCCGACTGCATGGCCTGCCACACTGCCGAAGGCGGCGCGCCCTATGCTGGCGGCCTGCCGATCCATTCGCCGTTCGGCACCATCTACGGCACCAACATCACCCCGGACAAGCAGTACGGTATCGGCAACTACAGCAGCGACGAGTTCTTCGCCGCCCTCACCGAGGGCAAGCGCAAGGACGGCGCCAACCTGTACCCGGCCATGCCGTACACCTCGTACCACCTGGTCAAACGGGAGGATTCCGACGCGATCCATGCCTACCTGATGAGCGTGGCGCCGATCAACCGTCCGGCCCCGCAAACCAGCCTGAGCTTCCCGTTCAACGTGCGCACCGGCCTGGTCGGCTGGAACCTGTTGTACGGCAAGAGCGTGCAGCTGGAGGAGGGCAAGGGCAACAGCGAGGCGTGGAAACGCGGCCAGTACATGGTCGAGGTGCTCGGCCACTGCGGCGAGTGCCACACCCCGCGCAACCCGATTGGCGCGCTGCAGCAGGACAAGCGCCTGACCGGCGGCCTGCTGTTGGGCTATCTGGCGCCTAGCCTGCTGGCCCAGGACCTGGCCGACCGTGGCTGGAACCATGCGGATCTGGCGACTTTCCTCAAGCACGGTGTCAGCGCCCAGGGCAGCATGTTCAACGAAATGTACCCGGTGGTGCACCACAGCACCCAGCATCTGCAGGACAGCGACCTGTCGGCCATGGCCACCTACCTGCTCGGCGACCAGCCGCCGGCGGCCAAGGTGGTGGTGCAGACAGTCGCCCACGAGACCATGGGCGAGAGCGCCAAGCGTGGCCGTCAGCAGTACCTCAACGTCTGCGCCGGCTGCCATGGTGGCGAGGGCGAGGGCAAACCGCACATCGCCGTGGCCATGCGCGGCAACACCGTGCTGCGCCAGGCCGACTCGCGCAACCTGGTCAAGGCCATCGTCGATGGCATCCGCGAGCAGCAGTTCACCGGTTTCGAGCGGATGCAGCCGATGCCGGGCTTCGCCGACAAGCTCGACGACGGGCAACTGACCGACATGGTCAACTACCTGCGCGAAGCCTGGGGCGGCCTGCCGGGCGACCTGACCACCCAGCAGCTGGCCCAGCTGAAGGCGGACTGACCCGTGCAGCATCTCGACCTGCAGGTGGTGCGCCAGGCGGCGCAGTGGTCGCGTGACGGCTTGCGCGTGTGGCTGTGCACGGTGCTCTGCACCTATGGCTCGGCGCCTCGCGCGCCGGGCTCGCTGCTGGCGGTCAACGACCAGGGGCACTGGGTCGGCTCGCTGTCCGGCGGTTGCGTCGAGGAGGACTTCCTCGAACGCGTCGCCGCTGGCGAGTTCGCCGCGGCCGTCACCATGGTGCGCTATGGCGACGGCAGCGACACTCGCGGCAACATCCACCTGCCCTGCGGTGGCATCCTCGATGTGCTGGTGGAGAACCTGCCGGGCGACTGCGCGACCCAGACGCACCTGGGCGAGCTGGAGGCGGCCTTGCTGGGCCGCCGCCGGCTTGTGCGCGAGGTCGACCTGCGTACGGGTGAACGCCGGGTGCAGGACGACCACAGCCAGGGGCCACGGGTGGAGCAGGGCGGCGCATGCGTGCGCCTGCGCGTCGGCGCCGCCCAACGGCTGTTGCTGGCCGGCTACTCCAGTGTCGCGCACTTCTGCGCCGAGTTCGGCAAGGGCCTGGGTTTCGAGGTGGTGCTGTGCGACCCTCGCGACGAGGTGATGGACAATGTGGTGCTCGACGGGATAGAAATCCGTCGGGAACTGCCCTCGCTGTTCATCGCCAACGGTGGCTGCCACCGCGACACGGCGGTGGTGGCGCTCACCCACGACCCGAAGATCGACGACCTGGCCATGCTCGAAGCGGTACACACCGAAGCGTTCTACATTGGCGTAATGGGCTCGCGGGCCACCTCGCAAAAGCGCCGTGAACGCCTGCGCCGTATCGGCGGGCTCGGCGATGCCGAGATGGCGCGCATCCATGCCCCCATCGGTCTCAACCTGGGCAGCAAGACGCCGGCGGAGATCGCCCTGGCGGTGCTCGCCGATATCTTGCGCACCCGTAGCGGCATCGCCCGCGAGGCCTTGTGAGCATCGTCGCGTTGGTGTTGGCGGCCGGCCAGGGGTCGCGTTTCGGCGCGGACAAGCGCCGGGCCGTGCTGGGTGATGGTCGTAGTCTTTTGCAGCACAGTGTCGAGCACGCCCTGGAGGCGTTCGACGACGTGCGCGTGGTGCTGCGCGCTGGCGAGCGGGGCGAGGACCTGGGGTTGCCGGCGGACTGCCGGATCATCCATAGCCTCGATGCCGGGCTGGGCATGGGCCATAGCCTGGCGGCGGGCGCCGCCTCGCTGGATGACAGCGAGGCACAGGCGGTCGCCATCCTGTTGGGGGACATGCCATGGATCCTGACCGCGACCTTACGGCGGTTGGTCGAAACCGCTGGCCCTGCGGTCATCGTGGTGCCGCGTCATCAGGGGCAGAATGGGCATCCGGTGCTGTTCGGGCGCAACTACTGGCCTGAACTCGCACTGATGACCGGTGATGAGGGCGCGCGTTCGGTGCTGCAACGGCATCGGCAACAGTTGCGGTTGGTCGAGGTAGACGACGCAGGGGTATTGCGCGACGTCGATACGCCCGCCGCGCTCGGCTAGACTGCCCGGAGTTCATTCGCAGCCTTTTCGCGACACAAGGCCGTTCCAGGGACCGCGCGGTCCGATGAAGCGATGCCACAGGCGCCATTGAGGGAAAACCCTCATTGCCGCTGATCCGGTGGCCTCCTAGCATGGATCCGGTCAACCCCCCCCAGGCACAGGAGCACAATCATGGCCAACAGCAGCGACGACAAACGCCCGACCCCCGATCCGGCCGAGGACAACGCCTTTTTCCCCTCGCCGTATTCCCTCAGCCAGTTCACCTCGCCCAAGTCCGACCTCAGCGGCGCCGACTACCCCGACGCCTACAAGGGCGGACGCTGGAAAATCCTCTTGATCGGTGCCGACGAGCGCTACCTGCTCACCGACAACGGCACGCTGTTCTCCACCGGCAACCATCCCGTGGAAACCCTGCTACCCATGTATCACCTGGACAAGGCCGGCTTCGCCTTCGATGTCGCGACCTTGTCGGGTAACCCGGTCAAGTTCGAATACTGGGCCATGCCTCGCGAGGACCAGCAGGTGCTCGGCCTGTTCGAGCGCTACAAGCCCGCCTTCAAGCAGCCGCGCAAGCTCGCCGAGGTAATCGACAGTGCCCTGGGTGACGACTCGGACTACATCGGGGTGTTCATTCCCGGCGGTCACGGCGCGTTGATCGGCCTGCCGGAAAGCGAAGAAGTCGCCCAAGTGCTGAAATGGGCGGCGGACCACGACAAGTTCGTCATCACCCTGTGCCACGGTCCGGCGGCGCTGCTGGCCGGCGGCAAACTGTTCGATGGCTACAAGATCTGCGCCTTCCCCGATGAGCTGGACGCCAAGACCCCGGACATCGGCTACATGCCCGGCCACCTGACCTGGAAGTTCGGCGAGCGCCTGCAGGCCCAGGGCGTCGAGATCGTCAACGACGGCATCTCCGGCGCCGTCCACCAGGACCGCCGACTGCTCACCGGCGACAGCCCGCTGGCCGGCAACGCCTTGGGCAAGCTGGCTGCCGCGGCCTTGCTCAAGGCGACCAACGGCGGGTGAACGGCATGCCGTTCGACGAGGTGGTACAGGCGGTCCGGCAGATCGAGCAGGCCACCACCCTGGCGACGATCCAGACGGCCGTGCGCACGTTCGCCCGGCCGCTGGGCTATGACCGCTTCGTGCTGTTCAGCGCCAGCGCTGCGCGGGACGAGGTGGTCGAGCGCATCCACTGGGTGGAAGGGGACTGGTTCGGCGACGGCCAGGTGGTCGATGCCCGGACCTACGTGCGCCATTGTCCGGTGACCCGCCATCTGCTGGCAGCCCGTGAAGCGTTCTTCTGGAGCAAGCAGCCTGGCGACGAAGGTGAACGCTATCGGGTGGTTCGGTTGCCCGGCGGGCCGGGCATCCATGGCCTGCAGGTGCCGGTGTTCGGCCCGGCAGGCCTGGAGGGCGCGATGAGCCTGGGCGGTGTGCGCATCGACGCTTCGGCGCCGGCGCGCCTGGCCCTGACCCTGCTGGCCAACGCGGCGTTCCTAGGCGCCCGGCGGCTACTCGAGGCACCGCCCGGCGAGGGTCAGCTGTCGGCGCGTGAGCGCCAGGTGCTGGCCTGGACCGCCGCCGGGCAACGCCAGGCCGATATCGCCGCCACCCTGGGCCTGTCGGTGCGCACCGTGGAAAACCACCTGCGCGCCGCTCGCCGGCGCCTGGGGGTGAGCACCACCGCCCAGGCGATCAGGATCGCCCTGGGCAGCGGCGCGCTCGACTGACTCAGCCGTTGTGCGCAACCTGCAACACCACCTTGCCGATATGCCGGCCAGACTCCATCAGGGCATGGGCCTGGCTGGCCGCTGCCAGCGGGAAGGTCGCGTGGATCAGCGGCTTGACCGCGCCGCTGCGCACATGGGGCCAGGCCTTGGCCTGCAGATCCTCGAGGATCGCCGCCTTGTCGTCGGCGCTGCGTGCACGCAACGTCGAGCCGATATGGGTCAGGCGCTTGGTCAGCAGGGGGAACAGGTCGACCTCGGTGGCCGGGCCCTTGACCACGCCGATCTGCACGATGCGCCCATCCATGGCCGCGGCCTTGAAATTGCGGGCCACATAGTCGCCGGCGATGATGTCGACGATCACGTCGACGCCCTTGCCGTCGGTGTGCAGCATGACCTGTTCGACAAAATCCTCGCGGGTGTAGTCGATGGCCACGTCGGCGCCCAGCTCGAGGCTGGCGGCCTGTTGCCCTGCGCCGTTGACCGTGGTGAAGATCTTCGCCGCGCCCAGGGCGCGGGCCAACTGTGTGGCGGTGGTGCCGATGCCGGACGCGCCGCCGTGGATCAGCACGCTTTCACCGGCTTTGAAGCCGCCGCGCTGGAACAGGTTGACCCAGACGGTCATGAAGGTTTCCGGCAAGGCCGCGCCCTCGACCATCGACAGGTTGTCCGGCAGGTGCGCGGTGGTGCGCTCGTCGGCCACGGCGTACTCGGCATAGCCGCCGCCCTGGACCAGGGCGATCACCGCGTCGCCCACGGCAAAATGGCAGACCTGTTCGCCGAGGGCCACGACCCTGCCGGCGATCTCCAGCCCCGGAATGTCCGGCGCGCCGGCGGGCGGATCGTAAAGACCCTTGCGCTGCAGCAGGTCGGGGCCGTTGACGCCGGCGGCATGGACCTGGATCAGCACCTCGCGGGGGCCTGGTCGAGGCGTGGCGTGGGTGGCGGCCTGGAGGACCTCGGGGCCTCCAGGCCGGGTGATGTCGATGGCGGTCATGTGAGTGGGGATGTGACGCATGAAGACCTCTGTCATTCTGAGGAAAGGCCGCTTTGGCCCGGTGCGTAACAGGGTATGAAACCCGCGTCGTGCGGTCGCGCGGCGATTTTGCGACGCACCTTTGCAGATTTTCTTCAGGCGCCGCGATGCCTGCGGGCCGACAAGTAATGGAGTGAGCCAATGAACTGGGATGACGCCCGCATGCTGCTGGCCTTGAGCCGCGAACTGACCCTGCGCCGCGCCGCCCGGGTACTGCGCGTCGACCAGGCCACCGTGGGTCGGCGGGTGGCGGCGCTGGAGGCGGACCTTGGCGCGACCCTGTTCCTGCGCACCCCCGCCGGCTACCAGCTCACCGCCACCGGCGAAGTGGCCGTGGAAATGGCGCAGAAGATGGAGCAGGCCGCCCTGGAACTGGCCCGCCGCACCCGGGGCAGCGACAACGAACAGGCCGGCGAGGTGCGCATTGCCACCACCGACTCCCTGGCCCTGGAATTCGTCATCCCGGCATTGCGCCGCTTGCACGAGGAACACCCCGAGGTGCGCATCGTGCTCAGTGGCAGCTCGGAGATCGTCAACCTGTCGCAACGCGAAACCGATATCGCCATCCGCAACCAGCGCCCGGACAACCCCGACCTGGTGCTGCGCAAGCTGGCCAGCTGGCAGATGGGCCTGTTCGCCTCGGCGGACTACCTGGCGCGTCGCGGTGTGCCGCAGGAGGGCAGTTTCGCCGGCCACGACCTGGTGGTGTACGAGCCGTACTGGCGTGACCGCGGCGCACCGACCCTGGTGGACGTGCCCATGGGCGAGGGCCGGGTGGTGATGGCGGCCAATGCCAGCATGATGCTGCGCCGGGGCATCGCCGAGGGCTTGGGCCTGGGCGAGATTCCCGTGGCGCTCGGGCAGCGTGACGGCCTGCGACGGGTCTGGCCGCAGCGTACGCGCAGCCAGCCTTACGAGGTGTGGATGGTCACTCACCAGGACCTGCGCCACACGGCCAGGGTGAGGGCGGTGATCGATCACCTGGTGCGGGCGTTTGCCCCACCTCAGTAACAATCGGTTACAGTCGCTGTGAGCGACCACACGCCCCCTGTAGGCGCGGACTCATCGGCGATGCGCCGCCCGGTGGCGCCTTTTCCTGATCCTGGCACTCTAAAAACGACCTGCGAAGAACAACATGAAATCAGTGCGCACCGTCCTCTCGGAAAACTTCTTCCGCCGTTTCAGGACCACCTTCGCCCCGCACCTGGAAGCCCTAGGCATCGACCTGCCGCTGCTGGAACGCGCCGATATCGAAATCCCTGGCGACCAGTATGTCGCCCTGTGGGAAGCGGCCGGCACCTGCAATCCGGCCGTCGGCCTGACCCTGGGCAGCCAGACCGAGGCCGACGATATCGGTGCCCTGGGCCACGCCTTGCATTGCGCGCCCAGCGTGGAAAAGGCGCTGATGACCCTGCACACCTATATCGTGGTGTTCGCCCAGGAGTCGTCCATCGACTACAGCTGCGAGGGCCGCCAGCTGCGCATCACCTACCAGGTCACCGACAGCACCGTGGTCAACCGCCGCCAGGACGCCGAGTTCGCCATCGCCACGATCCTGCGCCAGTTGCAACTGATCACCGCCAGCCCGGTACGGCCGCTGCGGGTGGACTTCGAGCACTCGCGCCCGGCGGACGTGTCGATGCACAAGCAGTTGTTCATGTGCCCGTTGTTCTTCAGCCAGCCGACCAACCGCATCACGCTGCCCGCCGAGGTCCTGCAACTGCCGGTGGCGCGAGGCAATGAGCGCCTGTTCATGGCCCTGGAGCCGTACCTGCAGCAGGCGCGTGAGCAGCGCAGCATCAGCGACGAATTGCTGCCCCAGGTCACCCGCATGATCGCGCTGGGCATGGCCAGTGGCGTGCCGTCACTGGATGAGGTCAGCGAGTGCATGGGGCTGAGCCGGCGTACCCTGCAACGTCGGCTCAAGGACCAGGGCATCGAGTTCTCTGTGCTGGTGGAGGAGGTGCGCCGTGACCTGGCGCTGGGCTACCTGAATCATTCCGACTACTCGATGACGCAGATTTCTCTGCTGCTCGGCTATGCCGAATCCGGCTCTTTCACCCGGGCGTTCCGGCGCTGGACCGGGCAATCGCCGCAGCAGTTCCGCCAGGCCGGGCGCGGGCCTGGCACGGGGTGCTGAAAATCTGGCGTCCGTGGTCAATCACGTTGCCGCGCCACCCGATAGGCTCGGAGGGACCGCATGTCTGTGTGCGAAACCCGAGAGTCCAGCATGAACGACAACAACAACGACGCTGTGCATGAACATCGCTCCTTCTGGCAACACGACTACGGCGCCTACGCGCCCAATACGCGCCTGACCGAAGACCTCAAGGTCGATGTGGCGGTGATTGGTGGAGGTTTTACCGGGCTCAACACTGCCTGGCAGTTCAAGCGCGACAACCCCGGTGCCCGGGTGGTGGTGCTGGAGGCGGCCTTGATCGGCTTCGGCGCCAGCGGGCGCAATGCCGGTTTCAGCACCAAGCTGTTCGGGCTGGAGCCGGAACTGGTGGTGCTGCGCTGGGGACGGCAGAAGATGATCGACGCCCACCACTACCTTGAAAAGGCCGTGGCCTATACCCGTGAGGTGATCGACAGCCACGGCATCGATTCTGATTACCGCCATGCCGGGCTGGTGCGGGTCAGCTATTCGCCGCAGCAGGTAGCGCGCCTGGGCAAGACCCTGGAGCTGTACGACTCGCTGGGGCTGGCGGCGGACATGCGCTGGCAGGACAGCGACGCGCTGCGTCAGCAGTACGCTTCGCCTCGGTTGTTGGGCGGCATTCGCGAAGCCGAGACCGGCTACCTCGACCCTTGCAAGCACGTGCGCGGGCTCAAGGGCCTGGCAGCTTGCGCAGGGGTGCGTATCCATGAGGCGACACCGGTGCTCGATATCGACAACCGCGGCGTCGGTATCGTGTTACGCACGCCCGTGGCCAAGGTGACCGCCGACAAGCTGGTGATCGCCACCAATGCCTACTCACGGCAGGTACCCGGTTCTCGTGTGCTGGAGCGCCGCCAGTTCCCGCTGTGGACTTACCAGGTGGTCACCGAGCCGTTGGGCGACGCGCTATGGCAGCGTCTGGGCTGGCAGGGCAGGGAGGCCTTCGGCGACAACCGGCAGATGCTGCACTATTTTCGCCCGACCGCGGACGGGCGCATCGTCATGGGCGGTGGTGATGTGCGGGCCTACACCGGCAGCGCCATGCACGAACAGCCCTCGCCGGCCACCTGGGCCCATTGCGAGACACACCTCAAGTGGATCTACCCGCAGTTACGCGACGTACGCATCGCCTATCGCTGGGGCGGGCCGGTGTCGGTCAACGCCGACATGGTCCCTGAGATCAGCTTTGTCGGCGATGAACGCATGATTTATGCCGGGGGGTGCTTCGGCCACGGCGTGGCGCTGAGCCACCTGAACGGGCGCACCATTGCCGACCTGCTGCAGGGGCGACGCAGCGAGCTGAGCGACTTCTGGATCGTCAACCGAAAGGCCATCCCGATGCCGGGCAACACCCTGTCGTGCTGGGCCGGGCGCACGGCGCGTCAGGCGCTGCGAGCCTGGGACTGGTGGGAGGAGCGCGGGCTCAAGGCCTGACACGCAGAGGGTACTTGCCTGCTGGCACCGGATGACAAACACCCTGGCGCATGCGGCCAAGCCGCTGGCCACCGCCATTGAATACTGTCTGTCACGCAGAGCCGGAAACGCATGTTGGGCCGTCTTTTGGCGGCCCCTTTTTCCGCGCCCTTGCCCGTTACGAACTGCCTTTCGATAACCACAACAATCCCGCAAGGAAAAGTTCATGAAACCACGCCCCCTGTCCCTGTTGGGCGGCGCGCTGTTGGCGCTGCTCGGAACCACCACTTCGCTCACGGCCCTTGCCGACCTTACCCCTACGGGGGCCGAAAGGGCCGGCAATGCCGATGGCAGCATTCCCGCATGGACCGGCGGCCTGACCGAGGCGCCGGCCGGCTGGTCGCCGGGCCATGGCGACCCCTATGCCGGCGACAAGCGCCTGTACTCGATCGATGCCAGCAATGTGGCCCAGTACCAGGGGCAGTTGCCGGAAGGCCAGGTGGCGTTGATCAAGGCCTACCCGGGCTATCGCCTGGACGTGTACCCCACCCATCGCAGCTGCGCCATCCCCGCCGAGGTGGCCAAGCGTACCCAGGACTTTGCCGGCCAAGCCCGCATCGGCGCTGATGGCTGGCGCCTGGAGCAGGCCGCCGGGGCCGCGGTGCCGTTCCCGCAACCGAAAAGCGGCATCGAGGTGCTGTGGAACTACAAGCTGCGCTACATGGCCAAGGGCCGCAAAGCGCAGATCTCGTTCCTGCGCCGCGAGGCGGCCGGCGGGCTCACCGAGGTGCGGCAGTGGGCCAGCGAGTACTACCCCTACAACGACCCGGCGGTCAAAACGCCCGAGGACACCGGCGATATCGAAGCCAAGCTGCTCTACGACATCCAGTCGCCGTCCTCGCGCGCCGGCGAGATGTACCTGGTGCACGCGCGCCTGGACCAGCCGCAGAACGCCTGGATCTACTTCCCCGGGCAACGCCGCGTGCGCCAGGCGCCGACCTTCGCCTACGACAATCCGATCGCCGGCTCCGACAACCTGTACTTCGTCGACCAGATCAACATGTTCACCGGCGCCCTGGACCGCTACGACTTCAAGCTGCTGGGCAAGCGCGAAGTGGTGGTGCCGTACAACTCCTACCGTCTGGTGGACAAGGCCAATACCTACGACAAGCTGATCGGCGAGCAGTACCTGGACCGTGACGCGCAGCGCTACGAAAAGCATCGGGTGTGGGTGGTGGAGGCCACGGTCAAGGCCGACAAGCGCCATTCGTTCGCCAAGCGCGTGTTCTATTTCGACGAGGACAGCTGGAGCCTGCTGCACGTGGACATGTACGACGCCAGGGGCAACCTGTGGCGGGTGCAGGAGGGCAGCCTGTGGGCCGCACCCGAGATCCAGGCCTGCACCAGCTTCGAGTACGTCAGCTACGACCTGATCGCCCGGCGTTATATCGCCGACGGCTTCACCCAGCAGGGCGCGGCCCTGGACCTCACCGCCGGCCTGCAGGGCCGGGTCAGTGACAAGTTGTTCAACGCGGGCGAACTGCGCCGTCGCGGCGAGCGCTGAGCCTCGGGAGACCACAGCATGAACAGACTCCCTTCGCGGGCATGGGCGAAGGCCGCACCGTGCCCGGCGCTGGCCTTGGCTGCCCTCGGGCTGCTCGGCGCGCAACCTTGCCAGGCCGTGACATTCGGTAGCGAGCACGGGATCTCGGGCAGCGTCGACTCGACCCTGTCCTACGGTTTCGCCAGCCGCCTGCAATCGCCCGACTGCCATTTGCTGGGCAATGACAATGGCGGTTGCAACACCGCCACCCATAACGAGCTGGGCCGTTATTACAACCTGGAGCGCGGCAATGGCTACGCCAACGCCGACATCAACTACAGCAACGCCGACGACGGCAACCTCAACTACCACAAACACGACGTGTTCTCCCAGGTGCTCAAGGGTACCCATGAACTGAGCCTGCGTTTCGGCGAGGGCTGGAGTGCCCTGGGGCGGGTGGCCTGGGCGGGGGACTTCAAAATGGACGACACCCGTCGCACCGACCTGGAGGGGCCGGCCAGGCGCGACGCGACCCAGCGCTTCGACCTGCTCGACCTGTGGCTGGCGAAAAGCTTCGACCTCGGCGATATGCCGGCCAAGGTCAAGGTCGGCAACCAGGTGATCAGCTGGGGCGCGGAGCTGTTCGTCAGCGGCGGCATCAACCAGATCAACGCCCTGAGCCTGCCCAAGTACCACACCCCGGGCACGCAGTTGAAGGAAGTGTTCATCCCCGCGCCGATGGCCTCGTTCAGCCTGGGACTGACTGACGCCCTGAACCTGGAGGGCTACTACCAGTTCAAGTGGAACGGCTATGACGTCGACCCGGTGGGCACCTATTTCTCCAGCGCCGACATCGCGGGCGAAGGGCGTCGGGCGATCTACTACCCGACGGGTTTCGTCGAAGGCCTGCAACCCGGCACCTGCGCCGGAAGCCCGACCGGCCGCTGCGGCGACCCGCTGACCAGCGGCCTGAGCCACGAGCAACTGGTGGCCAGCGGCCTGGCAGTACCCTATGGCGGCGAACGCAAGCCCGGTAACGGCGGCCAGTACGGCTTGGCCCTGCGCTGGATGGCGGAGTCGATCAACACCGAGTTCGGCCTGTTCTACCAGCGCTACCACGACAAACTGCCGTTCATCGGCTACACGGCGCGCAGCAACCCGGACGCCTTGGTGGTAGACGATTACTTCATCAACTACGGCGAGGACAAGGACCTGTTCGGCGTGTCGATGAGCACCCTGGTGGGGCCGGTGGCCGTGGCCGGCGAGCTGTCGTTCCGGCCCCACGACAGTGTGGCGATCGACCCGACGGTAGCCTTCGGGCAGGGCCTGACCGGCAGCTACAATCGCTACAGCGTGTTCGACACCGGGGTGAGCAAGGGCTTCGTCGAGCAACGCAAGTGGCAGGCTGACGTCAACGCCACCTATACCTTCTCGGGCAACGACCCGCTGGGCTTCATCCCCAACGCCCTGGGCGCCTCGGACGGCTTCCTGCTGGCGGAGGTGGCGGTCACGCGCTATCCGGGGTTGGACACCTCGGGCCGGGTGCCTTACGTGCTTCCCGACTATTCGCTGCCGGACCGTACCTCGTGGGGCTACGTCACCGAGTTCGGGCTCAACTACCCGAACCTGTTCGGCAGCGGCGTCACCGTCACCCCGCAACTGGACTTCAGCCATGACGTCAAGGGCACCACGCCCAACGCCATGCCCTTCGTCGAGGGGCGCAGGTCGCTGACCGCCTCCTTGCTGTTCAACCACCGCGACCGCTGGAAAGGCGGCCTGCAGTGGGTGCGCTACTGGGGCGGGGGCGACAACAACCTGATGGCCGACCGCGACTTCGTCAGCGGCAACATCTCCTACTCCTTCTGATCCGGCCGCCACGCGCTTGCGAGCGCGTGGTGGGGAGGCTATTCATGCTGGCTAATCTGGTCTCGGCGCTCGAGCGCCTGGTCTTTCGCCACCGCCTGGCGACCCTCGGCCTGCTGGCCGTGGTCACCCTGGTGATGGGCCTGTTTGCCGCGCGTCTGGAGATGACGGCGGGCTTCGACAAACAGCTGCCGCAGCAGCACCCCTATATCAAGACGTTCAACCAGTACCGCGACGTGCTGTTCGGCGCCAACCGCGTCATCGTGGTGCTGCGGGCGCGCCATGGCGATATCTGGAACACGGCGGCGCTGACACGCTTGCACGACCTGACCCAGACGCTGTTCTTCCTGCCGGGCATCGACCGGCGCAGCGTCACTTCGCTGTGGACGCCGAACACCCGCGCGGTGCAGATCACCGAGGAGGGCATGAAGGCCGAGGACGTGGTCGGCGGTGATGTCACCGTCGGCAACCTCGATGCCCGGGCCATTGCCGCCATTCGTGAGCGCACCCTGGCCGGCGGCTTCGTCGGCACCCTGGTGGCCAATGACCAGCGTGGGGCCATGGTGGTGGCGGAGCTGGCCGACCCGGACCCGGTGACGGGCAAACGTCTCGATTACCTGGCCTTCAGTCGTCAGTTGGAGGAGCAGGTACGGGCGCGATACGCCGACGCCGCCTTCGACGTGCAGATCATCGGCTTCGCCAAGCAGATGGGCGATATCGGCGCCGGCGCCCGCAGCGTGGTCGAGTTCTTCGCCCTGGCTTTTGTGCTCACGGCATTGGCGGTCTACTGGTACATCCGCTCCTGGCGCCTGACGGCGCTGGCGCTGGTGTGTTCGCTGGTGTCGGTGGTGTGGCAGTTCGGCACCCTGACGCTGTTGGGCTTCGGCCTCGATCCGCTGGCGATCCTGGTGCCGTTCCTGGTGTTTGCCATCGGCGTGTCCCACGGCGTACAGCAGGTCAATTTCATCGCCAAGGAGGTCTGTGCCGGTGCCGATGGCATGACCGCCGCCAGGCGCAGTTTCGTCGGCCTGATGATTCCCGGCACCCTGGCCCTGATCACCGCCTTCGTCGGCTTTGCGACGTTGGTGCTGGTGCCGATCCCGATGATTCGCGAACTGGCCATTACCGCGTCGGTAGGGGTGGCCTACAAGATCGTCACCAACCTGGTGATGCTGCCGGTACTGGCCAGCTACTGCCGTTTCGACGGACGCTACGTGGCCAAGGTCGAGCGCCTGCGTGCGCGCCGCGAAGGATTGATGACCGGCCTTGGGCGCATCGCCGAGCCGCGCAACGCGCTGCGGGTGACCATGCTGGGCGTTGGCCTGATGGCACTGGCGGTGTGGCAGAGCCAGGGCCGGCACATTGGCCATGTGCTGCCGGGGGCGCCCGAACTGCACGCCGACTCGCGCTACAACCAGGATGTGGAGCAGGTGGTCAGCCATTTCGCCCTGGGCCTGGACCTGTTCACCGTGGCCGTGCAGACCCCGGCGGGCGGTTGCTACCGGCATGACGTGATGGCCTATGTCGACCGCCTGACCTGGTACCTGGGCACCTTGCCCGGCGTGCTGTCGGCGCAAGCGCTGCCGGCCATGGCCAAGCTGGCGGCCTCGGGGGTCAATGAAGGCAACCCGAAATGGGCGGCACTGCCGGTCGACGAGCTGTCCCTGGGCGAAACCGTGCGCCAGGTGCCCGAAGCGCTGCGCCTGTTCGATGCCGACTGCACCGTGCTGCCGGTCAACCTGTACCTGGCCGACCACAAGGCCAGCACCCTCAAGCAGATAACCGCGGCCGTCGAGCAGTACCGCGAGCGCCATGTGCTGCCTGGGGTGAGCGTGCGCCTGGCCAGCGGCAACGCCGGGGTGCAGGCCGCCACCAACGCGGTGGTGGAGGGCTCGGAGCTGCCGATGATGCTCTACGTGTACCTGACCATCGTGCTGCTGGTGGGGCTGGTATACCGCGACTGGCGGGCGATGCTTGCCTGCTGCCTGCCGCTGACCCTGGCGACCTTCCTCGGCTACTGGTTCATGAAGGCCCTCGACATCGGCCTGATCGTGGCCACCTTGCCGGTGATGGTGCTGGCCGTGGGCGTCGGGGTGGATTACGCCTTCTACATCTACAACCGCCTGCAACTGCACCTGGCAGCAGGAAGCGACATCGTCGCCGCCTTCCAGCAGGCCTTGCGCGAAGTGGGCGTGGCCACGGTGTTCACCGCGCTGACGCTGTCGGTGGGGGTGGCCACCTGGTCGTTCTCGGCGTTGAAATTCCAGGCCGACATGGGTCTGCTGCTGACCTTCATGTTCATGGCCAACATGCTCATGGCGGTGACCTTGCTGCCGGCGCTGGCCGTGGTCCTGGAAAGACTGGTTCCGCGACGGGGGCCGGTCCGCGCGCCCCTGATCGCCCATTGAGAAGGGCTGAAGGATGAGGACTGTTCAGGTGTTGCCCTGGTTGCTGGGGGTGATATGGGCAGGGCAGGTCGCTGCGGCGCCGGCCATTGCCCTGAGCGATGTACGCCACGCGCCCCTGGTGGCGGTGGCGCGGGCCGGGGAAGGGCTGGTCGCGGTGGGCGACCACGGCGTGGTGGCGTTGTCCGCCGATGGCCAGCAATGGCGCCAGGCGCGCAGCGTGCCGGTGGATGGTTTGCTGACCGCCGTGAGCTTCGTCGATGAGCGACAAGGCTGGGCGGTGGGGCATGGTGGGGTGCTGCTGCACAGCCTCGACGGCGGTCAGCACTGGACCCTGCAACAGCGCCTGGAGGGCAAACCCGTGCTGCTGTCGGTGCTGTTCACCGATGCCCACCACGGCATGCTTGTCGGTGCCTACGGTTATGCGGCGCGCACGGTCGATGGCGGCGTCAGCTGGCTGCCGATGCAAATCGGCGAGGAGGGCGACGACTTCCACCTCAATCAGGTGTTCCAGGCCGCTGACGGCAGTCTGTTCATCGTCGGCGAGGCCGGCCACGGCTACCGCTCCTCTGACCAGGGCGCGTCCTGGCAGGCGCTGGACACCGGTGTCAGTGGCTCGCTGTGGACCGGCACCGGCCTGCACGATGGTCGCGTGCTGCTGGCGGGGATGAGTGGGCGGGTGCTGCTGGGCGACAGCCAGGGGCGCCACTGGCGCCTGCTCGACAGTGGCAGCCGCGAGGCGATCAGCGCCGTGACGCAACTGGATGACGGGCGGGTGGCGCTGGTGGGTAATTCGGGCCTGGTGGCGATCTCCGACTCGCAGGTGGCGCATTTTACCAGCGCACAACGTGAAGACCGCTCGAACCTGGCCGCCCTGGCTGCGCAATCCGGTCACCTGCTGTTGTTCGGCGCCACTGGCGTGATCGATGGCGTGGCACCGGATGCCAAGGCAGCTGTCACCGCGCGCCAAGCCTCTGAAAATGCCCCTCGATAGACTCAAGCCCAGGCCAATCGCCTGTTGCGGAGCCCCTATGTTCAAGCGTTCCTTGCGTCATCTGCTGTGTGGTCTGTCGTTGTTCGCCGGCACCGCCTCGGCACTGGCCGAATTCGTGCCGGAGCAGGCCCGTGTCGAAGTGCTGGGCGATCATCGCGAGCAGCACTGGTTCTGGATCTGGGGCAGCAATGCGCCCAACATGGTCGATGGCCGCGCCTACCTGTTCGACGACCAGGGCCGCAACCTCGGCCAGCTGAGCACCGGCATCTGGTCCAACGGCCTGCAGCTGGCGCACAGCCGCGACGAGCTGTATGCCACCGAGATCTACTTCAGCCGTGGCGTGCGCGGCCAGCGCAGCGATGTGGTCACGGTGTACGACGCCAGGACCCTCAGCCCCAAGCGTGAGATCGCGATCCCGGCCAAGCGCATGACCGCGCTGATCTCCACGGGCCTCAGCGTGCTTTCCGATGACGAGCGCTTCCTGCTGGTGCTCAATTTCACCCCGGCGCAGTCGATCTCGGTGGTCGATCTGGAAAACCGCCGCTTCGTCACCGAGGTGCCGATCCCCGGCTGCGCCTCTATCTACCCGGCCGGCCCTCGCGATTTCTACGCCATCTGCGGCAATGGCGGGTTCTTCCACCTGCGCTTGGATGATCAGGGGCAGGTGGCGCTGCAAGAGCGCACCGCGCCAGCGTTCGATCCATTGCAGGACCTGCTGCTGACCACGGGCGTGCGCGATGGCGGCACGTGGTACTTCGTCTCCCAGCACAACCGCGCCTATGCCCTGGACATGAGCGCCGAGGGTGTGCGCCCGCGCAAGCAGTGGTCGTTGCTCAGTGACCAGGAGCGCGCCGATGGCTGGGGCATTGCCGGCAACCATGGTGTGGCCTTGCATCGGCAGAGCGGGCGGCTGTTCGTATTGATGCACAAGGACAAACCGGAGAACTACCAGAAGCCCGGCACCGAGGTGTGGGTGTTCGATGTGGCCACGCAGCAGCGTGTGGCGCGCCTGTCGCTCAAGGAGCAGAGCACCGCCATCGGCGTCAGCCAGGGCGCGCAACCACGGCTGTACAGCCTGGACTGGGTGGTGCCGATGCCGAGCCTGTTCACCCTGTGGGTCTACCTGACAGAAGGCGAGGCCGGACTGACCCCGTTGCTGCGTCAGGGTGTGAACCTGTACGACGCTGACAGCGGCGAGCACCTGCGCAGTGTCGGTGACATTCCCCTGGGTTTCCTCAATGTGGTGATGCCATGGTGAGCGTCGAACTGCTGCATGACCCCTTGGTGCATGTCGCCAGCGTCGGCGGGCTGGCCCTGCTGCTCGGCGCCGCCGCGCTACACAAGCTGCACGATCCCCGGGCGTTTGCCGAGGTGCTGCAACGCTATGCGCGCGTGTTGGGCCGCTGGTGCGCGGCGCCGGTGTGGGCGCACCTGTTGCCGGTGCTGGACGTGTTGGCCGCCGCCGGCTTGTTGCTGAGCCTGTGGTGGCCGTTGGCGACGCTGCCCGCTGTGGTGATGCTGGTGCTGTATGCCGGCGTGCTGGCGGCGGCCGTGGGAGAGGGTGCATCCCTGGAAGACTGCGGCTGCCACTTCGGCGGCCGTCGCCAGCCGCCGTCCCGGGCGCTGGTCTGGCGCAACCTGCTGCTGGCGCTGGTCGCCGGCAACCTCTTGGTACCGATGAACGAACGCGCGCTGAGCTGGCTCGACGGCTGCACCCTGGTGTTCGCCTTCGTCTGTGTCGCCGCCCTGTACCTGCTGGCCAACCAGCTGATCTCCAACCGTGCACTTGTGAGGCAACGGCCATGACCTATGCACTGATCATTTCCAGCCTGTTGTCCTGGGCGATCATCCTGATGCTGATCCTTGCCGTGTGGGCGCTGGCGCGCCAGGTCGGGCTGCTGCATGAGCGCATTCAGCCGGTGGGGGCGCTGTCCCTGGGCAAGGCGATAAAGGCCGGTGACACGGCGCCCGTGTTCACCCTGCCGAGCCTGAACGGGGGCTCGGTCAACCTGGGCGGCGCAAGCGGGCAGGGCACTTTGCTGTTCTTCCTGTCCGAGACGTGCCCGGTGTGCAAGACGCTGCTGCCGGTGCTCGATGCGTTGCGCCGCCAGGAACGCCTGAGGGTCGTGCTGGCCAGCGATGGCGAAGCGGATGAGCACCTGGCCTTCATCGCCGCCCACAGCTTGCAGGCGTTCCCCTACCTGCTGTCGCGGGAAGTGGGCCTGGCCTACCAGATCAGCAAGCTGCCCTACGCTGTGCTGATCGATGAGCACGGCCGCGTCGCCAGCCATGGCCTGATCAACACCCGCGAGCACCTGGAAAGCCTGCTGGAAGCGCGGCGCCTGGGGCATGCCACCGTCCAGGCGTACAACGCCGCGCAACAGGGGATGCAGCCATGACGATCCGTTGGTTCGACGAGGCCACCCAACTGCTGACCCGCCGTGTCGCCCGCGGCACTTCGCGCCGCGGCTTTCTTGGCGGCCTGGGCACCTTGCTGGTCGGCACCGGGGCGACCACCCTGCTGCCGGTGTTTCGCGGCGGCGCCTTTGCCCAGTCCAGCGCTGGTCTGCAGGAGTCGGGTGATCCGAACAGTTGCGAGTATTGGCGTCACTGCGCCATCGACGGTTTCCTTTGCGGCTGCTGCGGCGGCACGTCCAGCAGTTGCCCTCCGGGCACCGTGCGCTCGGACATCACCTGGATCGGCACCTGCCGCAACCCCACCGACGGCAAGGACTACGTCATCTCGTACAACGACTGCTGCGGCAAGAGCAACTGCGGCCGTTGCGTGTGCCAGCGTGACCAGGGCGACACGCCGCTGTACCGCCCGCAGAGCTCCAACGACCTCAACTGGTGCTCCGGCAGCCAGGCGGACATGCCGTACCACTGCTCGCTGTCGGTGGTGATCGGGGTCAAGGAGTAGGGCATGGCCGTGCGCCGGATAGGGCTGCTGACGCTGGCGGTGCTGTTGCTCGCCGGCAATGCCCGGGCCACCGAGCCCCGTCAGTTCGACTACATGCTCAACTGCCAGGGCTGCCACCTGCCCGACGGCAGCGGCAACCCGGCGCGCAACGTGCCGGCGTTTCCCGGGCAACTAGGCAAGTTCCTCGGGGTGCCGGGGGGGCGCGAGTACCTGGTGCAGGTGCCGGGTTCGGCTTTGTCGGGGTTGTCGGACGAAGCCCTGGCCGGCGTCCTCAACTGGATGCTGGCGCGTTTCGACGCCCGTCATCTGCCCGCTGATTTCAACCCCTACACCGGTGCCGAGGTGCGGCAGTGGCGCGGGGCGGTGCCCGCCGACGTCGAGACCACGCGCAATCGCCTGCTGCAACGCATCGCTGAACAAGAACGACGATCAGGGAACCCCGACCGATGAAACAAAGCCTTTACGCTGGCCTGCTGGCCATGACCGCGGCCTTCGCCGCCCACGCCGAAGCGCCACCGACCCAGGCCACCACCTGTGTGGCCTGTCACGGTGCCCAGGGCCAGGGCAACCCCGCCCTGGGCGCGCCGCGGCTGGCCGGGCAGCAGGCCGAATACCTGCTCACCCAGCTGCGCGACTTCAAGGCAGGCCGCCGTGGCTATGCCGCCGCAGACACCCATGGCGCACAGATGCGCGCCATCGCCACGACCATAGGCGATGGCGACCAGGAACCGCTGGCGCGCTACTTCGCAGGGCTTGGCGGTACTTCCAGCACTGTGCCAGCTGCGTCCGCTAGTCAGGGGCAAGCGCTTTACCAGGGTACCTGCGGCGCTTGTCACGGCCCTCAGGCAGAGGGCTTCGCGCACTTGAAAACGCCCAATCTGCGCGTGCTTGACCGGGTCTATCTGGAGCGTCAGCTGACGGCGTTCAGCGATGGGACCCGAGGGGGCGAGCAGCATGGCAGCGAGCTGGCGATCTGGATGCGCGGCATTGCCTTGCAACTGCATGACGATGATCAGCGGCGGGTATTGCTCGACTACATCGCCAGCCCTTGAATCGGGGCTGCTGCGCAGCTCATTCACGGCATAAGGCCGCTACTACAGGAATCGTGAAGGCCCACTGTCCCTCTCCAACGGAAATACCTCCTACCATGCCATCACCCAAGTTTCTCAAGGGCTTTCGCCACGAACTGGCCAACCGCGCCTTCGCCCTGGCGGCGGTCCGGCGCATGGCTTCGCGCTTGCAAGGCCAGCCGTCCCATCCATTCTGGAAGACCTATGCCGACCTCGAACGCTTCAATCAACCGCGTTACCAGGCCGCCGCCGACCGCTGGGGGCTGGATACCACGCCCGGCGTACTGACACGGCTCAAGGCCTGGCTGCTGTCCTCGGTCCCGCGGCCCCTGCAAGGCCTGATGCTGCGCATCGTCCACCACGAGACCGTGAAGTACATGGCCTGGCTGCAGGGCCTGCGCCAGATTGGCCCCGCTGATGCGCAGCGTTTCCTAGACTACATGATCGAGCAGGAGCAACTGCAGCTGGACATGATGCGCATGGCGCTCAATGGGCGCTACCGCGATGTGGTACGCCAGGCCGACACCTTCTTCCTCAAATACAACGGTGTGCGGCTGCTGGCCGAACACCCCTTGCCACCTGCCACCGCGGAGCTGCCATGAACGTCCTGATCGTCCATGCCCACAACGAACCCCAGTCCTTCAACAGTGCCATGGCCCGCCTGGCCGTGGAGGTTCTCGAGGGCCAGGGCCACAGCGTTCAGCTGTCGGATCTCTATGCCATGGACTTCAACCCGGTCGCCAGCGCCGATGACTTCCGTCAGCGCGCCAATGCCGACTACCTGGTCTATGCCCTGGAGCAGCGCCATGCGGTCAACAACGGCACCCTGGCCGCGGACATCGCCGCGGAGCTGGACAAGATCCGCTGGGCCGACCTGATCATCCTCAACTTCCCCATCTACTGGTTCAGCATGCCGGCCATCCTCAAGGGCTGGATCGACCGGGTGTTCGTCTCAGGCTACTGCTATGGCGGCACGCGCATCTACGACCGTGGCGGGCTCAAGGGCAAGCGGGCGATGCTCAGCTTCTCACTGGGTGGGCAGAGCCACATGTTCGGGCCGGATGCGGTGCATGGCGAACTTGACGCGATGCTGCGTCCGATCCAGCGCGGGGTGCTGGGCTATGTCGGGTTGTCGGTGTTGCCGCCGTTCGTGGCGTTCCATGTGCCCTACATCAGCAAGCAGGCGCGCCAGCAGTACCTGGCGCAGTACCGCGAGCATCTGCTGACGCTCGATGAGCGGGCGCCGCTGGTGTTCCCGTCGCTGGATGATTTCGATGCCACCTTGCACCCAAGGGTCCTGTGAAGGGGAGCGATGCTCATGCCTGTTCATGTCGAGCGTTGCGAAGGCATCGCGTTTCTCACCCTGGATCAGCCGCAGCGACGCAACAGCTTCGACCTGTCCATGGCCGTCGCCCTGCGCGATGCCGTGCGCGGCCTGGCGCTGGCGCCGCCGAAGGTGGTGCTGCTGCGCAGCCGGGGCGAGCACTTCTCGGTCGGCGGTGACGTCCATCACTTCCAGCAGTTACTGCAACGTTCGCCCGACGCCCGTAGCGCAGGTGTCGCGCAGTTGGTCGGCGCGGTGAACGAGGCGGTGCTCGGGCTCACAGACCTGCCATGCCCGGTGCTGGGTCTGCTCAATGGCGCCGTGGCCGGCTTCGGCCTGTCCCTGGCGCTGGGCTGCGACCTGCTGGTGGCCGCCGAGGACGCCCGGCTGGTCTACGCCTACGGTGCCATCGGCATCACCCCGGACGGCGGCGGCAGTTGGCACCTGCCGCGCCACCTCGGGCTGCACCGCGCCCTGGCCCTGGCGTTGCTGAACACGCCCTTGTCGGCCCAGCAGGCCCAGGCGCTCGGGTTGGTGGTCGAGGTGGTGCCCGCCGACGCCTTGCCGGCCACCGGCCTGGCGCTGGCCAGGCGCCTTGCCGGCGCCGCCGCCGCTGCGCAGACGGGGGCCAAGCGGTTGCTGCGTGCAGGCCTGGAGGGCGATCTGGCCAGTGCGCTGGACCGGGAGCGAGGTGTGTTCGTGAGTCTTTGCGCCAGCGATGACTTTGCCGAGGGGGTGGAGGCCTTTTGTGAGCGCCGTCCGGCGTCCTTCGGCTAAAAAATTCAGCCATCTTCACGGGATCTTGATAGTCGCTCGAAGGAACGTTGACAGACCCTCGCTAGAGTGCGCGCCAGTTGAAATGCGCCGGGCAATCCCGGTGCGTTTCCCGTGGTGTCGAAAACCTTATCCAGCGAGTCATGATCATGTTCGAAACAACGTCCATCAGGAAGATACTGGGCACTTCGCTTGCCCTCAACGCGGCGCTTGCCTGCAGCCAGGCTAGTGCCCAGGAAAAGACTGCGCCGGACATCATCTGGGGCGACGAGGCCCAGGTCAGCGCAGGCTTCGCCCTGCATGCCGCGCCGCGCTACATGGGCGCGAAGGGCAGCCAGGGCCACCTGCTGCCATCGGTGACCGTCCAGCGCGGCATCTTCTTCGCCGACAGCCTCAAGGGCGTGGGCGTGCAGCACCAGTTCGACAACGGCTTCAGTGCCAGCCTCTCGGTTGGCTACGACTTCGGCCGTGCCGACGGTGACAGCAAGTACCGCAATGGCTCGGACGATTTGAAAGGCATGGGCGAGGTAGGCGGTGCGACGGTGGTCGACATCAATCTGGCCCAGCAGGTCCTGCCCTGGCTGGCGATCACCGCCGATGCCGAGCTGCGTACCGGTGGCTACAAGCGCGGCAACCGCTATCAGTTCGGCCTGCTGAGCACGCTGCACCACAACGACGCCGACACGGTGACCCTGGGCGTCAACGCCCATGCGGGGCAGGCTCGGTACAACCAGGCCTACTTCGGCGTCACCGGCCAGCAAAGCGACAACACCGATTTCGATCGATTCAAGGCCGACCAGGGCATCTATGCCTACTCAGGCGAGTTGTCGTGGATGCACCGGTTCGACCCGCACTGGTCGACCATCGCCAGCGTGAATGTGACGCACTATACCGACCAGGTCCGCCACAGCCCGATCATCCGCCAGGACACGCCGGTCACCTCGACCGTCGGCGTTCAGTACGCGTTCTGATTCAGGCCAGCGGCAGGAACGCCTCTTCGATGAACGCTTCGAGCGCCTGCGCCTCGATGATCTCGATCGAGAAATGCCCGAAACGCTTCGGCAGCCAGATGATGCGGGCACCGGCAGGCGACTGCAGGTGTTCGCGCGCCAGCGGCTTGCCGTTCTCGTCCTCGGGCTGGATGCCGTTGGCCGTCAGTTGGTCATAGGCCTGTTCGATGTCCGGCGTGGAGTAGCAATGGCGGTAGATCATCCCTTCGCCGTGAGTATCGAGCAGGTCCTTGAGGTTGCCCGCCAGCGGCTGCACCAGCATGAAACGCTCCTGACCGATCCGGGCGATGGCGTAGTGCACATGCAGGCCGCCGCGCTCCCAGACGAGCGTGCGCGAGATCTCGGCGCCCAGCACCTGGGCGTAGTAGGTACAAGCGGCCTGCAGATCGGCGACCAGCACATCCACGTGGCTGAATGTCAGGTCCATCGCATCGCTCGCTTTCTCGGCAGGTGTTGTCATCATCAGGCTCAGTGCTGGGTGGGGGAGGCGCTGTCTGCGTTGGCCTGCTCGGCGCCCAGGCTGGCTTCGGCTGCCAGTTTCAGCCGGTCGGCCTTGGAAATGTAGGTGTTGCGGTTTTTCGGCGCCAGCTTGGCGCTGGCCTTCTTGGCGTGGGCTTTCAACAGCTGGTTGATCTTTTTACGACGGTTCATGTTTTTTCGCTTCATTGGCGCCTTGTGGTACGGCAGGACGAACGATACAACAAAGCACCACTGACGAATCGTCATATTCGCGCTACACCATCACCTGACGGGGTTGAACGAGCGACAGGCACGGAGCCTGTCGCACCCGACAAGGAGGTCATCATGCAAGGAACACCACGGCATTGCGCCTGGATGAGAACGCTGTTCTGGGGCTGGCTGGCCGTTGCCTCGCCGATTTTCGCCGAGGAAATCTGCGCGTTGCCCGACGTCGTCGAGCCCGCCCCGGTGCGCCCGGTGGACTATGTCAACAAGGACCTGCCCACCGACTACCTGGCGCTGGTGCTGTCCTGGTCGCCGGAACACTGCGAGACCCAGCGCAACAAGCCCAAGGCGCAACGGGACAAGCATGCCTTCCAGTGCTTCTCCGGCAACCGTTTCGAATGGGTGGTGCATGGACTGTGGCCGCAGAACCGCTATGCCAAGTCCAACCAGGACCATCCTCGCAACTGCCAGAGCGTCGGCTCGCTGCCGGCGCCACTGGTCAGGCAGCACCTGTGCATGATGCCGGGGCCGGACCTGATGCAGAACGAATGGCAGGCCCATGGTACCTGTGGCTGGTCGTCCGCCGAGCGCTACTTCGCCGATATCCAACGGGTGTACGACACGCTGCGCCGTCCCGATACCCAGGCCATGCTCGGCCGCAACCCTGGTCCCAATCAACTGCTGGACGCCAAGGTCAGCGATATCAAGCAGGCTTTCCTGGCCCGCAACCCCGCGCTGCCGTCGCAGAGCCTGCGAGTCTCGGTAGGCTCGGGCAACCGGCTGAAGGAACTCTGGGTGTGCCTGGACAAGCAGCTTGCCCCGATCTCCTGCCCGAGCGGCGGGACCCCTGACAGTCAATCGATCAAGGTCAGGACGCCGTTCCAGTAACCGGCCTGCAAGGAGTGCACCCATGCGAGCATCCGCCACTGGCGACTATCTGCGGGTACGGGCTATCGCCGGCACCCATGTCGTGTTCCTGGCCTGGGACTTCGTGACGCCGCCGAGCCTCGAGGCTCTGGTCGGCGAACAGAACCTGCTGGGCTTTGCCGTGCACCGTCGGTACTTCGACGCGGCCGGCAAGGTGCGGACCCAGTACTACCTGCGCGGCCTCAAGCGTTTCGCCGACAAGGACAAGGGGCTGCCACCGGGCACGCTGGTGCCCACCAGCGAGCATCCGATCCAGAGTTTCCTGTGGGCCGACTACACCGTCGCCGCCGATGGGGATTACGAGTACAGGGTGCTGCCGGTGTTTGGCGAACCCAAGAACCTGCGCATCGACGAAGCCCGGAGCGTCGCGGTGCGCGTGCGCTGTGAACCCACGCTGGCGCCGGCCGGCGAGGGCTTGGGACACGATATCCACTTCAACCGCGGCGTGATCGGCTCCCAGGCTTATGCCAGGGAGTTCGACAACGTTGCTCCCGACCCCGATGCGCCGGCATCAAAACCGATGAAATGGCTTTCGCGGGGCTTGTACGAAGCCCTGCTCGACTTCATCGGGCGTGGCGGCGCTAAGGGCATGGGCTTGCGCGCGGCGTTCTACGAGTTCCAGTACCTGCCAGTTGCCCAGGCCCTGCGCGAGGCCGCCCGCGAAGGCGACGTGCAGGTCGTCTTCGATGCGTACAGCAAGTACAAGGCGAACAACCTGGCCACCATCGAGCAGGCTGGCCTGCAGGCCTGGGTTCATCCGCGCACGGTCAGCGAAGGCATCCGCCACAACAAGTTCATCGTGCTGCTCAAGGACGGCCAGCCGGTCAGCGTCTGGACCGGTTCGACCAATATTTCAGCTGGCGGGATCTTCGGCCACTCGAACGTTGGCCATGTCGTCCACGACCCCATCATCGCCCGGCAATACCTGGACTACTGGACGCGGCTGCAACAGAACATGACCCCGGCCAGGCTGCTCGGGCCCAACGCCCAGGCCAGCCCATTGCCCACCTTGCCACTGCAGCCGGGCACCTACCCGCTGTTCAGCCCCCGCGAGCGCAAGGAAACGCCCCAGGCGCAAAAGACCTTGCAGTGGTACGCGGACCTGGCCGGCAATGCCCGGCAACTGGTGTGCTTCACCGCCGCGTTCGAAATCGCCCCGGAATTCCAGAAGGTGCTCCAGGCCCAGAACGACGTGCTGCGCTACGTGATCAAGGACGATCCGCTCAGGAAGACCGAAGACATTGGCACCGACGGTGACGTGATCTTCGCCGCCGGCAGCTACCTGGGCGAGGACAACCCGCTGGCCAACGCGCTCAAGGAGCGTGACAACCCGCTCAACAGCAACGACTTCGTCCATACCAAGTACCTGTTGGTCGACCCCCTGGGCGAGCAGCCCACCGTGGTGACCGGGTCGGCGAACTTCAGCGCCGCCTCCCAGGAAAAGAACGACGAGAACATGCTGGTGATCCACGGCGATACCCGGGTGGCGGATATCTACTTCGGTGAGTTCATGCGCCTGTTCGACCACCACTACGCGCGCTACCTGGCGGCGAAGTACCAGGCCCGGCCGGGGAGCACCGGCAACTACCTCAAACCCCAGGTCGGGCAATGGTTGCCTGCACACCTGGATCCGTCTAACTACCGGTCGAAGCGGCGCCGCTATCTGGTCGGCTGACAGTCCCCTCAGGCCATGCGCCGCCTGGGCATGTAGGTGATTTGCTCCATGATGGGTAGGAGAAACATAGCGATACTGTATGAATGTCCAGTATTTATTGGGGCTCCTCCCAACGGCCGGCTTCTGTGCGCAAAATCGCGCCGTGGACAATAAATCCAGCTCCGTTAGTTTGAAGGCCTCTCCTTCGGAAAGGGAGAGTTCTCAAATCAAATGGAGCTATGAACATGAACCAACCACAAAACCAGAACCCACTCCGCCATGGCCGCGTCACTTCCCCGGCTTCCCGCGGCGCCGTCGCCATCGACCTCGGTGTGCTGAGCGGCTGGCAGGTCGACGAAATGGAAGGCGGCAAGAACTTCCCGGCCCTGGCGGCCGGTCCGTTCCCCGCACCGTTCCAATCGGACAACCCAAGCGTCGCCCCGCCCGCCGACGGCTATATCCTCAGCGGCGGCAAGACCGACGCCCGTGACTGCGTCAACTTCACCGACGAGGAGATGAGCAAGAAGCTCAACCGCGCCTTCACCTGGCCGCTGGTGAACGTCGACCCCGGGCAGCTGTTCAAGGTGACCTGGCGCTACACCGCGCCGCACACCACCCGTGGCTACCGCTGGCTGATTACCAAGGACGGTTGGGATCCGAAACAGCGCATCACCCGTGCGCAGCTGGAGGACAAACCGTTCGCCGAGGACTTCTACCCGCAGGTGCCGTACTACAGCCATGCCGGGGAGCTGAAGGCCAAGGTCGACCACGAAGTGAAGCTGCCGGCCAACAAGAAGGGCCGTCATGTGATCGTCCTGATGTGGATCGTCGCCAACACCGGCAACGCCTTCTACCAGGCCTTCGACGTCGACTTCAAGTAAGTCCGCGGATCTTCCACACGTTCTAAAGGATTGGAACATGTCAAAGATTGACTTTACCCAACTGAAGGCCGCGCGGGACGATGCCGCCTCGCGCATGCCCAGCCTCGAGGGCAAGAAGATCCTCATGGGCTACTGGCACAACTGGCCGGCAGGCCCGGCGGACGGCTACCAGCGCGGGCAGTTCGCCAACATGAGCCTGGAGGAGGTGCCGCGCGACTACAACGTGGTGGCCGTGGCGTTCATGAAGGGCAGCGGCATCCCGACCTTCAAGCCTTACAACCTGTCCGATGCCGAGTTCCGCCGCCAGGTCGGCGTGCTCAACAGCCAGGGCAGGGCGGTGCTGATGTCGTTGGGCGGTGCCGATGCGCACATCGCGCTGAACCCGGGCCACGAACAGCCGCTGGCCAATGAAATCATCCGCCTGGTGGAAACCTACGGTTTCGACGGGCTGGACATCGATCTTGAACAGAGCGCGATCGACTTCGCCGCCAACAAGACCGTCCTGCCCGCCGCGCTGAAGCTGGTGAAGGATCACTATGCCGCCGAGGGCAAGCATTTCATCATCAGCATGGCACCGGAGTTCCCGTACCTGACCAGCGCCGGGCGCTACGTCGACTACCTCAAGGCACTGGAGGGGTACTACGACTTCATCGCCCCGCAGTTCTACAACCAGGGTGGCGACGGGCTGTGGGTACAGGAGGCCAACAACGGCAAGGGCGCCTGGATCGCCCAGAACAACGATGCGCTCAAAGAGGACTTCCTCTTCTACCTGACCGAAAGCCTGGTCAGCGGCACCCGCGGCTTCACCCGGATCCCGGCCGACAAGTTCGTCATCGGCCTGCCGGCCAACGTCGATGCCGCCGCCACCGGCTACGTGGTCAACCCGACGGCGCTGACCAACGCGTTCAAGCGTCTGTACGCCAAGGGCGTGTCGATCAAAGGCCTGATGACCTGGTCGGTCAACTGGGACAACGGGGTCAACAAGGACCACGTGCCCTACAACCAGGAATTCAGCCGACGCTACGGGCCGCTGATCAACGGCACCAAGGCACCTGCTCGCACCCGCAAGGCACCGACGGGCGCCTGATCGAACTCGCATCGGGCAGACGTGCCTGATGCCCGGCAGTCGAGGCCTGCCGAGGTGAACGATCGATAAGAATCCGATGCCGCAAGGCATCGGATTTTTTGTTGTCTGCAGGATAGGGGCAACCCTGTGAGCCCTATGTCCGAAAATAGCGCGCCTCGAACGCGTCCAGGACACTAGAATGTCGCTCATGACCAACCTCTGTCTGGGCTGGTGCCCACCCTATGACATCGAAGCGATGCTGGGCTTCCTGCGCCTGCGCGCCATCCCGGGCCTGGAGTGGGTCGAGGGCCGGCAGTACGCGCGCACCCTGCGCCTTGTGCAGGACTCGCAGGCGTGCAGCGGCTGGCTGAGCGTGAGCCTTGATGACGAGCGCGCCCAGGCGCAGGTGACGATCAGTGACAGCCTTGCCAGCGTGCTGCCCATGCTGATCAACCGCGTGCGAACCGCGTTCGATCTGGATGCCGACCCGGTGGCGATCCACCGCGTGTTGCAGGCCAGTTTTCCGACCAGCGAAGGCATGCGTGTGCCCGGTACGCTGGATGGCTTCGAACTGGCGGTGCGCGCCGTGCTCGGCCAGCAAATCACCGTGGTCGCCGCACGCACGCTGGGCGCGCGCCTGGTCACCGCCTTTGGCGAGCCCATCCAGACTCCAGTCGCAGCGCTGGACCGACTGTTCCCCACACCGGCCACCCTGGCGGCGGCCAGTGGTGACGCCCTTGGCCGACTGGGCATCACGCGCCAGCGCCAGGCGGCGCTCAAGGCCCTGGCCGAGGCCGTGGGGGAGGGGCGCCTGGTGCTGAGCCCCGGCGTCGATGTCGCGGCCACCTGCGCCCAGTTGCGTGCCTTGCCCGGCATCGGCGACTGGACGGCCCAGTACATCGCCTTGCGCGCGTTGCGCTGGCCCGATGCGTTTCCGGCGGGAGACGTGGCACTGCAGAAAGCTCTGGGTGTGAACAGTGCCAGCGCCGCTACGCAGGCCGCGCAGGGCTGGCGCCCCTGGCGGGGTTATGCGGTGCTGCGCGCCTGGCAAGGGCTGGCGGGCGAGGCGCGTGCAAACTGACAGGCAGCACCCTTGGATCGCGGTGTGGCAAATAGCTATAACTGCCACTCGCCTGATGACCCGCTGCGCTATATCATCGCGCCCCCACAGCCGGCAGCAGTCACCCCTCGACCTACCGTCGGCAACCGATGGAACGCGATCCCCTTCAAGGACTTTTCATGCCTGGATTTCTCCGTGCATTCGCACGTCTGTTACCCCTTGCCCTGTTGACGGGCTGCGCCGCCAAGTCTCCGGTCCTCGTCACTGCGCCCCTGCTACCGGCCGCAGGCGATCCGGTCGCGTACCTGGTCGGCAGTATCGGTCCGCTAGGTCGCGACAGTGCCTACACCAACCAGCGGATCCTGTTGCGCAAGCGCGGCTCGCAATACGGCGCGGCGGCCTGGTGGGGCCATGCCGAGGTGGAACATACCCCGAAGGACATCGAAGAGGTACGCGGCAACGACAAGAACGCGCTCCCTGGCGAGGCCAGCGTCTTCGTCATGCCGCTCAAGCCCGGCGACTACGAATTCTACGATTTCCAGTTCTTCTGGACGGGCTTCAACGGCGCCTACAGCACCCTCCAGGCGCGGGAGCAATTCCTGGTGCCCATGCACCTGGAGGCGGGCAAGGCGTATTACATCGGCGAGTTCCGCTCGCGCTGCCTTGAAACTTCGGCCTGCATGTTCTTCCATGGCGACCAGCAGCCAAGGGATGAAGTGATTGCGCGGCGTCAGAATCCTGGTTTGCCGACCTTGCAGGCGTTGAATCTGAACATGGCGCCGGCGTTTCCTTTCGTGACGACGCTGCCCGTGGCCGGCTCGGCGGATGATAAGCCAGGCAACCAGGAGTCCAAGCAATGAAAAAGTCCCTGCTTCTCACCGCAGGTCTGTTGCTGGGCGGCTGCGCCGGCACCCAGACCCTCCCCGACCCGCAGATCAGGGACGGCCTGGATTACCTGCCGCCGATCACGGTGATGGTCGATTCGCTCGAGCACAGTTACGAATTGCGCAACTACCTGCGAGAAAGCGGAGTATTCAGCAGCGTCGAAAGCGGCAGCGCCGCAGAAGGGCAGACTCAGGTGATGGTCAAGCTGGATGCCCAGCGCAAGGTCGCGCCCATGCCGTTGCTGTTCCTCAGTGCCGCCACCTTGTTCCTGCTGCCGTTGCAGAGCGACATGGACACCAAGGCCGACTTCACCGTGATGCGTGATGGCAAGGTGCTAAATCGCTACCACTATGAAAACTACATGGCCAAGTACGCTTGGCTGCTCGATCTCGGTATTCCCGAGCGCCAGGAAAACATCCGCCGCGTCGCCCGCGCCTTCGCCCGTGACATGCAGGCCGCGAGCCTGGCGGGCAATGCGCCGCAGGCGCAGCGATGAATCGCCTGTGCACGTTGGGGCTGGCCGCTGCGGGACTGCTGGCGCTGGGCGGCTGCAACCCATCGATGAAGCCGCTGGGCTACCACGCTGAAAAACCCTATGTGCCGATGAGCCTGGTGGTGATGCCGGACGGTTACACGCGCTTCGACATCCAGGAGCGCAACGAGCTGACCGCGGCGGTCAGGTCGTCCGGTGCGTTTTCCTTCGTCGACCATGGGGTGCCCCGCAAAGGCTATGGCCTGGTCATCACTCAGCCACCGGGCAAAGGGGCAGGGGTGCTGGTGGCGCTCAACGCGTTGACGTTGCTGACCTTCCCGATGCCCTACAGCTATGTGCACAACCTCACCGGCCAAGTCTACAAGGATGGTCAACTGCTGCGCACCTTCAGCTACAAGCGCGAGGGCCTGAACGTGGCCGCCTGGTACGTGCCGCCGCCGATCACCGAGAACCAGCGGCAGATGCTCACCGAGCTGATGTCGGACCTGGAGGCCAGCGCGCTGATTCCCCATGTAGGTGACGAGGGGCAGGAGGCGGTGAGCGCTGGGTTGGGGCTGTCCGGCGCAGAGTGAATCTGCCCTGGTTGGAACGGGGCACCGCGTTGGTTCTGGCAGCGCCAATCGCTCAGGCTTGGTTGGCGCTGCTTGAAAGTGCCCTCAATACGGCCATGGCGCTCTGGGCCTCATCCACACCGACAAAGATGTGGTCATGGTAATAGGCCGCCACCACGTTGCAACTGATGCCGGCCTTGCCCAGCGCGGTGGCGAACGCGGCGGTCAGGCCCACGGCTTCGAGGGAGGAGTGGACGGTCAGGGTGATCCAGGCGCACACGTAGGTGTAGGGCAGTTGCATCGCGTCCGCGACCTTTCGCTCCAGGATGACCGTCCAGCCTTCGCGCTCCCTGAAGCTGCTGACAATGTTCAGGTCTTGTAGTTGTGAGGCGTCGGTGACCGTGGCAAAGACATACTCACCGTCATTGAGTACGGGTTTCATGGACTGGAGGAGTTTTTCAATCGAGGTTTCGCCATGCATCGTGTGGGCTCCTGGGGTGGTGAGCCGGCAGTCTAGAGGGTTAACCAGGGACGATTGAAATTAGCATTGCACGCAGGGCATTAGGACAATCGATGAGCCGGGTGCTTATCGACCCAGGCGTAATTTTTCCAGTGCCTCCAGGGCGGCCCGCAGTTCAGCGGATGACTGCGGCTTGTGCAGGTCGATGCCGGTTTCGCGCTCCAGCTGCTGGATAAGATCATCGCGCTTCATGTCGAACTTCTGCGCCACCAGCAGGGCGCATGAACGCGCGTGCGAGGCACGATGCGAGAAGGGCTGGTTTTCATCCAGTAGTTTTCTTCTGTGGGAGTTGAAGGACATTGTCTTGCCTGACTATCAATGGCCCATGCCGTCGTCAATAGAATGGGGGAAAACATAGGGCGCAGACTTCTTCAATCGATGTGTTTGCGAAGGAAAAAACGCTTGTGGCCTGGAGGGAAATCGTCGAGATGCCCGAACTCGGTGAACCCATGTCGCTTGTAGAACTCAGGGGCCTGGAAATCGAACGTGTCGAGCCAGAGGCCGACACAGCCCCTCTCACGCGCGACATCCTCCGCCATGCGGATCAGGCGTGAGCCAGTGCCTTGACCTCTGGTCTGTTCAGGTATGGCGAGCAATTCGATAAAGAACCAGCGATAAAAAATCTCCCCATGAAGCCCGCCGATGATCTCGTCGGTAACCTCGTCACGCACCAGCAGAGCGATGCTCTCCGGCTTAGGATCGCCTGCACGGGAAGTGTTGTGAGCCCGCAAGGGCTTGAGGATGGCTGCGCGTTCTTCTTCTCCCGGCCCGACCATCATGTCTATTCGAATCGCCATTGCTAGTCCTTTAGGTCACGACGTTGGGGAATAAACCTTGGTATCCATCCTGTTGCGGATGGAGTACCGGCTGACACTCTACCGCAATGGACGGGTAAATGGTTCATGGTCCTGTGGCCGCTCAGCGCCACGTTGCCAGGCGTACCAGCGAGGGCAACAGCAGCGCCCAGATCGGCGCCAGCAGCAGGGCGGTGGTGACGGTGCCCAACGGCAGGTCGACCTGCGCCAGCCGGGCGCCGGCCAGGTAGGCCAGTGGTCCGCCCAACGCGCCGAACAGCGCCCCGCGCCAGAACGGCCAGCCGGCCCAGGCCAGGCTGTGGCGCAGGCCGCTGGCCAGCACCAGCCACAGCATCGCCAGCCACATGGGTAGAGGACGGCTGTCGAAAGCGAACACGCCAAGCGCGCCGAGCAGGCTATCCAGCAGGCAACCGGCCAGCGTTACGCGCAGTAGCGCCCGGGATTCGCCAGCGCGATCCCGGCACAGGAATACATGCGCCACCATGACCGGCGGCACCACCAGCAACAACCAGGGCCATCGCGCCCCGAGCACGCACAGCCACCAGCCGGCCTGAAGCCACAGGGCATTGGCGATCAGCCAGCCACGGCGCATGGGTCAGTGCCCAGGCAACGGGGCGCGCCGAGCCAGGGGGCCGGCCCACAGCAACTGGGCGACGCCGATGGCGCGTTCCTCGAATCCGCCCTGGCAGTAGCACAAGTAGTACTCCCACAGTCGCTGGAACATGTCGTCGTAGCCGAGCGCCGCCAGCTCACCACGTGCCTGGCGCAGGTTGTCGCGCCAATGACGCAGGGTGCGTGCATAGTCCAGGCCGAAGTCCTCCAGGTGCACGAGGTTCAGCCCTGTCTGGCGGCTGGCGGTGTCGAGCAGCACGCTCAGCGACGGCAGGGCGCCGCCGGGGAAGATGTAGCGCTGGATGAAGTCCACCGAGCGCCGGGCCTGGGCATAGCGCTGGTCGCGGATGGTGATGGCCTGCAGGAGCATCAGCCCGTCAGGTTTGAGCAGCGCGGCGCACTGGCGAAAGTACACGGGCAGGAAACGGTGGCCAACGGCTTCGATCATCTCGATCGAGACCAGTTTGTCGAAAGTTCCCTGCAGGTCGCGATAGTCCTGGCGCAACACCGTTACACGGTGTTCCAGCCCCAATGCCTGGACGCGCTGGAGGGTGAACGCATACTGGGCTTCGGAGAGCGTCGTGGTGGTGACCCGGCAACCGTGTCGGGTCGCGGCGTGGATCGCCAGGCTGCCCCAGCCGCTGCCGATCTCCAGCAGGTGATCCTGCGCACCCAGTTCGAGCTTGCGGCAGATCTGCTCCAGCTTGTTCAACTGGGCGTGCTCCAGGGGTTGCTCGGGGTGTTCGAAGCGGGCCGCCGAGTACATCATGGTCGGGTCGAGCAGGTGTTCGAACAGGACGTTGCCCAGGTCGTAGTGGGCCAGGATATTGCGTTTGGCGCCGCGCCGGGTGTTGCGGTTCAGGCGATGCAGCAGGCGCAGCAGGGGGCGACCCAGGCGTGCCAGGCCACCTTCCAGGGCGTCCAGCACCTCCAGGTTGGCCACGAACAGGCGGGTCACGGCCGCCAGGTCCGGGCTGTGCCAGTAGCCGTGGATGTAGGCTTCGCCGGCACCGATCGAACCGTTGCCGGCCACCAGGTTCCAGGCCGCGCCTTCAAGGATCTCCACTTCGGCCAGCAACGGGCTGCCGGCGTCGCCGAAGCTCCATTGCTGTCCCCGCTCGCGCAGTCGCAGGTGGCCGTGGCGCAGCTTGCCCAGTTGCGCCAGCACCGCGCTGCGGGCCAGCCCACCCAACAGGGGGGTGAGGCCTGCGGATTTGCTGACGCTAAGGGTGGGGTTCGACATGATCGGGCTCCTCGCAGCGGTGGCCAAGCGCCAGGGCGCCCTGGCTGGCGGTGTGGTCGTGAATGGGGATGCGCTTGAGCAACAGGCGCAGGGCTTGCCAATAGATGGCCGAGACGGTGCGCAGGCTCATCCAGGGGAAGGACAGCAGGTATCGGTGCAGCGCGGCGCGGCCCAGCGGCTGGCGCCGCACGGCGAGGTCGGCTTCGAAGACTTTCTGACCGTCTCGCCAGTTCTCCATGTGTACGTGAATCCGTTGCGCATCCAGATGGAAACGCAGGTGGTAGTCCATGGCCATTGGCAGGAAGGGCGAGACGTGGAAGGCCTTGGCCATGACGAATGGCTGGTCTAGACCGTCCCGCACCGGCAGTACATAGTGGAAGCGCTCGCGCCATGGCGTATTGCGCACTTCCAGCAGGATCGCCGCCAGTTGTTCGTTACGGTCATGGCAGAAGTACAGGCTCACCGGGTTGAACGACAGTCCCCAACTGCGCAGTTGGGTCAGCAGACGCACCGGGCCCTCGGGAATCTGGCCGGTGGCTTGGCCGACCACCCGGCGGGCGGCCTGGGCCAGCGGCTCGCCGGTGCCGGTCAGCGCCGGCAGGTAGTCGGTCTCGCGCCAGCTCAACGGGGCCAATCGCCCGTGGCCTATCCAGCGCGACAGGCCCAGCAGCCAGGCCTGCTCGTCAAGGTCCAGGTAGAACATACCGATCCGGTAGCGGAAGGCATGCGGGCGGGGCCCCAGGCGCCGATGGCTGACCCAGCCCGGGCACAGGCTGCTGTTCACAGTTGCTCTCCGAAGTGTTCGGCGACCTTGAGCGCACTCACCACGCCGTCCTCGTGAAAGCCGTTGCCCCAGTAGGCGCCGCAGTAGTAGCTGTGGCGCTGGCCCTGCAGTTCGGCCTGGCGGGCCTGTGCGGCGGTGGCGGCGAGGCTGTACTGGGGGTGGGCGTACTGGTTACGGGCGATGATCTGCGTCGGGTCTACCTGAGCGGTCTGGTTGAGGCTGACACAGAAGGTCACCGGGGCCTGGATGCCCTGCAGTATGTTCATGTTGTAGGTCAGCGCTGCCGGAGCCTGTTCGGGGCCGCCCAGGCGGTAGTTCCAGCTGGCCCAGGCCTTGCGCCGGCGCGGCAGCAGGCGGGTGTCGGTGTGCAGCAGCACGTCGTTGCTGGCGTAGGTGATGGCCCCGAGCACCGCGCGCTCCTGGGCGCTGGGCGCCTCCAGCAAGGCCAGGGCCTGGTCGCTGTGGCAGGCGAACACCACGTTGTCGAAGCGCTCGCTACCGGCCTTGCTGAACAGGGTGACACCGCCTTCGTCGCGGCTCACCCGGTCGACCTTGCACGCCAGGCGGATGCGCTCGGCGAACGGCCGGCACAGCGGTGCGACATAGCTGTGCGAACCACCTTCGACGACCCGCCACTGCGGACGTCGGTTCACCGACAGCAGTCCATGGTTGCGGCAAAAGCGCACGAAGAACTGCAAGGGAAAACCGAGCATGTCCGCCCGTGACATCGACCAGATCGCCGAGCCCATCGGCACGATGTAGTGCTCGACGAAGCGCCGGCCATAGCCCTGTGCCTGGAGATAGCCGCCCAAGGTGGTGGAAGGGTCTATTCGCCCGCGGTCCAGGTCGGCCAGGGCCTGGCGGTTGAAACGCAGGATGTCGCGCAGCATGCCCCAGAACCCCGGCGACACCAGGTTGCGCCGTTGCGCGAACAGGGTGTCGAGGTCGTGGCCGTTGTATTCGAGGCCACTGCTCGGGTCATGCACCGAGAAGCTCATCTGGGTCGGTCGCGAGGCAACGCCGAGCTGGTCGAGCAGGCGGATGAAGTTCGGGTAGGTCCAGTCGTTGAACACGATGAAACCGGTATCCACCGCATGGCGCTCGCCGTGCCAGGGCACTTCGACGGTATGGGTGTGGCCACCGATCCAGTCGTCGGCCTCGAACACCGTGACTTCGTGGCGGCGCGACAGCAGGTGGGCGCAGGTCAGGCCGGCGATGCCGCTGCCTATGATCGCGATACGCATGTTGGGCTATTCCTGTGGCCGTCTTGCCAGGCGTCGACCCAGCGCCAGGCGCCAACGCGGCGGCAGCGCGCCGAGCAGGCGCAGGGCCAAGGTGAACGCAGCGGGGAAGTTGATTTCCAGTGGCCGCCCGGGCAGGCGCCGGGCGATATGGCGGGCGGCGCGTTGCGCCGTCCAGCGCTGGGGCATGGGGAAGTCGTTACGCCGGGTCAGAGGCGTGTCGACGAAGCCGGGGCTGATCAGGGTGACATCGATGCCTTCGTTGGCCAGGTCGAGACGCAGCGATTCGACCAGGTAACGCACGGCGGCCTTGGACGCGCCATAGGCACCGGCGCGGGGCAGGGCTAGCCAGGCCACCGAGCTGCCCATCACCACCACATGCGGGCGTTCGCCACGGCGCAGCAAGGGCAGGGCGGCGGCCAGGCAATGGCACAGGCCCAGCAGGTTGATGCGCATCACACGTTCGACCAGGTCAGGGTCGAATCGACCTGGCTCCAGATATTCGCAGGTCCCGGCGTTGAGGATGACCCCGTCCAGCGCGCCCCAGGTCTGCTGCAGTTCGTCGGCGATCAATGCCAGCCGTTCACGGTCTTCGATGTCGCCAAGAGCCACCAGTGCCTGCTCGGGAAAGCGTGCGACCAGGGGCGCCAGGCGTTCGGCGCAGCGGCCGCCCAAGGCCACCCGGTGCCCTTGTTCCAGCAATTGCACAGCCAATGCGGCGCCGATGCCACTGCTGGCGCCGGTCAGCCAGTAGCGGCTCATGCCAGCCGGCCCTTGAGCCAGCGAATGGCGCCGCCCATGACCGGGACATGTTCATACAGCAGCGCGCCAGCGTCGAAGTAATCCTGGTGAACCTGTACCCGCTGCTGCCATTGCAGGTGGCTGCAGCCTTGCAGACTGATGGCACGGCCACTGGCGAGGCGCGGATGTCTAAAGTGCAGGGTCCAGCGCAGGTAGCCCTGTCCGGGCCGGACCTCGTCGGCGCCGGTGAAGGCATAGCGGATATCGTGGACGTTGGCGTAGAGCTGGGCGAAGTACGCCTGCAGTGCCGGCAGGCCATCGATCTGGTGCAGCGGGTCGCGAAAGCGGATGTCTTCGCTGTACAGGTTTTCCAGCGAATCAAGATTGCCTGCCTGCAAGCGGGCAAAGTGATGGGCGAACTGCAGCAGGTAGTCTGACATACGCGGCTCCGGGCAATCCTGTACAACGATGGCAAGTTGTACAGGTATGACTGAAGCCTAGGACTAAAATTGTACAAATACAACTATCTTGTACAGCTTTTTCAATCAGCGTCCCGTCGCCTCCAGCGCCTGGCGCAGGCGCGCAACCTCCGCCTCCAGTTCACGTACTTTCTCCTCGGCGGCCACCTGGGCGGTGACATCGCGCTGGATACCGATGTAGTAGGTCAACTGGTCGGCTTCATTGCGTACCGGGGTGATCGACAGCTCGTTCCAGAACGGGCTGCCATCCTTGCGGTAGTTGCGCAGCACCTGGCGGCATGGGCGACCGGCGCGGATCGCCTGCGCGATGGCGGCGACGCTCGGCTGGTCATGGTCGGCGCCCTGGAGAAACCGGCAGTCCTGGTAGAGGATATCGTCCGTGGTATAGCCGGTGAGCCGTTCAAACGCCGGGTTGACATAGATAAGAATGCTGTCGTTGCCCTCCTGCTCGGCGACGACGATGCCATCGTTGGACTGTTCGACCATCAGTTGCAGGAGTTTCGCGTTGATCATGGAGCTCACCTGTCGGAACGTGGATGCAAATGCGCAGCGTAGCTACCGTGCGAGAGCCTCGGGCGCGTTTGCCGACCATGATGACCCAAGCAGGCTCGCCGCAACAGGTGCCCATGGGTTTAGAATGTGCTCACATCCATTTGAACCCTGGCCATGACCGACACCCCTTCCTTCGACTTGCTGCCCATGCGCGACGTGGTCAGCCTGACCGGCATCAACCCCGTGACATTGCGGGCCTGGGAGCGCCGCCATGGCCTGATCAGCCCACAGCGCACCGAAGGCGGCCACCGGCTCTACACGGCCCGGGATGTCCAGCGCATTCGCGACATCCTGCGCTGGACCGGCAACGGCGTGCCCATCAGCAAGGTCGGCGGGCTGCTCGCCGGCCAGCCAGAGGCGCACCCCGCGCAGGACGATGCCCTCCACGACTGGCGGCTGGCCGTTGTTCGGGCCACCAAGGCATTCGACGCGCAGGCGCTGGAAGGCATTCATGGGCAGCTGTTCACGCTGCTACCCAAGGCCACGGTGATGCATGAGGTGTTCATGCCGGTGTGGCGTGAGCTGGCCGAGGGCGAGTCTTTCGGCGAGCGCAGCCAGTGGCTGTTCCTGGACACCTTCCTGCGCGCCCGGCTGCTACTGCGCCTGCATATGAACCAGGCCGAAGCGCCACGGGTGCTGCTGGCCGGCGCCGAGGGCCTGGCCGACCTGCAGTTGCTGTGTGCCGGCCTGCTGCTGAGCGATCGACGGCAACGCATTGAAGTGCTGGGGTGTGGCCAGCCGCTTGAGGAGCTGGCGTTGGTGTGCGGAGCAATCCAGCCCGCGGTGCTGGTGGTCGCGGTGCAGGGGCCGGTAAGCGCGGCCTTGGCGAAACGGCTGCGTTCGTTGCAGATGGAGATCCCTTGCCCGCTGGCCTTGGTGGGGGAGGGGTTGGGAGCTTCGCAGGGGGTGTTGCAGGGGATTCCGATGTGTCTGCTGGATGAGCGCGATCCGCAGGCGCCCGGCGTGCTCGATGCTCTGCTCAGGGGCGCCCTGGACCTGTAACGGCTACCTACAGCGCTTTCATCTGTGCAATATCCCGCGCCACTTGATCCGCAGAGCGGTCGAACATCGCCTGCTCCTGCGCATCCAGCGGCAGTTCGATCACCTGCGTGATACCTGCGTCCGAGAGCACGCAGGGAACCCCCATGGCAATATCCGTGCGCCCGTACTCGCCCTCGAGAATCGCGACCGCCGGCAGGATGCGGCTGCGCCCGTTGGCAATCGCATCCACCATTTGCGCAATCGCCACGCCCGGCGCATCGCAGGCGCTGCCGACCTTCTTCAGGGCAAGGATCTCGCCGCCACCTTTGCGGGTACGCTCAACGATCTGCTCGATCTGCTCACTGGACAGCAAGTGCGCCAGCGGCACCGCACCGACCGTGCAATAGCGCATCAACGGTACCATGCTGTCGCCGTGCCCGCCCAGGACCAGCGCCGTGATATCCCGTGCCGAAAACCCGGTCTGCTCGGCAATGAAACACTTCATGCGCGCGGTATCCAGCACCCCAGCCTGGCCGAACACCTTGTTGCGGCTCAGGCCACTGAGGCTCCAGGCCCGATAGGTAAGCACGTCGACCGGGTTCGACACCACCAGCACCGTCGCGCTCGGCGCATGCTGTTTCACATCGCGCATGATGCCATCGAGTATCGGCAGGTTGGTGGCCAGGACATCCTGGCGCGACTGGCCAGGCTTGCGCGGCACGCCCGCAGTGATCACCACCAGGTCGCAACCCTGCAGCAACCGGGCATCCGACCCGCCGTGCACCTTGGTATCAGAGCCTGACTCCACCGCCGCCTGCCAGACATCCAGCGCCTTGCCCTGCGCCAGCTCGCCCTGGACGTCGATCAGCGCCAGTTCACGGCAGAGGGCTTCCCGGGCGATGACCTGGGCCGCTGCCTCACCGACGATACCGGCACCCACGATTGATAGTTTGTTCATCTCGCACCTCCTCGCGGCTTGCGTCATCAGTGACACGCTCGCCTGTACAGGGAAGTATTGACCGCCCTTGGTAAAGGGCTACACATTAGTCACTGCCAGCCAGCTGGACGCCAATTCCCATCACCTTGAAAGGCCTGCCCCTCAGAGCACTTTGACCGCCCGTCCGATGAACTGCACAGGCCCGGTCGGAAGTCCGCTGGCAGAGCCACCCACATTCTCCAGGGTCAGCTCGAACAACTGGTTGGGCTCAACCGCAGGCAGGCGCTCCAGCGGCACGGTGACCTGCTCCCCGGGCTTGATCAGCCCGAGCGAGATGGGTGCTGGCCATTGTTCACCCTTGGTCCAGAACTGCAGGACCTTATCTCCGGGGACCTCGGACTTGCCCAAGGGAATCAACTGGACCTTGTCAGTTCCACGGGCCTGGACTACCCAGCCAGGTGCCTGGGTGGCGGGTGCCACCAGCACGACCATATAGGTGGTGGCAGGCGACTGAACCGTCAGCAGTGCAACACCCAGCAACAAGCTGGCTGCAAGGCTGGCAGCGGCCAGCCCTTGCCACAGCCCCAGGCGTCGCCACCATGTGGGCTGGGCAGGGCAGTCGCCCAGGCTACGGTTGATCCGTTGCCACAGTCTGGGACTGGGCGGCAGGGGCGCGGCCAGCGCGTTCAACCCCAGCAGCCGCTGCTCCCAGGCGTCCACGGCGTCACGCAGTGCACGGTCGCTATCCAGGCGCCTGAGCACGCTATCCTGCTGCTCGGCCGACAACGTGCCCAGCACATACTCGCCGGCCAGTTGCTCGAGATCATCGGTGCTTTTGCTACCCGGCTCGTTGTTCATCCCATGCACTCCCGCAGCGCCTTGAGGCTGCGTTTTATCCACGACTTGACCGTGCCCAGCGGGGTGTCGAGCAAGCGGGCGATCTCGGCATGGCTGCAGCCGTCGACGTAGGCATGCAGGATGCAGCGGCGCGGCGCGGTGTCGAGCTGGTCGAGGCAGCGGTCAATCCTCGGCGAATCGGCTTGCATGATCATGTCTTCGTGATAAGGCGCGATATCGGCATCGTCGAGCACGACCTCACGGCGGGTATCGCGCACGAAGTTCAAGGCCAGGTGCCGGGTCAGGCTGTACACCCAGCCACGCGCCGAGCCACGTGCCGGATCGAAGCTGTCCGCGCGGGTCCAGATGCGGATGAAGGCGTCATGGACGATGTCCTCGGCGGTGGCGTGGTCGCGGGCGATGCGCCGGGCCACGCCGAGCAGCCGGGCACCCTCCTGGTCGTAAAGCGCCTGCAGGGCGCCGCGATCGCCCCTGGCACAGGCCTGGAGACAGCGCTCGTAGTCGAATGGCGTCGTGGGCAGGTTCAAGGTCGGGCCGATCCTCATGCTATCGGGAGCCCCGGCCGGTCGGCCGGGGACTGTCGATGAGCGTAGCTCAAGGTTGCTGGCGCGCCTTGCGCACAGGCCCTCAGTTGGCGGCCCAGAAGATGTAGTCGGCCTGGTACTTGACGATCTGCTTCTCGCCCTTGTTCTGCGCCGTGCAGGCGGTCTGCGGGGCGACACCGCCACGGGTGGCCAGGCGCTGGACGAAGCTGACGCCGCTCATGGCGCCCTTGCCCTCGGCGGGATTGGCCTTGACCAGCTGGTACGGCAGGTCACCCTTGGCCGCCGGGGCGATGGCCAGCTGCGTGCCGGTGATCTTCGAGCCGTCCTTGGCCTGCCAGGTGGCGGGCGGGCCGAAGTAGTCGCCCACGGCCTTGCCGGTCCGGTCCTTGAGCACGGCCTTCGGGCCGACGAAGGTCCATTCGGTTTGGCCAGGGGCATCGGGCTTGTCGCGGCATTCGTAGGTGATCTCGCCGACACCGACGGTTTCCAGCGCTACCTTGTGGCCGTCCGGCACCTTGACGGCATCGGGGACCCCAGTCTGGGCGTGGGCGGTCGACAGCAGCATGGCCAGGGCGAGGCCGCAGGCGGGCAGGAACGAAACGTGTGCGATGTTCATCGAGCGATCTCCTGGTAGGGACATGGCAGGGCATTCAGGTGTTGCCCTGAGGTGAGTACCCACCAGCACGCGATTTGGATGCACCCAGACGAAAAAAAGAGCCTTGGCCGACAGCGCGCAAGGTGGCCAGCGCTCTTCCTCCGAGGTCGAGCGTTCATCGGGCAATGGCGTTTTTTTACGCTTTCTTTATGCCGGCCTTTGCAGGTTGAGAAGATACTGGCGCGGCTTTTTCTGTCCCCCGCCTGCCTGCCCGCATTCAGTGTTTACGCAATACTGACGAGACGTTACCTGTGAGCCAATCCGCAATCGTTGAAAACCCGTCCCACGCCAACAAGAGCACAGGCGTCGGCCTGCTGGTCGCCGCCGTCGGGGTCGTCTATGGCGACATCGGCACCAGTCCCCTGTACACACTCAAGGAGGTGTTCTCCGGCCATTTCGGCGTGCAGGCCAACCTAGAGGGAGTGCTGGGCATCCTGTCGCTGGTGTTCTGGTCGCTGATCTGGGTGGTGTCGGTGAAATACGTCCTGTTCATCCTGCGCGCCAGCAACCAGGGCGAGGGCGGGATCATGGCGCTGACCGCGCTGGCCAGGCGGGCGGCACGTCCTTATCCGCGGCTGAGCAAGGTGCTGGTGCTGCTGGGGCTGTTCGGCGCAGCGCTGTTCTACGGCGACAGCATGATCACCCCGGCGATCTCCGTGCTGTCGGCGGTGGAAGGCCTGCAACTGGGCATCGATGGCATCGAGCACTGGGTAGTGCCCCTGGCGGTGGTGGTCCTGGTCGGGCTGTTCATCATCCAGAAGCACGGCACGGCGCGCATCGGCATACTGTTCGGGCCGGTGATGGTGCTGTGGTTCGTGGTGCTGGGGGCGCTCGGCATCCATGGCATCGTGCAGCGGCCCGAGGTGCTGCAGGCGCTGAACCCGTCCTGGGCGGCGCACTTCTTCGTGGCTCATCCGGGCATCGGCGTGGCGATCCTGGGCGCCGTGGTGCTGGCCTTGACCGGTGCCGAGGCGCTCTACGCCGACATGGGACACTTCGGCCGCAAGCCGATTTCCCGCGCCTGGTTCATCCTGGTGTTGCCGGGTCTGGTGCTGAACTATTTCGGCCAGGGCGCGCTGATCCTCGACAACCCGGCGGCGGTGCGCAACCCGTTCTACCTGCTGGCCCCGGAGTGGGCGCTGCTGCCGATGGTCGCGCTGGCCACCCTGGCCACCATCATTGCCTCACAGGCGGTGATCTCCGGCGCTTTCTCGCTGACCCGCCAGGCCATCCAGCTGGGCTATGTGCCGCGCATGTTCATCCAGCACACCTCCAGCGAAGAGCAGGGCCAGATCTATATTGGCATGGTCAACTGGGCGCTGATGGTCGGCGTGGTGTTGCTGGTGGTCGGTTTCGAGTCGTCCAGCGCCCTGGCGGCAGCCTACGGCGTCGCGGTGACCGGCACCATGCTGATCACCACGCTGCTGGCCTCGGCGGTGGTGCTGTTGCTATGGAAGGCCCCGCGCTGGCTGGCCATCCCCTTGCTGCTGGGCTTCCTGCTGGTGGACGGCCTGTACTTCGCCGCCAACGCGCCGAAGATCCTGCAGGGCGGCGCCTTCCCGGTGATCGCCGGCCTGGCGCTGTTCGTGCTGATGACCACCTGGAAGCGCGGGCGCAGCATCATCGTCGAACGCCTGGATGAAACCGCCTTGCCGCTGCCCTTGTTCATCGCCAGTGTGCAGGCGCAGCCGCCTCATCGCGTGCAGGGCACGGCGGTGTTCCTCACCGCCCGCTCCGATGCGGTGCCTCACGCGCTGTTGCACAACCTGCTGCACAACCAGGTGCTGCACGAGCAGGTGGTGCTGCTGACGGTGGTGTCGGAGGATTCGCCGCGGGTGACGCAGGACAAGCGCTTCGAGGTCGAGGCGTTCGGCCAGGGCTTCTTCAGGGTCAACCTGCACTTCGGCTTCATGGAGGAGCCTGACGTGCCCCTGGCGCTCAGCCATAGCAGCACGGCCGAGCTGGACTTCAGCCCCATGCGCACCACCTACTTCCTGAGCCGGGAAACCGTGGTGCCGACCAAGCGGATCGGCATGGCCAAGTGGCGCGAGCACTTGTTCGCCTTCTTGTTGAAGAACGCCAACAGCAACTTGCGGTATTTCAAGCTGCCGCTGAACAGGGTGATCGAGCTGGGGACCCAGGTCGAGATGTAAAGGGGGGCTCAAGGGGGCGGTGGTCCGCGATGACTGCGAGGGGGCGAACGCTTCCTCCCGAGCGATAGCATGAATCAAGCCCGCAGCAGATGAACAGCCAGCCCGGCCACGGCGCAGGCAAACAGCACCTGAATCACCCCCCGCTTGAAGCGGAACAAGGCGACTGCCGCAGCAAACGCGATCACCGCTGAGGGCCAGTCGAATGCCCCACTGAAACCCTTTGGCCAAAGCACGTGGTAGCCAAAGAACAGGGCCAGGTTCAGGATCACGCCCACGACCGCTGCGGTGATGCCGGTCAGTGGTGCGGTGAACTTCATCTCGTTGTGCGTCGACTCCACCAACGGGCCACCGGCGAGGATGAAGAGGAATGATGGCAGGAACGTGAACCAGGTGACCAGGCTCGCCGCGACCGCACCGGCGAGAAACGGGTGCTCGGTACCGAACATGGGATGCACGTAGCCCCCAACGAAACCGACAAAGGCGACCACCATGATCAGTGGTCCCGGCGTCGTTTCTCCCAAGGCGAGGCCATCGATCATCTGGGTCGGCGTCAGCCAGCCGTAGTGTCCGACAGCGCCCTGGTAGACATAGGGCAGCACCGCGTAGGCACCACCAAAGGTCAGCAGTGCGGCCTTGGTGAAGAACCAGCCCATCTGTGGCAGGGTTGCGCCCCAGCCAAACGACAGCGTCAGCAGCCCCATGGGCAGGACCCAGAGTGCGGCACCGACCACAAGCAGGCGCAACAGGTGGCCCCAACGGAATCGGGCGTGCGTGGGAGCCGGGGTGTCGTCATCGATCAGTGCCGGGCCATGGTTATGCTTTGCGGTTCCGTGACCGCCACCGATCACGAACTGGGCTGGGGCAAGGCGGCCTCCCACATAACCGATGATCGCGGCCATCAGCACGATCAGCGGGAACGGCACGTTGAGGGCGAAGATGGCAACGAACGAGGCTCCGGCCATGGCCCATAACCAGCCATGCTTCAACGCGCGCGAACCGATCCGGTGGGCTGCGTGGACGACGATTGCCGTGACCGCCGGCTTGATGCCATAGAAGATCCCTGCCACTACCGGGACCTCACCGAAGGCGATATAGACCCAGGACAGACCGATCAGGATGAACAGTGAAGGCAATACGAACAACGCGCCGGCAATCACCCCGCCCCAGGAGCGGTGCATGAGCCAGCCGATGTAGGTGGCCAGCTGCTGAGCCTCAGGGCCGGGCAACAACATGCAGTAATTCAGCGCATGCAAGAACCGCTTCTCGCTGATCCAGCGCCGGCGCTCGACCAGCTCCTGATGCATGATCGAGATCTGCCCGGCGGGCCCGCCGAAACTGATGAATCCCAACTTGAGCCAGAACAGGAAGGCTTCATACAAACTGACCGGCTGCCGGGTGTCTTGCGAAGGTGGCTGTGTGCTCACAGCGGAGGGAGTATCAACCATTTTGAGCTTCCTCACTTGCGAACGCCGCCAGCAGGCCATCGAAAATGTCCTCGGCTACCGTTTTCAGTTGATCGTCATCGCCGACATTTTCTCTCAAGCCCGCGAGCATACGCGTTTTCAGAGGCCGCATTCCAGCGCGGGCAGCGTCGATCGTGAGCAGGTGTCTTAGAACGATTATGAGGAAAACTAAAGATCAGCTTAAAATAAATGAGCTTTCCTCAAGGTGTTCATCTGCTGACAATCCCCCCATTGAATTTTTCCTTCGAAGCCGGGCAAGCCGGAAGACTTTTCAGGATCTACTTCGGGAATGAGGGTACCGGGTCACAATGAATAAAGAATTTACCTTCGCGATTAGTAGTATTCGTTTCGACGAAGACTATCGACCTGCGGACAACACGCGCATCACCACCAACTTTGCCAACCTGGCCAGGGGCGAGAGCCGTCAGCAAAACCTGCGTAACACGCTGGCGATGATCGACAATCGCTTCAATGCCCTAGCGCATTGGGACAACCCCAAGGGTGACCGTTATTCGGTAGAGCTCGATATCGTTTCCGTCGAGATGAAGATCGCGGATGAACAGACGGGCGATGCCTTGCCGTTGATTGAAATCCTGAAAACCAGCATTGTCGATCACAAGACCCACGAGCGCATCGAAGGCATTGTCGGGAACAATTTCTCCTCGTACGTGCGGGACTATGACTTCAGCGTGCTGTTGCTGGACCACAACAAGGGGCAGTCCGGCTTCAGCACGCCGCAGGCATTTGGCGAACTGCACGGGAAACTGTTCAAGTGCTTCGTGAACTCGAGCACTTTCAGGGAGCATTTCAACAAACTGCCGGTCATCTGCCTGAGCGTTTCGAGCAGCAAGACCTACCATCGCACTGAAAATCAGCACCCGGTCCTGGGTTATGAATACCAGCAGGATGAGTACTCATTGACCGATGAGTACTTCGCCAAGATGGGCCTGAAGGTGCGCTACTTCATGCCGCCGAACAGCGTCGCGCCGTTGGCGTTCTATTTTGCCGGCGACTTGCTGGGTTATTACACCAACCTGGAACTGATCAGCACCATCAGCACGATGGACACCTTCCAGAAGATCTACCGCCCCGAGATCTACAACGCGAACTCGGCGGCAGGCAAGTCCTATCAGCCCAGCCTGAAGCACCAGGACTACTCGTTGACTCGAATTGTCTACGACCGCGAAGAGCGCAGCCGTCTGGCCATAGAGCAAGGCAAGTTTGCCGAAGAACAATTTATCAAGCCGTACCACGCTGTGCTGCAGCAATGGTCCGCTCATTACGCTGTTTGATCGATCGAATACACAAGGCCTTGGGTCATGAAAAAACTACTCCCCACTTCGACTGCCGGCAGCCTGCCCAAACCGTCCTGGCTGGCACAGCCGGAAACCCTCTGGTCGCCCTGGAAGCTGCAAGACGAGGCGCTGATCGAGGGCAAGCAGGATGCGTTGCGTCTGTCGCTGCAAGAACAGCAACATGCCGGTATCGACATCGTCAGCGACGGTGAGCAAACTCGCCAGCACTTCGTCACCACCTTCATCGAACACCTCGACGGCGTTGATTTCGAGAAGCGCGAAACCGTGCGTATTCGTGATCGCTACGATGCCAGCGTGCCGACCGTAGTGGGTGCCGTTGCGCGCCGTAAGCCGGTGTTCGTCGAAGACGCCAAGTTCCTGCGTCAGCAAACCTCGCAGCCGATCAAATGGGCGCTGCCAGGCCCCATGACGATGATCGATACGCTGTATGACGCGCACTATAAAAGCCGCGAAAAGCTGGCCTGGGAATTCGCCAAGATCCTCAACGAGGAAGCCCGCGAGCTTGAGGCTGCCGGCGTTGACATCATCCAGTTCGACGAACCGGCCTTCAACGTGTTCTTCGACGAGGTGAACGAATGGGGCGTTGCCACCCTGGAGCGGGCCATCGAAGGCCTCAAATGCGAAACGGCCGTGCACATCTGCTATGGCTATGGCATCAAGGCCAATACCGACTGGAAGAAGACCCTGGGTTCGGAGTGGCGCCAGTATGAGGAGGCCTTCCCCAAACTGCAGAAATCCAAGATCGACATCGTCTCGCTGGAGTGCCACAACTCCCACGTTCCGATGGAGCTGATCGATCTGATCCGCGGCAAGAAGGTGATGGTTGGAGCCATCGACGTGGCCAACCACGCCATCGAAACCCCGGAGGAAGTGGCCAATACCCTGCGTAAAGCGCTTCAGTTCGTGGATGCCGACAAGCTCTACCCGTGCACCAACTGCGGCATGGCGCCGTTGCCGCGTGCCGTGGCACGCGGCAAGTTGAATGCGTTGAGCGCAGGTGCAGAGATCGTGCGACGAGAGCTCGCGAAGTAAGGCTGAGCGCGAGGTGGAAGGGCGGGGCGCGCAGCTTCGGCCCTTTCCTATTGCTGACGGGTCGCACCCCATATCCAGGATCTACTATGTCGCTCTTCAGTACTGCCATCGAGCCACTGCGCTTTCGCGAAGCGCTCGGGCACTACGCCTCCGGCATCACGGTGATCACCTCGCACTGTGATGGCGAGCCGCTCGGCTTTACCTGCCAGTCGTTCTACAGCGTGTCGATGAACCCGCCGCTGGTGTCATTCAGCGTCATGTCCAATTCGGCCAGCTACCCCGGGATTCGCAAGGCCGGCCGCTTCGCGGTCAATATCCTGTCGGGTGAGCAGGTCGGGATTTCCAACCAGTTCGCACGGCGCGGCACGGATAAGTGGCAGGGTGTCGACTGGCAGGCCTCGCCGCTGGGCAACCCAATCATCGCAGGCAGCTTGCATTGGCTCGATTGCGAGATTCACGCCGAACACGCCGCCGGTGACCATCTGATCGTGATTGGCGAGGTGAAAGCGCTGAACTTGCAGGAAGCGGCGGCTGCCCAGCCATTGCTGTACTTCAAGGGGCAGTATTGCAACCTCGCCGAGTTCAGCCCGGCCTGAATCCTGACCTTGTTCTGCCGCGGCAGCGGGGTACTGCACGGTATCGTGGCCAGCCCTGAATGAAAAAGACGCTCGGTGTATGCACCGAGCGACTTTTTATCTTTCGAGGCAGCGTTTCAGGACTGCAGTCGGGCGGTGTGCCGTTTACGAGGCACTAGCACCGGCCCTTGGGCCAGCCAGCCAAACACCACGCCAAGCACCGTCCACAGCACCAGGTGGATGCCAAGTGAAGCGATACGGAAATTCAACAGCAACGAGGCCGAGAACTCCCGATGGTCGGGAACAGCTTGGCGGCCACCGCCATGATCACTACATACAGCGCAATGGCCAGCACGGCCGAGGTCTAGCCACCGTGGCGGGCCAGCAGTTTGCGAACAGATTGACCGCCACCACCATCGCGGCAATCGACACCACCAGCATCAGGAAGAACAGCTTGGTGCGCTGGCCGATGGTTTCCGGGTCACCGACCGCGGGTGGGTTGGTTGGGTACTTCAGGGCCGGTATCAGGATCACGCTGATGAATGCCAGCAACGCAAGTATCGCCGCCAGGCCATGGGGACCGATTTTCAGGTCGCCCATGCGCCCCATGGCGAAGGCGAAAACCAGCGCGAGGATGCCGCTGATGGAGACACTGTAGATCACGATGCCGGTGAACAGCCCGACAGTGCTCTGTACTGCGCGGCTCACCTCTTCCTCGTCTTCATCGTTGGCGCTGGCGTCACCACGGTCATGGCTATGGCTGGGGACCATGCTTTCTTCGAAGGCGATGGCCTGATCCACCGACGGCTCACCGAACACCTTGGCGAAACCAAATCCCTTTCGTGTGGCAGTCCAGTAGTGGACGCAATCAGCGCTTACAGGTGTTTCTTGGCCTCCTTGTCGACATGCTTGTCTTCCTTGTGACGCTCTTTGTCGAGGTGCTTGGCGCCCTTGTCGACCGCCTTGGCGTCGTGCTCCGCCCCTTTGTCCACTGCTCGGACATCGTGGCGGACGCCATCGGCGATATCACCTTCGCCATGTACCAGTGACACGCTCATCAGCGTGGTGAGCGCGATGGTGGCAGCAGTGATTCCCTTGATCATCTCGAGCTCCTTGGTGTGAATCGAGTGACTTTCCCTGTGCATGAGACCCTAGCTGAAAAATCCCGAAATGCCTGGCCATCGGTCGACGGGGTAGGGGCGTTGCGGCATGCCCAGGCGCACATTCATGCATCACTCGGCCCATCGATGCACCAAGTCGCGGCAAACCATACCGGCCACAGAAGCGTGTCAGGACTGTGCACTCGGCGAATCCAAAGGGCTGTGGAGATATGGCCCGATCGTTGCTCAGGAGGAATTCAAACTTGGATACAAGATGGAGTTCCCCATGCCAACGCTTGCAATGCCCACCCTCGGTTGGACCGTCCGCGACTGGCAGCATGCCTACCGCCACGATGCCCTGAACCTGGACATGCTTTTCGAGCTGCTGCAGCAGTTCCAGGGCACAGACTCGGCATGGATCACCCTCGCGTCCGCCGAACAGCTTTCGCGCCGCCTTGCCACACTGGCTGAACAGTTGGCGGCGGTTCAGGGCGATCTCGGCAAATTGCCTCTCTACGGTGTTCCCTTCGCGGTCAAGGACAACATCGATGTGGCCGGTTGGCAAACCAGCGCCGCCTGCCCGGCATTTGCCTACCTGGCCGAGCAGGACGCCACAGTCGTCAGCCGTTTGCAGGCGGCCGGCGCGGTACTGATCGGCAAGACCAACCTTGACCAGTTCGCCACTGGGCTGGTGGGGACCCGCTCGCCGTTCGGCGCGGTTCCCAATGCATTCAACGCCGACTACGTCAGCGGTGGTTCCAGCTCTGGGTCCGCGTCCGTGGTGGCGCGAGGGCTGGTGGCATTTTCGCTGGGCACCGACACCGCTGGCTCCGGGCGTGTCCCGGCAGGCTTCAACAACATCGTTGGCCTCAAGCCGACCAAGGGCTGGCTCTCCACCCTCGGCGTGGTGCCTGCCTGCCGGACCCTGGATTGCGTGTCGGTGTTCGCCCTGACGGTCGACGATGCCGAATGCGTCGCTGAAATCGCCGGGGGCTACGATGCAGCCGATGCCTACTCGCGTAGCAACCCGGCGACGGCGCCAGTGGCGATCGGCGGCACGCCACGCCTGGCGATCCCCGACACACTAGAGTTCTTTGGCGACCGGCAGAACCAGGCGGTCTTCGAGCAGACGCTTCACCAGCTGCGCGAATGGGGCGTGGAACTGGTGCCTGTCGATTTCACACCGTTTCGCGATTTGGCGGAGCAGCTTTACCAGGGCCCCTGGGTGGCAGAGCGGACCGTGGCGCTGACATCCATGCTGGAAGCCTCGCCGCAGGCCATCGACCCGGTCGTACGCAGCATCGTCGAGAATGGCCTGAAGTACGATGCCCGTGATGTCTACCGCGCCGAGTATCTGCGGGCCGAACTGAGCAGGGCGATCAACCAGGCATTGGCAGGTTTCGACGCACTGCTGGTACCGACGTCACCCACGCTGCGCACGCTCGAGGAAATGAAGGCCGAGCCGATCCTCTTCAACAGCCAGTTCGGGACCTACACCAACTTCACCAACCTCGCCGACCTGAGCGCGTTGGCCCTGCCTGCCAGCATGCGTCAGGACGGCCTGCCGGTAGGTATCACGCTGCTGGCGCCGGCTTGGCACGATCATGCACTGGCTTCGCTCGGCAAGCGCTTGCAGGCGGCATTCGCCCAGCCACTGGGCAGCACCGGACGGCCACTTCCCGCCCTGGCGAAACCCAAGCAATCCCCTGGCAGCGTCCGCGTTGCCGTGGTCGGCGCACACCTGACCGGGATGCCCCTGAACTTCCAGCTGCGCAACCGCAACGCTGTCCTGGTGGAGCAGACCCTGACCGCCCCCGACTATCGCCTCTACGCGCTACCGGGTTCGGTGCCGCCCAAGCCCGGGTTGGCCAGGGCCAGCGAAGGCGCCTCGATCATCGTCGAGCTGTGGGACATACCGCTTGCGCGCTTCGGCGAGTTCGTCGCGGAGATTCCGCCGCCGTTAGGCATCGGCAATCTCCAGCTGGCCGACGGCCGCTGGGTCAAGGGATTCATCTGCGAGCCCCTGGCGCTGGAAAGCGCCGAAGACATCACCGCCTTTGGCGGGTGGCGCGCCTTCATCGCCAGCCGCACACCTGCTTGAGGAAAACACCATGTTCGATACCGTACTGATTGCCAACCGCGGTGAGATCGCCGTTCGCGCCATCCGCACCCTCAAACGTCTCGGGGTGAAAAGCGTCGCTGTCTATGCCGACCCAGACCGCAACGCCCAGCACGTGCGCGATGCTGACATCGCCATCGCCCTGGGCGGCGACAAGCCCGCCGACAGCTACCTGCGCGTCGACAAGATCCTGGCCGCTGCTCGCCAAACCGGTGCCCAGGCCATTTACCCTGGTTATGGCTTTCTCTCCGAAAGCGCAGCGTTCGCCGACGCCTGCGAAGCCGCTGGCATCGCCTTCATCGGCCCGACCGGCGAGCAGATCCGCGAGTTCGGCCTCAAGCACCGGGCGCGTGAGCTGGCAGCCGATGCCCAGGTGCCGATGGCGCCGGGCACCGGGTTGCTGCAAAGCCTTGAGGAGGCCCTGGCCGCCGCCGACCACATCGGCTACCCGGTGATGCTGAAGACCACCGCTGGCGGTGGAGGCATCGGCCTCACACGCTGCGCGGACGCCGCCGCCTTGAGCAGTGCCTATGAAAGCGTCAAGCGCATGGGCGAGCAGTTCTTCAGTGACGCCGGTGTGTTCCTGGAGCGTTTCGTCGACCGTGCCCGGCATGTCGAAGTGCAGATCTTCGGCGATGGCCATGGCCGCGTGGTGGCGCTTGGCGAACGCGATTGCTCGCTGCAACGGCGCAACCAGAAAGTCCTGGAGGAAACCCCGGCGCCCAACCTACCGCAGGCCACCCGCGAACGCCTGCACGCCGCTGCCGTTCAACTGGGCGAGTCGGTCCGCTATCGCAGTGCCGGCACGGTCGAGTTCATCTACGACGCGGCGCGCGATGACTTCTATTTTCTCGAGGTCAACACCCGCTTGCAGGTCGAGCACCCGGTCACCGAGATGGTCACCGGCCTTGACCTGATCGAGTGCATGTTGCGGGTTGCCGCAGGCGACAGCATCGATTGGTCGGCGTTGGATCGGGCGCCCGAGGGCGCGGCCATCGAGGTGCGTATCTACGCCGAAGACCCGCTGAGGAACTTCCAGCCAAGTCCGGGGTTGCTCACCGACGTGCATTTCCCCGAGGGCGTGCGGATCGACAGTTGGGTCAGCAGCGGCAGCGAAGTCTCGCCGTTTTACGATCCGATGATCGCCAAGCTGATCGTGCATGCCCCAGACCGGGCCGAGGCTATCGCGAAGATGCAGGACGCCCTGGCATCCACGCGGCTGCACGGTATTTCCACCAACCTCGACTACCTGCGCCAGGTAGTCGCCGACGCGCGCCTGCGCAATGGCGAGGTGTGGACGCGGTTGCTCGATACCTTCGAGTACCGGCCCCAGGTCATCGAGGTGCTGGAGCCGGGGACCTACTCGAGCGTGCAGGACTACCCCGGCCGCCTGGGCTACTGGGACATCGGCGTGCCGCCTTCCGGCCCGATGGATGACTTCGCCTTCCGCCTGGCCAACCGGATCGTCGGTAACCATGCGAGTGCGGCGGGACTTGAGTTCACCCTGCAGGGGCCGACCCTGCGTTTCCACAGCGACTGCTTGATCGCCCTGGCCGGCGCCGATTGCCCGGCGCATCTGGACGGCGAGCACATGCCGTACTGGGCCCCGATCAGCGTCAAGGCCGGGCAGGTGCTGAAGCTCGGGCGCGCGCAGTCGGGCTGTCGCAGCTACCTGGCGGTACGCAATGGCCTGGATGTGCCGGTGTACCTTGGCAGCCGTTCCACCTTCGCCCTCGGCCAGTTCGGCGGCCACGCCGGACGCACGTTACGCCCCACCGACATGCTCGCCATCTCGCAGCCGCAATTGCCGGCCTGCACCACTCCGGCGCCGGTGAGCCCGCCACGGGCCCTGGACGACAGCCTGATCCCGCACTATGGCCAGACCTGGGATATCGGTGTGCTCTATGGCCCGCACGGTGCCCCGGACTTTTTCACCCAGGACGCGATCGATACGTTCTTCGCCGCGCAGTGGGAGGTCCACTACAACTCCAACCGGCTGGGCATCCGGCTGTCGGGCCCGAAACCGAGCTGGGCCCGCGCCGACGGCGGGGAGGCCGGCCTGCACCCCTCCAACGTGCATGACTGTGAATACGCCATCGGCGCGATCAACTTCACTGGCGATTTCCCGGTGATCCTCGCCAAGGACGGCCCGAGCCTGGGCGGTTTCGTCTGCCCGGTGACCATTGCCAAGGCGGAGCTTTGGAAGGTCGGCCAGGTAAAACCTGGAGACAAGCTGCGCTTCCACCCTATCAGCTTCCAGCAGGCGCAGAGCCTGGAGCAGGCACAGCTGGGCTGCATCGAGTCGTTGGCCGCCATCTCGGCCGTCACGCTGGCGGCGCCCAGCCTGCTGCCGGGCAACACGGTTTCCGCCACCGTGCTGGCGGAGCTGCCCGCCATGGACAACCGACCGCACGTGACCTACCGCCAGGCCGGCGACGCCTACGTGCTGATGGAGTACGGCGACAACGTGCTGGACCTGGCCCTGCGCCTGCGCGTGCACCTGCTGATGGAGGCGCTCAAGGCCAGTCCATTGCCCGGCTTGGAAGAGCTGGCGCCGGGTGTGCGTTCGTTGCAGGTGCGCTACAACAGCCGGGTGCTGCATCAACGCTCGCTGATCGAGCATCTGCTGGCCCTGGAAGCCGCCTTGCCCGATGTCGACCAGGTAAAAGTGCCTACCCGCATCATCCACCTGCCGATGGCGTTCGAGGACAGCGCCACCCTGAACGCCGTGCAGCGCTACAGCGAGACGGTGCGCAGCGAGGCGCCGTGGTTGCCCAACAACGTCGACTTCATCCAGCGGGCCAACGGCCTGGCCAGCCGCGAGCAGGTGCGTGACATCCTGTTCGACGCCAGCTACCTGATCCTGGGGCTGGGCGATGTGTATCTGGATGCACCTTGTGCGGTGCCGCTGGATCCGAGGCATCGCCTGCTCAGCTCGAAATATAATCCGGCACGGACCTTCACGGCCGAAGGGACAGTGGGTATCGGCGGTATGTACATGTGCATCTATGGCATGGATTCCCCCGGCGGCTACCAATTGGTGGGGCGGACGTTGCCGATCTGGAACCGCTTCGGCAAGAATGCCCAGTTCAAGAACGGCCAGCCCTGGCTGTTGCACTTCTTCGACCAGATCCGCTTCTATCCGGTCAGCGAAGTAGAGCTGGAAGCGTTTCGTGAAGCGTTCCGTGAAGGGCGCGCGCAAATCCGCATCGAGGAGGATGTATTCGACTTTGCCGAGTACCAGCGCTTCCTTCAGAACAATGCTGCCGATATCAGCGTCTTCCAGGCTCATCAGAAAAGCGCCTTCGATGCCGAGGTCGCACGCTGGCAGGATGACGACGGGCAGGTGGGCACGCCGGTTGTGCAGCAGGACCTCGCCGAGGAAGACCTGGACTCGCATGTGGTCAGCGCCGAAATGTGCGGCAGTGTCTGGAAGGTACTGGTCCAGCCCGGCCAGGCCGTGGAGGCGGGCACGCCGCTGATCGTGGTGGAAGCGATGAAGATGGAACTGGCCGTGACGGCGCCGGTGAGCGGCACGGTGCGCGCGGTTCGCTGCCAGCCCGGCAAGGCCGTGGCACCCGGTGATACCTTGATGTTGCTGGACCCCGTGGCCTGAGGAGGCGCAATGCAACTGTCCACCCATGAGACCAAGGCCGCCAGGGGGCGGCCTGAAAACCTCGCCGAGCGGCTGTATCAGCAGCTCAAGCACGACATCTTCGAGTTTCGACTGCTGCCGGGCGACCGCTTCAGCGAAGGTGAAGTGGCCACACGCATGTCGGTCAGCCGCACCCCCGTTCGCCAGGCGCTCTATCGGCTGGAGCGCGAGGGGTACCTGGAAGTGCATTTTCGCAGCGGCTGGCAGGTGGTGCCATTCGACTTCGAACGCTTCGAGGAGCTTTACGACTTGCGTATCGTGCTCGAACTGGCGGCGGTCAAGCGGCTGTGCGAAATGGCTATGGAGCCTGTGCAACTGCTGGGCGAATTGACGCGTATCTGGTTGGTCGACGAGAGCGAATGGCAGCAGGACGGTCGCCTTGTCTCGGAGTGGGACGAGGCGTTCCACTGTGAGCTGGTGGCAGCTACGGGGAATCGGGAAATGGCCCGTATCCATCGCGAGGTGACCGAGAAAATCCGCATCATCCGGCGCCTGGACTTCACCCAGCGTCCCAGGGTCGAGGCCACCTATGCGGAGCATGCCGCCATTTTGAACGCCATCCTGCATCGGCGCTGCGAAGTCGCTTGCCAGCTGTTGCGCGCCCATATCGAAGTCAGCAAGGCTGAGGTGCGCAAGATAACACTGCATATGCTGCACAGCGCGCGGCAGCCGTCGCAGGTAAATTGGGAAACGGCATCAGCGACCAGCAAGCGGCGGTGAACCTTGATGCAAGCGACCCAGCAGAGATGCCGGCCTCGACCCACTTTCGTTCACTATGCAAAGCAATTATCCTCGAGACCTTCAAGGTGTTCGGGTGACTGGAAATCCTAATTTCAATCGAAGGAATGAACATGCTACGACGGCATGTGTTGAAGTCTGTAGCAGGCGTCATGGCGGTAACCATGGCTTCGAGCACCAATGGATGAGGGTGTCAGTGGCATGGAAAGCTGGAGCACGTTCTACAAGAAGACCGAAGATCGTGGACCGTCATGGTTATTAAGCCGCGCAATGAAAATGGCTGCTGCGCTGTCAGGTAAAAGGCAGGCAATAGATTTGGGCTGTGGGGCGGGTAACGAGACGCGCCAGTTGGTAGAGGCTGGGTGGCACGTGCTTGCGGTGGATCGTGAACCAGAGGCACTGACCAGAACGACTGCGCGTTGTGAAGGCGCCAGCCATGGGGACGTCATGCCACTGCTGGCGGCATTCGAACAGTTGCATGCGTTGCCGCAGTCAAGCCTCGTTTACGCCGGGCTCTCGCTTCCATTCTGCAATCCGTTGCACTTCGAAGATTTCTGGCAGTTGGTGCTGCGCTCGTTGAGTCCTGGCGGCGTGTTTGCCGGTCATTTTTTTGGTGTTCGCCACGGCTGGTCATCGGTCGACCATATGACGTTCCACGCTGAACGCGATATTCGTGAGCTTTGCGAGAGCATGAACATCGCGCTGCTCAGTGAATCGGAGCAACCCCGAGTGGGGCGCGCTGGCCAGATTAATTGGCATCGTTTCGATGTCCTTTTCAGCAAACCATTGCCGGTCAGCGGTTAGCCCGCCGACCGGTTGGTTTGCCTGAGGTTAAAAGTCTAGCGTCAATCCTGCATACACCGCTCGTCCGTCACCCGGCGAATGCAGCGAGGCGTCGGCGCCATCGGGGTCGTACCAGACGTACTCGTAATAGCGGTTGGTCAGATTTTTCAGTTGCAGATCTACGCTCATGGTTTCGCTGAGCTTGTAGGTCGCGCCCAGGTTCATCAGTACGTAGCCGCCGTACGTGCCCTGGGTATTCTCACGCTCCAGGTAGTAGTTGGTCTGGCCGTTCGCCCAGGCGCTCAGTTGCAGGGCAGGGGTGGCCTGGTAGCTGATGCCGGTGTTCCACAGGTGGTGCGGCACGTGGTCGATTTCCTTGCCTTTGCTGTCGGGCAGTGCGCTGCTGGGCTCAAGGATCTTCGAGTATTGCCAGGAGTACGACATCCACATCTCGGTGCGTTCGTTCGGGTGCAGGTTGACCTGCAGGTCGTAGCCCCAGCGCCGGGTTTCACCGACGTTGTCCGACTCGCCGCTGGGGTCGTTGAGGCGACGGCTGACTTCACCGGTGGCGTCCTGGCGCCAGTAGGCCACGCGGCCATCGATCCAGCTGGCAGGCGTGAACTTGACGCCGGTTTCCCAGCCCTCGTTGATCGACGGGTCAAGGTCTTCGTTGCGCGGCGGCACCTTGTAGGCCGCCGCACCGGTACCGACCTGGAAGGTGCGCCCCCAGTTGGCGTAGACACTGGCGAAGCGCCAAGGCGAGTAGACCACGCTGAGCTTGGGCTGCTTGATCAGCCCATAGTCGTTGATGTCGTAGTCCTGCCCGGTCATCTTGTTGGTGAAGTCGCCACTGATCTTGTCCACCCGGTAGGCCGGCACGATCTTCAGCGATTCGAACGGCTCGATCTCTGCCTGCACGTAGGCCCCGACGGTGTTGAAGTCGAAGTCCTGGTCGCGGGTCTGGGCTTGACGCACCCGCTTCACGGTGCGATAGCGCTCGCTGCGGTTCTGCTGCTTCTGCACATCGCTGCCACCTTCCAGCGCAAAGGCGTGCAGCCAGTCCACCTGTGGCCGCCAGGTCAGCGAGGTGATGGCACCGTATTGGTCCTCGTAAGTGTCGCGTTCCTGCTGAGAACTCGTGCGCCAGTACTGCGTCCAGCGACGGTCGTCATAGGTATTGAGGTAGGTCTTGGCCGACCAGGACAGGGTGTCGGCCAAGTCGGTGTCGAAGTGCACGCTGACCTGGTTCATGCGCCGCGTGCCCTTGTCCGTGGCGTTGTAGGCGTTGCTCATGCGAGGGTGATGGCGGGCATCGTCTTCGGTCAGGTAACCGGCTTCCTGGGCTTCGGATTCATAGTGGCGGGCGATCAGACCGAGGCGGTAGCTGCCATCGTCAGGGGTATAGAACCACTTGCCGCCGAAACTGTAGCGTTCGGTGTCGGCATGGTCGCGATAGCCGTCGACCTGCTGGCGGCCGAAGAAGTAGTTCTGTGTCCAGTTGCTGGTCTCGATGCCCTTGGCCAGTTGCACCTCGCGGGTGTTGAAGCTGCCGTAGCGCATGCGCGCCTTGTTGTAGTTGCCGCCGGTGCGGGTGTTGATGTTGACGTTACCGGCGATGTTGTTCAGGCCGTAGCGGGGGTCGCTGGTACCGCGCACCACTTCGATGGTGTCGATGTCCATGGGGAACACCGAATCGATGAAGGGCATGTTGCCGTCGTTGGTATTGCTGGGGATGCCATCGATCAGCAACTTGACCGCGTTCACTTCGCCTTCGCCATTGAAGCCGCGAAACGACAGTTTGCCCGAGGTGGTGCCCTGGTTGAATTCGGTCAGCATTACCCCTGGCGCGCGACTGAACAGCTCCCAGCTGTAGGTCACGGGCATTGTTTCGAGAATATCGCCGCCCAGAATGTCCACCGAACTGAGCACGCTGCTGGTGGCCAACGGGCCGCTTTCGGTACTGGTCACGTTGACCGCGCCAAGGGTGAGGGTGGAGTTTTCAGCGGGCAGTGTTTCGGCAACGGCCAATGACAACGGGCTGAGGCTATAGAAAGCGAGCACGGGCAGGACGGCACGTGCAGTACAACGGAATGCGGGCATGAAGTGTTTCCTGGAAACGGTCGGGCAAGGCTGCACACCGCAGTCACGGGGCAGCTGTGGGCAAGCAACGACGGTTCAGGCCAGGGGGGAGGCGCGGGGGTTCAGCTTTGGCCACTGTTCGCGTGGCAGTGGCAGCCTGTGGCTGCCACCGAGCAGCAGTGCGTCGGGCCAGAAGCGGGGGAACAGGTGGCGATAATAGTCGCTGGCCAGCAAGGCATGCCCGGCGTGTCCGCAACAGCAGTCGCCCGCCTGGTTTTTCGTTTCCGGCTGATCATCGAGTTGCGGCAACTCGGCCTTGAGTTGGGCCAGCAGTGACTTGGGCAGGCTCTGCGCACCGTGCAGGCTGCAGAAGCTACCGAGGATCAGTGACTGGCTATCGATGCGGGGTGTTTGCAAGGCACGGTCGAGCGGCATCGCCAGCAGGTTGAACAGCACGGCGAAGCAGGCCAGCAGATAGAAGTGTGCGCGAGCACGTGCAGCCATGAAACCACCAAACGAATGAGGCGTGCATTAAGCCGCATCCGTTGCGGGCTGTAAAAGTTCACGGGTGCGCCCTTTTGTCGCAGGCGCACCCGCCAGGGGGGTTAATGAGTGCGCATGCCGGCAGCCAGCATGAACAATCGGATCAGCCAGGCGAACAGGCCCAACGCCGCGACACTGCCAGCCCAGAACAACGCCAGCCAGGCCAGTCTGCGCCACAGAGGCTGCTTCACGCTCGAGGTCATCACCTTATGCTCCTAGTGGTAGCCGTCTTCATGGGTTACCTTGCCGCGGAACACGTAGTAGCTCCAGAACGTGTAGCCGAGGATGATGGGCAGGATGAACAGCGTGCCCACCAGCATGAAGCCTTGGCTTTGCGGCGGCGCTGCGGCATCCCAGATGCTGACCGAAGGCGGGATGATGTTGGGCCACAGGCTGATGCCCAACCCGCTGTAACCCAGGAAGATCAACGCCAAGGTCAACAGGAACGGGGTGTAGTGTGCATTGCGTGCCACGGCACGCAGTAGCCCGTAGAAGGTGACCACTACCAGGATGGGCACCGGCAGGAACCACAGCAGGTTGGGCATGCTGAACCAGCGGGCGGCGATCTGCGGATAGGCCAGAGGCGTCCACAGGCTGACCACGGCGATGACCACCAGCAGCACCAACGCCAGCGGCTTGGCAACATCGTGCATGCGCTGCTGCAGCGGCCCCTCGGTCTTCATCACCAGCCAGGTGCAACCGAGCAGGGTGTAGGCAACCACCAAACCCAAGCCGCAGAACAGGCTGAACGGCGTGAGCCAGTCGAGTGCGCCGCCGACATAACTGCGCTCGACCACCTTGATGCCTTCGATGAAGGCGCCCAGGGCAACGCCTTGGGAGAAGGTCGCGATTAGCGAGCCCCAGATGAAGGCTTTGTCCCAGAGATGGCGCTTGGCGGGTTTGGCTTTGAAGCGAAATTCGAAGGCTACGCCCCTGAAGATCAGGCCGATCAGCATCAGGATCAGCGGTAGGTAGAGCGCTTCGAGCACCACCGCGTAGGCCAGGGGGAAGGCACCGAACAGTGCCGCCCCGCCGAGGATCAACCAGGTCTCGTTGCCGTCCCAGACCGGGGCGACCGTGTTCATCATCACATCACGGTCACGCTGGTCCTTGACGAAGGGGAAGAGCATGCCGATTCCCAGGTCAAAGCCATCCATCACCACATACATCATCACCCCGAAGATGATGATCACCGCCCAGATCAGTGGAAGGTCGATGCCCATGTCAATTCACCTCTGCCTGGTAATCGTCGGCGGCGGACAGCGGCCGCGCCGGGGTATGTTGCTGGCCGGGACCGCCTGGCGTGTGATGGTCGCCCTCGCCAGGTTTCGGCCCTTTGCGCACCAGGCGCATCATGTAGCCAAGGCCGGTGCCGAACAGGGCGAAATACACCACCACGAACGCCACCAGGGTAATGCTGAGTTGGGTGGCGTCATGGTTCGAGACCCCGTCGGCCGTGCGCAGCAGGCCGTAGACCACCCATGGCTGGCGGCCGATCTCGGTGGTGAACCAGCCTGCAAGGATCGCGATCAGCCCCGACGGCCCCATCCACAGCGTGAGGTAGAGGAACGGCCGCGAGCTGTACAACGTGCCGCGCTTGCGCAGCCACAGGCTCCACAGCCCCACGAAGATCATCAGCAAGCCCAGCCCGACCATGACCCGGAACGACCAGAACACGATGGTTGAATTCGGCCGGTCCTCAGGCGGGAACTCCTTCATCGCCGGCACCTGCTTGTCCAGGCTGTGGGTCAGGATCAGGCTACCCAACGCCGGAATCTCGATCTTGAAGCGCGTGGTCTCAGCCTTCATGTCAGGGATGCCGAATAGGATCAGCGGGGTCGGCTCGCCCGGCACGTTCTCCCAGTGGCCTTCGATGGCGGCGATCTTCACCGGCTGGTGCTTGAGCGTGTTCAGGCCATGGAAGTCACCGATCACCGCCTGGATCGGCGCGACGATCAACGCCATCCACATGGCCATCGACAGCATCTTGCGGACCGCCGGGTTGTCACGCCCGCGCAGCAGGTGCCAGGCCGCCGAAGCGCCGACGAAGAAGGCCGTGGCAACGAACGCCGCGGTGGCCATGTGCATCAGGCGGTAGGGGAACGAGGGGTTGAACACCACGGCCAGCCAGTCAGCCGGAATCACCCGGCCATCGACGATTTCGTAACCCTGGGGCGTCTGCATCCAGCTGTTGGAGGCGAGGATCCAGAAGGTCGACACCAGTGTGCCGAGCGCCACCATCACTGTGGAGAAAAAGTGCAGGCCACGGCCGACACGATTCCAGCCAAACAGCATGACACCAAGGAAGCCTGCTTCCAGGAAGAATGCGGTGAGGACCTCATAGGTCAGCAATGGGCCGGTAACGGCACCGGCGAAATCGGAGAACCGGCTCCAGTTGGTGCCGAACTGGTAGGCCATGACAAGGCCGGACACCACGCCCATGCCGAAATTGACGGCGAATATCTTCGACCAGAAATGGTAGAGGTCGCGGTAGACCTGCTGACTCGTTCGCAGCCACAAGCCTTCGAGCACTGCCAGGAAGCTGGCAAGGCCGATGGTGATGGCGGGGAACAGGATGTGGAAGGAAACAGTGAAGGCGAACTGGATACGAGCCAGATCTAGCGCCTCGAGCACGCTCATGATGATGGGGCCTCACGGGGTGGCGCACCTTGGCGCCGGTTTCGGGAAGCAGAGCCCGGGTCCTGGCCGGCTCAGCATTGGAGTCTGTGGGGAAATTGCACGGGCCATTGCGATGGCGGCGCCACTGTAAGGACGCTGGCGGGTGTGACCAACTGCGACAATCTGTCCTGGTAGGCCACCTGCATGGGTGAATCGAAGCCAGCTACGCGGGGTGTGACGGCTTGTCGCAGAGGGTGCATGCCGAAGGTCATGCTTCTACGGGTCCGGTTTCGATGCTAAAGTCGCCGCCCATGAACCGTCTGCTGTCAAACCGTCCCCTCATTGCCTGGGCACTGTACTTCTGTGTCCTGTTCAATGTACTTGGCTGTGGCCTTGCCCACGGGCAGGCATTGGGGTTTGCACTGAATGGATTCGGCGGTGCGTTCTGCAGCCTCGGGGGCGACACTGGCCTTTTGAAATCCAAGCAGGACAGCGCCTTGGCGGGCGATCTGAGCATCCCCTTCAGTTGCCCGATGGGATCGGCAGCCTTCCTTACCCTGGTGTTCCTGATTGCCGTCGCCTGGCTGCTGGCCAGCCGCGAACGCCGGCCATTGCCACGCGAAGTCCGCAGTCAGGCGCCGCCGCGTTATTGCTGGCCCTCGTCCAACCCTCGCGCTTCACCTCTCTGACGCTACCTGCGCCTTGGCGCCGTGGCGGGCCTGTGCCTGCCCTCAGAACGCCGACCCACTGTGCATGCACTGCATGTAACTGCTGGCTGGTTTGACCGTCGTTGGAGAGAAGCCCTCATGGCCTGTCGAATCTCCACGCCCGCGCTACCTGGCGAGGCGTGAACATGCGCCGTTGCGGCCTGCGCGCGCGCACCTGGGACAACCTCTGGGTCGTAGCGCTGCTCGCGATGCTGCTCAAGGTACTGGCATTGCCGATGGCCAGCACCCTGGGCGACCTGAGCCTGCAGCAGTTGCTGGCGGGCAGCTATTGTTCGTCGGGCGGCGTACAGCCGGCGATGCTGGACAAGGATGGCAACCTCAGCCCGAAAACGGCCGACCCCGGGCATTGCTGCTGCGCCCAGGGCGGTCCAGCGCCACTGCCTGTCACGCTGGTATTGACCGGCGTTGCTCTGGCTGCGCTGCCTGTCGACCTGCAACCCGCTGTCCCAGGGCGTTCGCCCCGACACTGCTGGCCGTCGATCAACCCCCGTGCCTCCCCGACGACTATCGCCTGACCTGCAAGGACCCAGGCCGCACCCGCGAAAGGCGGGGCGTGGGCCTGCCGATGGCTAGCCGTACCCAGGAGCACACGATGTTTCGTACCCTGACCGCTTCAGCGTTGCTGGAGCCTTCCGTTCGCCCGTCGCGCAGCGGCGACTTCCTCTTGCCGTTTCCCGACTACCCCTGCAACGCCCGCAGTTTCGTCAACCTCGATGCACGCCTGCTGCCTTACTGGCACACGCTGTTCGATGTCTGCCCAGGGCTGCTCAAGCTCGACCCGCCAGAGGGCCTGGAGTTGTTCCGACGCTTCATGACCTGGGCCTACCGGCACCACCCGGCGCTGGACTGGACCTACTACATCAGCGTTTGCCGTTGGTTGCTGAGCTCTCCGTACCAGGCACGGGTGACGGAGGAACATATCGAAGCCTTCATGGTGGCTGCAGCGGCGCTATGGGTGGCAACTGATGTGTCCCAGGCCCGTGGCCTGGTGCTGGCCTGGCAACCGATGGGTGAACGGGTGGTGGAGTGGAAAAGTGGCGTGCGCCCAGCGCTGCCAGCGCCCCAGGCGGATGAAGACTTGCCGCCACCTCCGTGGGAGTTTTCCTGGAGCCCGCTGAGTGCCAAGGGCGCGAGCAGCTTCCGGCGTTGGTTGCCGGTGCCCGGCTAAGCCAGGCCGGTACTTGGGCGGCAATACGCCGCCCGTTTCCCACTTCATTGAATGCCTAGCGAGATACTGACGATGGACGTACTCCAAGCCATGCGCGCGTTCAGTTGCGTGGTTCAGGCCGGCAGCCTGACCGGCGCGGCCGAATGCCTGGACACCACTACTGCCAGCGTTTCCCGGATGATCTCCAACCTGGAGGCGCACTTGCATATTCGCTTGCTCAACCGCACCACCCGCCGCATCGCCCTTACCGAAGCCGGCAACCGTTACTTGAAACGCTGCCGTGTGATCCTCGAACTGGTGGATACGGCAGAGCGCGAGATACACCGTACGCTGGATTTGCCCGCTAACGGGTTGCCTCGCACGCCAGCAAGCTCAGCGCTGCGACTGGGGGCGTGTTAGTCCGGCAAGTCGTCCTCACCGCTTGCCAGCGGACGCACCGGTGCATCGACCTTGACCAAGGTTTCGTTGCCATCATCATCGACAACGGTCAGGGTCAGCGGCACCGTGGCGCCTTCCTTGATCTGCTCTTTAGGGTTGATCAGCATGATGTGGTAGCCGTGGGTGTCGAGTACCACCGGCCGGCCCGCAGGCAACTCAAGGCTCGCCAATGGCTTCATGGTCATGACCCCGTCCTTCATGGTCATCTCGTGCAGTTCCGTCTTGGCGGCCACGGGCGAACTGACCCGAACGAGTTTGACGTCCTCGTTGGCGACAAGGCGCATGAAGGCACCCGTGGCGGGCTGGTTGGGCACCGTGGCCCTGACCCAGGGGTCTTCCACCTTGACTTCGACCTGGGCCAGGGCGGTGCTGGCGAAGCTCGTCAACAACACTCCGAACAGCAGGCCACTGGCTTTGCGCAAGCCTTCGAACATGAAGAGTTTCATTGGCAACTCCTTGCGGATTGGCGATGGCGGCCTGTTTTATGCCGGCCAGTCTGGATACTGGACAATAAGCATAGTCGTTGCTGCATGGGTTCGTGGCAGGGGCGCTGGCGCTGTGCTGTGGTGCGACAGGCTGCCGCAGCCAGCCCTGAACCACTGCCAGGCGTCCGTGCTGCCAGCGCTGGCCGTCACCTGCGTCGAGCGGTCGCAGTTGGGGGCTCAGGAGGCAACCCCTAGCATGGGCAGTGCCTATATCGCTGTTGTCCCATCCTCGTTGCGCGGCAGGCGATCCACAGCGGTCCTTCCCTCGGACGGGCCGCTTTCTTTCAGCCTTGGAGAGCCGTCATGGACCACGAATTGTTGAAGATCGTCTGGTGGCTATTGATTGGCGTAATGCTGATCAGTTTCATGCTGGCCGAAGGTCTGGATGTGGGCGCGCGGGTGCTGCTGCCGTGGCTATCGGGTCGAAGTGGCGAATCGCTGCAGCAAGTCCCGGTGGCGCCTCGGCATATCAACCTACTGTGGTTGCTGGCCCTGGGTTGCACGCTTGCGCTGGTCTGGCCTGCGCTCGGTGGCCTGGCCTGCTGGATGACAGGCCTGATGGGCCTGCTGATACTGTTGCGCCGAACTGCCTGGCAAATCGCCCGACCACGACAAGCCTGGCGAGCGCTGGCGATCGGCCTGCTGCCGGCAGCTCTGCTGGGTGGCATGCTCGGCAACCTGTTCCCTGGGTTGCCGTTCAGTCGCTGTGGTCAGGCGGCACTGCAGTTGCAGGGGACCGTGGCCGGGCTGTTCAGCCCGTTCGCCTTGCTGGCGACTGTCGTGAGCGTGGCGATGGTCTGCCAGTTTGGCGCTGCCTGGGTGATGCAGCGCGGCGGCCACTCCCTGTATAAGCCGGCAAGCCGGGCCGCAAGCGCTGCGGGTGTGGTGTTCCTGGCCAGTTTCATCGTGGCTGCGATCTGGCTGGCAGTGAACGCGCGCGGCTACAGCGTGTGGGCCATGGCGCGTCCGGCCACCCTGTGCGGGCCTGGCGCGTGGGTGGTGCTGGCCAACAACCCAGGTTGGCTGGCCAATTTTCAAGCCTGGCCTGCAGCCAGCTTGGCACCTGTGCTTGCCTTGTCTGGCACGCTCATGAGTCTGTTCGCCTGTACCCATGTCCGGCCTGGCATGGCGCTACTGGGCAGTGGCCTGACGGTAGGGGCGACGCTGTGCAGCGTAGGGGTTGCGTTATTTCCCTTCATCTTGCCTTCCAGCGTGCAACTGTCTGCCAGCATGACCCTATGGAGCGCGGCCAGTGATGAAAGAACCTTGGGTACCCTGCTGATTCTCGCCAGTGTGCTGCTCCCCATGTTGCTGGCTTGTACCCTGGGTGCAAGCCTCAAGGGCTCGCACTTGCTGATCGAGTCCCGGCCATTTGGTCTTGGCTTCAAAGCAAGTTGAGAAACGCCAGCAGCGCCATGCAATGGCAGCTTTGGCTGAACAAAGGCCCCAAGACGGTCCGGCCACCTCGCTTGCCGTCGGCGTGGGCTGCATGCCAGTTGCCACGGAAGAAGGCATTGCCGACAAAGAAGTCCATGCGCCTGCACGGGCTGAGGTTTGACGCGGGCATCGATAAGGCGTCCTTGTCTAAACGTTGGGCCGTGGTGGCGCCTCTTGCGAGGCGCTCGCCAGGTCCCGGTCGGGCGTTCGGGTCGCCGCAGCCAACCAGCAGGCCGGCCAGTGTCACCGTAAGTAGGTAAAGACAACCCGCCGCGCGCCTGCGCGACCTTGTTGAATGAGGCGGGTTGCCTGTAGGGTGTGGCGCAGTGCCGCAGTGAGGATGCGGTGCCATGTCCCCATGTTCATCAAGGAGTGAGCGATGCAGCGACGTGAAGTACTCAAGACAGTTGCCGGCGCGGTGGCAGTTGCCATGGTGGCGCCAGCAATGGCCGCTACCGAAGGCCACGAACACCACCATGATCATGGCGGTGGCAAGCCGTTTTCAGGTGTGATCGACAGCAGCAGTGTTTGCCTGAAGAGCGGGGAGGCCTGTCTGGCGCATTGCCTGGTGCTGTTGGGGCAGGGTGACAAGGAAATGGCCGGCTGTGCCCAGTCAGTCAACGAGCTGCTGGCAACGTGTACGGCTCTGATGAAGCTGGCTGCGCAAGGTTCCAGCTTCACGCCCGCCATGGCCGGGATGGCTGCCGATGTGTGTGCCAGTTGTGAGAAAGAGTGCCGCAAGCACGAAAACCAGCACGCTGAATGCAAGGCATGCGCCGACGCCTGTGCCGACTGCCTGAAGGCGTGCAAGGCAATCGCTGCCTGATCATTGCACGTGTCATCTGTTACAGGCTGACATTGCCGCGACACGACAAGCCGGGGCTCAACAGGCCCCGGCTTGCTTACTAGTGATTGCCGTGAGCGGCGTCCTTGTCGACCTTGACCACGCCCTGGAACAGCGCGAACTGCTTGACCCGCTCGGTTGGTTGCTCGCTTTCGGCCTGGCGCACTGCCTGGCTCAGCTGGGCCGAGTCCTGTTCACTGAGCCCGGCGCTGCGCAGGGTCGCCGGGTCGAGCAGTGAATCGCCGGCGCACAACACCACGCGCCAGCCGTGAGGCCCTTTGCGCAACAGGGCGCGACCGCCGCGCTGGTCCTGTAACCAACCGGCTACGGCATGGTCGCCCTGGACAGTAACCGGACCAACGTCCAGCGGCGAATCGGGGCGCTCGAAGTTGTGTCGCATCAGTTGCTGGATACTCTGCTGCTCGCTGGCGGTATCGGCCACGGCCATTAGCGGGCTGCAAGCCAGCAGCAAGGCAAGGATTGGTGCTTTCATCTGCTTTTTCCTTTACAAGGCTGCCGACGGTCGTCGGCAGCGTCCGGTGGCAGGCTCAGAAGCCCATCTTCACACCCAGCTGCGCCGAAGTGCCGGGCATCGGGTAGTTGGTACGGTAGGCGTAGTCACGGTCGAACAGGTTCTCCACGGCGACGAACACTTCGCCGACCTTGCCCAGCGCCGGCACGGCATAGCCCACGCGCATGTTGACCACGGTGAAGCTGTCGACCTTGGAGAAGTTGCTGGCACCGGCGCTGCGCTCCTCGGCCAGCACGTACATGTCCTTCTGGTACTGCGCGTCGGCTGACAGCCGCCATGGGCCAACCTCGTAGGTAGTGCCCAGCGACAGCGACTTCTGCGGCGCATAGGGCAAGGTCTTGAGCGACGGATCGAGCCAGGTGAAACCGACGAAGCTGCTCCAGTTGCTGGTCCAGCGCTGCTGCCAGGTGGCTTCGGCGCCCTTGACGTTGTAGTCGCCCAGGTTGATGTAGGACGGGCTCGAAACGGCCGGCGGGAAGGCAAACAGGTAGCGGTCCTGCAGCTTGTCCTTGAACACCGCCAGGTCGAGGGTGGCGTTGTCGATCGGGTTGAAGCGCACGCCCAGCTCCTGATGGTCGAGCTTTTCGGGCTTGAGGTCCTTCCAGGTTTCGCCCAGCGCCGGGATCAGGCTCGACATCACCGAGGCCTCCAGGCCCGGATAGTTGATGCCGCGCGAGGCATTGGCGCGAAACTCGACATTGTCCGACGAAAGCAGCAGCCCGGCGTGGGGCGCGGTGGCACTTTCGAAGACGTTGTGGTCGTAGGTGCGCAGGCCGGCCGATGGTGTCAGCGTCCAGCGGTCGTTGAGGGCGAAGGCATGGCTTACGGCGATATGCGGTGAGGTCACGCGCAGGGTGGGGGCATCGAATTTCGCCTGGGGGGCCGGGGCGATGCGTTTGAAGTGCACTTCACCCTTGCTTTCGTCGACGTCAATGCCCAAGGCTACTTCGCCACCTTGCCACGGGCGCAGTTGTTCCTCCCAGCGCAAGCCCTGCAGAGTGAAGTCGCTGATGGTGTCGCCGTCCAGGCCGGTCTGGTCCAGGGCGGAGCCACGGCCCTCGTTATGGTAGAGCTTGAGGCTGCCATTACCCCAATCATGCTCGTGGGCCACAGATAGCGAGGTCAGGGTGCCACGGGTGTTGAACTCGCCGTTCTTGGTCTCTGGCAAGCCTTTCTGGCCGGGATCGGAGACTTGGTTGTTGGCGTGCAGCACCAGCAAGCCGGTGCTCCAGTTGTCGTTCAGGCGATAGCCCAGGCGTGCCATGCCGTTGTTCAAGCGGCCATCGCCGTCGCTGCGGTCGCCGTCCGAGTGGGCGGCGCCCTGGGCCAGCAGGTAGTCGAAGTTGCCTTCGCGGCCGATCAGGCTGGCCTGTTCGGTGGCGGTACGGAAGCTGCCACCGGTCAGTTGCAGTTCGCCGTGGTGGGTGTCGCCTTGTTCCGCCACCTTTGGTGTGAGGTCGATGGCGGCGAAGGTGTTGCCGAACTTCTGCGGTTGCGGGCCCTTGTACACGCTGATGCTTTGCATGGCATTGATCGGCAGCAGGTCCAGCAGCGGGTGGCCCCATACCCCCATGTAGAAAGGCACGCCGTCGATGTAGGTCTTGATCTCGCTGCCCGGACGGCTGGCGCCCATGCCGCGGATGTACACGGCGCCACCTTCGGCGCCGCCGAACGAGCCGACCGGGTTGAAGCGTGACACCACTACACCCGGTGTGCGGCGCAGGGCGGAGGACAGGTCGAGGGCGTTGAGGTCACGGATTTGCTCCTGGCCGACCACGGTGGTCAGGCTGCCGAAGCTGTCAACGGTGTTCTGGTCAATGACCGATGTGCCGACCACCGTGGTTTCGGGCAGCTCCACGCTGTCGGTCTGGGCCAGTGCGGTACCACTGGTAAAGGCAAGTGCGGCTGCGCAGCAAAGCGTCTTGTTCTTCATGCTCTGGGTATTCCTGTTGCGAAAAGTCGAGGCGGGCCGGCAACGCGCGCATGGCAGCATTCCCCGTTGCATCTGAGCCAGGGGCGCGTTGTGGCCAGGGAGGACAAGTCAGGCCTGGGTGGGTGAGGCGCGGGGGTTGGCTGCTGGCCAGCAGCGGCGAGGCCAGGCTGCGGGGGAGGTGGGCAGGGAGATGTCGGTTGCCGCCCGGGCGACCGGCTGGTCGGGCAAAAGGGGCATGAACGCCAGGCCGGTGTGGCTGCACAACGGGCAATCGAGCGTAGTGCCGGCGGCCAAGGTATCACCTAGCCACTGCTCGAAGCCGAGCGGACCGGGCGCGGCCCCGGCGTGGCCGCAGAAGGCGCCGCCTGCGCCATTGAGGGTCAGGCCGCTGGCCTGGCCGTGGCCCAGCCCGCAGTGCAGTACGGCAAACAGCACGCTGGCGTAGAGGATCCAGGCGAAGGCGTGGCGACGTCCTGCTGGTCGGTGCATATCCCTTGCTCGATGGCCGCTGCGGTTGAAGTGTGCGATGCGCGAGTCTAGCAATGCTTCCTGTTCATGCAGGGTGCGACAGCCTGCCGCAGCTCGATGATACTAATACCGATTCGCAGTGGCCTGGCTGGTGGTGTGGCGAATTGTCGCAGGAGAGTCTAGAAAGCCTTGTACGGATTGCCAAGCGAGAATTGTCGTTGGCATTCGCCCCACCTTTCATGTCACGGATCCGGTTCATGAGTCGCCACCCGACACGACGCGCCTTCATCGCCTGGGCCTTGTACTTCAGCGTGCTGTTCAATGTGTTTTCCTGTGGCCTGAGCCATGGGCAAATGCTCGGGCTGGCGTTGAACGGCATCGGTGGGCAGTTCTGCTCGGTCCGTACCGATACCTCGGCGTTGGCCGCCAAGGACCTTGCGGCGTTGCCCGACAGCGGGCTGGCCACACCGTTCACTTGCCCGTTCTGCGCGGCAGGTTTCGTGCATCTGGTGTTCCTTGCCGCCTTGGCCTGGTTGCTGTCTAACATCGACCGGCGACGTTTCGCTCGTGCTCCCCATGGCCATGCGCCGCCACGCTATTGCTGGCCGTCCTCCAACCCTCGCGCCTCTCCCTGCTGAACCTCGTTTCGCGCACGTGCCCGTGCCGTGCGCGCGTCCCAGGCCCATGACAAAAGGCACAGGGCCGAAGAGGTGGCTTGCGGGACCACACAGCAAGCCTTGACCCAGCGAAGCGGGCGGCGGGCCGTCATGGTCGTGGGCCGCTTCATGGAGGAGTGCCGGCGATGGACGCTACCTTGCAAGTGGCGAATGAAACGCGTGGCATACGCTAGCGTCGACCTGCGTCGCGTTGCCCCGGATGCCCTGTTGCAGCGCCTGCGCGCCGTGCCGGCGAGCGCGCCACAAACACTGGCCATCGAGGACGACCTGCTGCTGTTGCGCCTCGATGCCAGCCACTCGAGCACCGGCGTGCAGCGCACCTGCGAACTGCTCGGCGGGCCGCTGCTGTGCCTGACGTTCCTGGAGCAGGGCCATGTGCAGTACGCCGACCGCAAAGGCCGCTGTTGGCGTTTCGAGGCGGGGCAGAGCATCGCCCAGTTGCTGCACGCGCCATACCAGGCCAGTCGCTTTCAATTCGGCAGGGGCGCCTGTGGCCTGCATCTGCTCGTCGGTGAACACACCTTGCGCCGTTACCTGGGTGAGCAGCAGGCCTGGCGCCTGCTGAATTGCCAGGGCGAGGCGCCGCTGCTGCAGCATGCTACCAGCCGTGATGCGTGTAGCCACGTCCAGGCTCTGGCCATGCGCCTGGCGCAAGGGCAATGCGCGCCACTGGACACCCACCTGCATGTGCTGAACCTGTTGAGCCACCCCCTGCGCCAGCTGGCCGTGTCGTCCCAGACCACGCCGCTGTTGCCTGCTGCTCAGGTCAAGCGACTGGAGCAAGCCCGGCAACTGTTGCACGACGAACTCGACCAGCCACTGACCGTCGCGCTGCTGTGTCGCCGTGTCGGCCTCAGTGCGGCGAAGCTCAAGCAGGGTTTTCATGAGCTGTTCGACACCACGCCCTATCGCATGCTGCTGGAACTGCGCATGCAGCGTGCGCACATCTTGCTTCAAGAGGGCTGCCAGGTCGCCCAGGTGGCTTACAGGGTTGGCTACAGCCACCCCAGCAATTTCAGCGCGGCCTTCAGCGGCTATTTCGGCTTTGCGCCCAAGGAGGTCGGCAAGCGCAGCGCCATGCCGACGTAATCCATATGTATCGAAACGCAATCCATATGAATGCATGCCGCCAACGGATAGGCGCGCCAAGTGGGCCGGCTAACAATGGGCAGGCCCTAAGCCAAGGAGCTTCACGATGAAACTTCCCGCACTGGTTGATGCATGCGCCCAACTGAGCAGCGAAGAAATTTCCCGCTACAGCCGCCACCTGTTGATTCCCGACGTCGGGCTCGACGGTCAGCGCCGGCTCAAGAGCAGCAAGGTGCTGGTCATCGGTGCCGGCGGGCTTGGCTCGCCTACTTTGCTGTACCTGGCGGCAGCTGGCGTCGGCACGCTCGGTATCGTCGATTTCGACATGGTCGAGGCGTCCAACCTGCAACGCCAGGTGATCCACCGTCAGTCCACCCTGGGCCAGGCCAAGAGCGACAGCGCCGCCCAGGCCATCGCCGACCTCAATCCCTTCGTCAACGTGCGCCGACACCCCCTGCGCCTGGAGCCGGAGAATGCCTTGGCGTTGCTCGCCGAATACGACCTGATCCTCGACGGCACCGATAACTTCGCCACTCGCTACCTGGTCAACGATGCCTGCGTGCTGGCCGGCAAACCCTATGTCTGGGGTTCGATCTTCCGTTTCGAGGGCCAGGTCTCGGTGTTCTGGGAGCAGGCGCCGGGCGGCGCGGGCCTCAACTACCGTGATCTTTACCCCGAACCGCCGCCACCGGAGTTGGCGCCGTCCTGCTCGGAAGGTGGGGTGCTGGGCATCCTCTGCGCGTCGATCGGCTCGATCATGGCCACCGAGGCAATCAAGCTGATCACCGGCATCGGCGACACATTGCTGGGCCGCCTGATGGTCTATGACGCTCTGGACATGAATTACCGCCAGATCCGGCTGCGCCGAGCACCGGACCGGCGACCCATTACCCGACTGGAGGACTACCAGGCCTTCTGCAGCGGTGTATCGCGAGCCCCGGTGACGGTGCCACAGGTCAGTGCCATGGAACTGAGCCGGCTGATGCGCGAAGACCCGGCCGTGGTCCTGATCGATGTGCGTGAACAGACCGAATGGGACATCGCGCACATCCAGGGCGCACGCCTGATGCCCAAGACCGACCAGTTGGCCGGGCAGCTCAAGGCCCTTTACGCCAGCGATACGCTGCTGGTCGTGCATTGCAAGTCCGGCGCCCGTTCACAGGCGGTAGTGCTGCAATTGCAGGCACTGGGCTTCACCCAGGTGCAGAACCTGCAAGGCGGCATCCTGGCCTGGATCGATGACGTCGAACCTGATCTGCCACGGTACTGAAAGGAAGGAACCTCCCATGCTGATCATTTCCAGGGCGTTGCTCGATGCCGCCATGGCCCATGCACAACAGCAACATCCCCTCGAAGCCTGTGGCGTGATGCCCGGCCGGCAAGGCACTGACCGGCCTTCGCGCTGGGTGCCCATGGTCAACCATGCCGGGTCGCAGACCTTCTTCCAGTTCGAGCCCCGCGAGCAGTTGCGGGTGTGGCGCGAGATGGACGCGCAGCAAGAAGAGCCGGTGGTGATCTATCACTCACACACCGCCAGCGATGCCTACCCGAGCCGGACCGACATCGACTTCGCCAACGAGCCGCACGCGCACTACCTGATCCTGTCCACCGCCAGCGGTTGCGAATACCCGGTGCGCAGTTACCGCATCGCCAATGGCCAGGTGATCGAAGAGAGCCTGCGCATCGTCGACGGCGACACCCGCGGGGCCTGAGTCGCGCCGTCTTCTTCCTTATTTGATCGGCCATTGGCCGAGGAGTACGCCATGCCGGTTTTTGTCAGTGTTCCGACCCTGTTGCGCAGCTACACCCAGGACAGCAAGCGCGTGCAAGCGCAAGGCACGACGGTGCGCGAGGTCGTCGACGACCTCGAACGGCGCTACCCGGGCATTCGCTCACGGCTGATGGATGCGCAGCAATTGCACCGCTTCGTCAACCTGTACCTCAACGACGAGGACATCCGCTTTCTCGACAACCTGGACACCGTCGTGGCTGACCGTGATGAGCTCACCATCCTGCCTGCCGTCGCGGGTGGTGCACGATGACTCAAGCGGCGGCGCTGCACGGCTGTCGCCTGCTCGGTGCGTTCGCCGATGCGCATGATCCGTTGCAGCATGCCCTGGCGGAGCAGGCGAGGGCGCTGGGGATTGCCGTGGAGCATGTATCCGACGCAGGACGCGAGCAGATCTATTGCCTGCAAGGCCAGGGGCTGCCCCCCGCGCATTGCCGTCTCACCGGGTGGGACGACGAAGCGCCTAGGGCCATCAGCGAATTCACCCTCCAGGCTGCCTGCGGGCTGATGGCTGTGCACGGCCGGGCCAGCGGGCAGGCCCAGGCCATCGACCTCGACTATCTCGCCCATGTGGTCGCGAGCCTGGCATTGACCGGGTTGATGGCGACGGCGTTGGCGCGTCTGCGCGGTGGCCAAGTGACGGACTGCAGCGTGTCGCTGCCAGGCGCCGGTCTGCAGTGCATCAGCCAGTACCTGGCTGGGGCAACGGCCGAAGAGGGCGCCGAGCGATTGCCTGCGGGGTGCTCGTCTGCCCGCTTGCGGCCACCCTTCGTCAGTGCCGATGGCGTGGTTTTCGAGCTGGAAACCCTGGACGCCGGCCCGTGGCTGGCATTCTGGGACTCCCTGGGCGTTGCCCGGGCCGACAGCAGCAAAGGCTGGCAGGGCTTCCTGCTGCGCTATGCCCGCGCCATTGCACCGATGCCCGAGGCGTTATGTCGGACGCTGGCGAGCCTGCCGTACGCGCAGGTCGTCGAGCACTGCACGGCGGTGGGAATGGCCGTCACGCCAGTCCATCAACCTGGCCAGCGCGATACCCTGACGCCAGTCAGTGATACGCCTTGGGCGTTCAAGCTGCATCCGGTGGCGGTGCCGCCGCGTCCATGCAACCAGGCGCTGCCATTGAGCGGCTTGCGCGTCATCGAGTCGTGCCGGCGTATTCAGGGGCCTTTGGCCGGCCATTTGCTGGCGACGCTCGGGGCACAGGTAACCCGCCTGGAAATGCCCGGCGGCGATCCACTGCGCGGCATGGCGCCGCTGGCGCAGGGCTGTTCGGTACGTTTCGATGCGCTCAACGGCCTGAAGGCAGTGGTCGAACTGGACCTGAAGTCGGCCAGCGAGCGTGAGCAGCTGCGTCGGAACATCGACGAGGTGGATGTGTTCCTGCACAACTGGGCCCCTGGCAAGGCCGAGGAGCTGGCGCTCGATCAAGCGGACCTGGCCCGAGTCAATCCCGCGTTGATTTATGCCTACGCCGGTGGTTGGGGCAATGCCCAGGTGCCCGTCGGGCTGCCGGGCACCGACTTCACCGTGCAGGCCTGGTCGGGCATCGCCCACCTGATCGGTCAGGGCGAGGGCAACCCCGGCGGCTCGCTGTTCACCGTACTGGATGTGTTCGGCGGGGTGATCGCCGCCCAGGGCATCGTCGCCGCGCTGCTGGCCCGCCATCTGCATGGCCATGCCGGGCGCGTGGACAGCTCATTGCTCGGAGCCGCCGATCTGCTGTGCCGCTCGCGGATGACGCGTACACGCCCACTGAGCGCGGGCGTGTTCCGTTGCCAGGACGCCAGCCTGGCGATTGACTGCTGCGCCCCTGAGCACCTTGAAACCCTCGCACGCTTGTTCGACTTCCCCTTGCCCTGCGCGTGGCAGACCCTACGCGAGCCGTTGGCGCAGCAACTGGCCGGGCGGCCGGCTGCCCACTGGCAAGCGCGGCTACTGGCTGCAGGCGTGCCCGTGGCGATCGTCCGCCAAGACCTTGCCGAACTGCAACAAGACCCACGCCTGGCGCCTTGGCTCGCGCCTGGTCGTTATACCCGCGTGCTTTCCCCATGGAGGTTCACATGAACGAATCCGGCATCATCGATCTGGTCCCCGTCACCGCCAGGCAGGCCTGGCGCGAGGCCGGCTGGTACGCCGACCGGCCATTGTTCGAGTTGTTCGAGGCGCACGTGATGGCCGAGCCCGAGAAACTGGCAGTACTGACCCTGGACGGGCAGGTGAGTTACCGCCAGCTCCACGACCAGGCCTTGCGCCTGGCCCGTGGCCTGCGGGAGCGTGGCGTGGTGGCGGGTGATGTGGTCGCCTATCAACTCGGCAACGGCTGGCAGTGCTGTGCCATCGACCTGGCCGCCGCTGTACTGGGCGCGGTGGTCGCGCCGTTCCCGCCGGGGCGCGGGCGGTTGGATATCGAAGCCTTGCTCAAGCGCTGCTGCGCGCGGGCGGTGATCGTCGCGCCTTGCCAGGGCGAAGCCGACCTGTGCGCGGTGGTGGAGTCGCTGCGCCCAAACTTGCTGGGCTTGCGCGTGCTGGTGGTCGACGGCGACGAGCGCCAGGGCTGGTCGACCTTGAGCGGGCTGCTGGCGTCGGAACCACTGACGGCGGCCGAGCGCCCTCAGGTATGTCCCGACAGCCCGGCGCGGTTGCTGGTGTCTTCCGGCACTGAGTCCGAACCCAAGCTGGTGGCCTATTCGCATAATGCGCTGGTCGGTGGACGCGGGCGCTTCCTGCAACGCCTGTATCCAGAGGGGCAGGCTTTACGCGGGCTGTATCTGGTGCCACTGGGTTCGGCGTTCGGCTCCACCGCCACGGCCGGGTGCTTGGCCTGGCTGGGTGGCTCGCTGGCGGTGCTGGCGCACTTTGAAGTGGCAGATGCCATCCGTGCCATCGAGCAGTTGCGCCCGACTCACGTGTTCGCCGTGCCGACCATGTTGCAGCGGATCGCCGCCGAGCCGGCACTGGCCCAGGCCGACCGCCGTAGCCTGGTGGCGCTGGTCAGCGGCGGAGCACTGATCGACGGGCAGAGCATCCGCCGTTGTGTCGAGGCGTTCGGCTGCCCCGTGGTGAGCCTGTACGGCTCGGCTGACGGAGTCAATTGCCATAACCTGCCGGATGACCCGCTGGAGGTGGTGTTGAACAGCGTCGGCACGCCCAACCCTAGCGTGTGCCAGATCAAGATCGTCGATGACGAGGGTAACGAACTGCCCATCGGCGAAGTCGGTGAGATCAAGGCCCGCGGCCCCTTGAGCCCGATGCAGTATGTCAATGCGCCCGAGCTCGATCAGCGCTACCGCGACGCGCAGGGATGGGTGTGTACCGGCGACTTGGGCCTGATCGATGCCGCGGGCCGCCTGGTGCTGGCCGGGCGCAAGAAAGACGTGATCATCCGCGGCGGCGCCAATATCAGCCCGGCACAGATCGAGCGGCTGGCCACCGCGCACCCGGACGTGGTCAGTGCCGCCTGCGTGGCGGTGGCCGATGCCGAACTGGGCCAGCGCGTGTGCATCTGCCTGAGCCTGCGCCTGGGCGCCCGGCGTTTTGCCCTGAAGCACCTGACCGATTACCTGGGCGACCAGGGCCTGGAAAAGAACAAATGGCCGGAGTACCTGCGCTTCTACCGCGAATTGCCCCTGAGCCCCGCCGGCAAGGTGGACAAGAAAGCGTTGGCCGCCGACTTGGCGTTCCTGCAACCCACCCTGAACATTGCCTGCTGAGGAGCGCGCATGCCTGAGCATGATCAACTTCATCCCGTGGCCCGGCGCATTCGCCGGTTCGTGGACCAGCGGCTGTTACCGCTGGAGCCTTGCCTGGACGCAGGCGATGCCAAGGCCGAGGGCTGTCTGGTGCTACTGCAGCAGGCGGCTCGCGATGCCGGCTTGTGGGGGCAGGCCAACGGCCTGGCGCCAGGCCGGCTGCTCGACTACCTGCCCTTGGCCGAGCAGGAAGGCCGGTCCGAATACGGGCCGGCCGTGTTCGGCGCCGAAGCCGTGCTGGACGGCTACATGTTACGTCACGCCAACCCACGTCTGCAGCGCGAGGTACTTGCGCCCGTGCTGGCAGGGGAGGCGCTTGTCAGCTATGGCATGTCCGAGCCGAACAGCATTGGCTCGATACCCGCGACGCTGACCACCCGCGCCCGTTGGTGCGGTGACCACTGGCAACTGGACGGTGAGAAGTGGTTCATCTGCCGCGCCGAGCAGGCGGCTTTCTTCACCGTGGTGGCGCGAACCGCCGAAGGGCCGGTGGAGCAAGCCCTGAGCCTGTTCGTGGTGCCAGCCGGCACGCCTGGCCTGGAGGTCGGCGAGCGGATGAAGGTGCTGGGGCGCTATCAGGGGCAAGCGCCTATACGCCTGAGCGCGGTCCGGCTAGCAGAGGATCAGTTGCTCGGCCAGGTGGGCCAGGGTTTCGCGCTGATTCAGGAGCGCCTTGCCCTGGGCCGGTTGCTGCGCGCGGCACACTGGCTGGGCATGGCTCAGCGCTGCTTCGATTTGATGGGAGCGCGCATCGTCTCGCCCCGTGGCGCCTTGGCGCGGCTGGCGGACAAGCAACTGGTGCGCCTGCGCATGGTCGAGGCGTACCAGGCTATCCATGCCGCGCGGTCGTTGCTGCACGATGCCGCGACCCGGTTCGACCAGGGCCGGAGCAATGACGTGGAGGCCAACCTTGCCAAGCTGGCTGCTTCGCGGGCCTTGAGCCTGAACGTCGATTCGGCGATCCAGATCCACGGCGCCGAAGGCTTGACCGACGGTACGCCACTCTCGGGGATTTACCGGCATGCCCGCGCCACCCACTTCATGGATGGCACCGACGATGCGCTGGTCAGTGCCCTGGGCAGACAGTTGATTGGCGCGTATCAGGGGGGCGGCGGGGTGAATTTTGCCGCGCCTTCTTCGTCACCCGTGGATTGGACAGGTTCATCGGACGAGGAGGGCCCGTGCAGACTGATCACGAGCTGAGCAGCCAGCCTTCCACCTGGCTGTTGCGCAGCTTGCTGGGCGCGGCCATGGCTCTGCCCATGCTGGTGTTCTATGCCATTGGAGCGCTGGGCCCCTACTTGATTGCCGACCTGCAGGTGCCCGAGCACTGGCTGGGTTACCTGACCATGAGCGCTTTTGGCCTGGCTGCGATGCTGTCGTTGGGCGCCGGGGCCATCGTCGAGCGGTTGGGCGGGCGTCGGGCGCTGGGGCTGTTGTTCGGCTGCTGCGCCGTGGCCTACACCTTGGCTGGCGTATTGCCGGGGTTTCTCGGGCTGGTGCTGGCGCTGGCCGTGTGTGGCGTGGCCCAGGCCTTGGCCAACCCGGCCACCAACCTGCTGATCGCTGAACAGCTTCCCGTGGCCGAGCGGGCCGCGACCGTGGGCTTCAAACAGGCCGGCGTGCAAGTGTCGGCGCTGTTCGCGGGGCTACTCTTGCCGCTGTTGGCCCAGTACCTGGGCTGGCGGGTAGCGTTGGTGCTGTTCGCGCCATTGGCGTTACTGCTGGGCTGGACGGTCTTGCGTCATCTGCCGGGCTTGCCGGGCAGTGCTCGCGGTGTCTCGACTACCCTGCGCCAGCCCTCGGCTGGGCTGGCGCTGTTGATGGCTGTGCAGTGCAGCGTGGCCATCGCCCTGTCATCGTTCGTGACCTACCTGGGCGTGTTCGCCCGTGCCCAGGAGGTGCCGGCGGTGCTGGCGGGGTCGTTGGTGGCGGTGTTCGGCGTGACGGGCATCGTCGCGCGGGTGTTACTGACACCCCTGGCGGCGCGGATGCGCGACGAAAGCCTGATGCTGGGTGCGCTGTGCGCATTGGCGGCGCTGGCGGTGTTCAGCCTGAGCCTGGCCACGCCGCAAGCTTGGATCTGGCTCTGGGTCGGCAGCACCGGCATGGGGTTGACGGCGGTGGCGACCAACGCGGTAGCCATGAGCATGGTCCTGCGTGATCGCGTATTCGGCGCGCCGGCGGCTTCGGCGAGCCTGCTGTCGGTGGGGTTCTTTGCGGGCTTCGCGCTGGGGCCGCCGCTGTTGGGCGCATTGCTGCGGGCCCGGGGCTACGGTTTGGTTCTGGACACGATGGTCGTGGCGCTGCTGATAGGCATGCTGCTGTGCCTGTGGCTACGGGCCTGGCGCCGGGCGGAGCGCCGGTAGTGGTGCCACCCGTGCCGGGCACGGCACGGGTGGCCGCGTCACTTGGACATGAAGTCGATCACTGCCTGGTAGTCCTCGGCGGTGCAGTCCATGCACAGGCCTCGCGGCGGCATGGCGTTGAAACCTTCGGTGACATGCTTGACCAGCACGTCGTTGCCCTTGGCCAGGCGAGGTTTCCAGGCTTCCTGGTCGCCCTTTTTCGGGGCCATGAGCAGTTGGCCGTTGTGGCACATCTGGCAGGCGCGGTTGAACACCGCTTCCGGCTCTTGGGCCGCCTGGGCCACGCTGGCGATTACCAGGCAGGCAAGCATTACCAATGTTTTTTTCATGACCGACCTCTCAGGTTTTTTTATTCGAAGCCGGAGTCTATGGAAGTGTCGGCAACTGTCAGGTGCGACGACTTGACGCAGACTTGGCGCGCCAGCTGCTGATGTGGCATCTCCATCATGGGTGTGGCAGCTTGTCGCATGCTGGCGGGGGGTGAGGGCCGTGCTAAGTTGAAATTGGCCGGGTGTTTTACTCTTGGCAGGGTTTTCACCCGGCTGAAAAAAACCGGGGCTGGTCACCAGCCCCGGTTTGGTTATTGCCTCGACTCAGGGCCTTCAGAGCAGGATGTAGTCACTGAACTGGCGGATACCTCCATGCTCGCCCTTGACCAGATGCACATAGCGTCCCGCCACTAGATCGACCGGCAGGCAATCGTCGACGTCGAGCACAGCGTCGGTATGCGGCTTGAGCCAATCAGATGCCATGCGTTGCTTGCCCAGGCGCTTGGCCTCGGCCTTGTCGGTGGCCGCCACCAGCAGGTAGCGATGCGCTTCACCGAATACCTGCCGTTCATAGCCGCCCAGGTTCAGGAAGAACAGGCGCATGGTGTCGGGGCCCGGAGCCACCTGGCTCAGTTCGACGCGATAACCATCGACACCGGCAACTTCCAGCCAGGAGTCGATGTGCAGGCCTTCCGCGCTGCCGAACCAGGCTTCGCGCAATTGCGGATAGAGCTGTTCCAGGGTATCGGCCTGGGCGAAGACCACATCGTGGACTTCGATGTGGGCTCGAGGGTGACGACCGCCGAGCATGACGATGTAGAGCATGATCAATCCTTCAGGGCAGCAAAAAGCGCTGTGGTGTGAACACTACAACGCTGTTCGCCAAGCACGCAATCAGCGTAACGGTGCCTGAACCCCCTGTGCAGACGTCGCCAGGCCAGTACGACACCACTGAGCGCAAGACCAGGCCACCAATGCTCATGGCAACGAGCAGGCTTTCGCGTAGCAGCGGCCTGGCCAGCCGGCGTTGTCAATCCCAGCTATACAGCAGTTTGAACAAACAGCGGCCGAACCGTTGCGTGTGCGACTACCTCGCCGTTCGGCGTTTCGCCTGGGCACCTTGGGGCGCCTTTGACGTGCTCATAATCACGCTTTGTGTGTTTGCAGCAGGTTTGCGTAAGGCCTATGCGTTGCTGACCTTGGCATTCGTGCCTGTCGATATTGCGGACTTGGCGATATTGCTAGTGACCTGATCGAGGTCTGGCGCTGCCCATCAAAATCTATACGGTTGCAGCGAAAAATTGTACAAGATGCTATTGTTGTACAGTATTTGCGTGCGATCGAGGTCATCATGGCGCACCGTACTCGTTGGACTTGCCTTTGTCTGTTACTGGTTATCTTCTCGGCGGGCGCGAGCTGGAGGGCCGAGCTGCCTGGTGCGCAACGGCTCGGGAGTGGTGAGTTTCTTCTCCATCTGGCTAGACCCACGCTCCAGGGGCCCGCAACTGCGCCTGCTTGGGCTGGCTAGCAACGACTGAGGAACATGAACATGTACAAAGTACTGTTGCTGGTTTCCTGCATGCTTCTGGGCAGCTGCAGCAATGTCGTTGTCGAGCACTATGCCCAGGAGCAACCGAAACTCGACCTGGCTGCATACTTCTCGCGACCGGTGCAGGCCTGGGGGATGTTCCAGAAGCGTTCCGGAGAAGTGGTCAAGCGGTTCCACGTGCGTATCGACAGCCGCCGCGATGGTGAGCGACTGATCCTCGACGAACATTTTCTCTATAGCGATGGCACTCGCCAGCAGCGTACCTGGACCCTGGTGCCAGACGGCCCTGGTCGCTGGCGCGGAACAGCAGGAGATGTGATCGGCGAGGCGCGCGGTGAAGTAGCCGGTAACGCGTTGCGATGGCGTTACCAACTGGACCTGCCAGTTGACGGGCGGCACTGGCAGGTAGACCTGGACGACTGGATGTATCTGATGGATGACGACACTCTGATCAACCGTTCAAGCATGAGCAAGCTGGGCATCGAAATCGGCCAGATCACCCTGTTTTTCCGCCGCCAGCCAGAGGGCACACAATGAACCTGATAGCGCTTACCCAGCTGGTCTCGACCGGCGCAGCAAAGGAGCTTGAACTGCTGTCGCTGGAGGGTGGCTTCTACCTTCTGCGCGCCTTGACCGACGCCGGTCCCGTGACATTGAGCGACGCGCATGGGCAGCCTGTTCGCGTGCGTTCCACTACCGAGCTGCGGCAGCTGTTGGCCGACCTGCCACCCGTGCCTTGCATGCTGGTACAGCAGGTGGTGCATGATGAGATGTGCGGGCAACGTGACGGCCCCATTGCGCCGCTTCGCGTACCGGTCACGCTCACCAGCCAGTGGTAGCCTGAACGATGCGCCTGGGCCTTGTGCTGGGTGACCAGCTGTCGTTCGACCTGGCGAGCCTGGCTGCCCTTGACCCCGCCCGCGATGCTGTTCTGATGGCGGAAGTGGAGGGTGAGGCTCGCTATGTGCCGCATCATCCGCTCAAGATCGTGCTCATCTTCAGCGCCATGCGGCACTTTGCCCAGACCCTGCGTGAGCGGGGTTGGCAGGTGCATTATGTCGAGCTTGATGCTGACGGCAACAGCGGCAGCATCGTTGGCGAGTTGCATCGCTGGCAAGAAGCCCTGGGCGCCACGCAAATTCACCTGACCGAGTGCGGGGAATGGCGCCTGGAGCAGGCTCTGCGTGATGCCGGTTTGCCCCTCGTGTGGCATCGCGACACGCGTTTTCTGTGCTCTCGCGAAGCCTTTGCGCGCTGGGCCCACGAGCGTCGTCAGCTGCGTATGGAGCACTTCTACCGGGGCATGCGCAAGCGAACCGGCCTGCTTATGCAGCCCGACGGCAGCCCGGCAGGTGGGGCCTGGAATTTTGATGGTGACAACCGCAAGCCCCTGCCTCGCCAGTTGCGTGGGCCGTTCGCTGCGCATTTCGCGCAGGACGGGATCACAGCAGCGGTGGTGGCCTTGGTACGACGGCGCTTCAGCGACCACTACGGGGACATCGACGGCTTTGACTACCCCGTGACCCACGCCGAGGCAAAGCAGCTGTGGCAGCACTTTCTGGATTTTGGCCTGGCGGCTTTCGGCGACTACCAGGACGCGATGGCCGAGGGCGAGCCGTACCTGTTCCATGCGCGCATCAGTGCGGCGCTCAACATCGGGCTTCTGGATGTGCGATGTGTGTGTGAAGAGGTCGACAAGGCCTGGCGCGAGGGGCGGGTGCCGCTCAATGCAGCGGAAGGCTTCATTCGCCAGTTGATCGGCTGGCGCGAGTATGTGCGCGGTATCTATTGGCTGCGCATGCCTGAATATGCCGGGCTCAATCACCTGGGCAACGACCGAGCGCTACCTGAATTCTATTGGACCGGGCGCACCCGCATGCGCTGCATGGAGCAAGCCATCGGGCAGACCCTGCGGTTGGGCTACGCGCACCATATCCAGCGGTTGATGGTGACCGGCAACTTTGCCTTGCTGGCGGGTATCGTGCCTACCGCGATTTGCGAGTGGTACCTGGCGGTGTACATGGATGCCTTCGACTGGGTCGAGCTGCCCAACACGCTTGGCATGGTGATGCACGCCGACGCCGGCTACCTGGGGTCCAAGCCATACTGCGCCAGTGGTCGTTACATCCAGCGCATGTCCGATCATTGCCAGGCGTGCAGTTACAAGGTGAATCATGTGATCGAGGACGACGGCTGCCCGTTCAATGCCCTGTACTGGCATTTCCTCATCCGCCATCGCCCCCTGCTGTCGCCGAACCCGCGCTTGGCTCTGGTTTATCGCAGCCTTGATGGCATGACTGCTAGTCGGCGCGATGCCGTGTGGCAGCGTGGCCAAGCACTGTTGGCGCAGCTTGATGCGCAGCAGCCGTTATGAAAAAGAGTCTTTTGCCCAGCAAGGTCTGCGTGGCATGTGATCGGCCGTTCAACTGGCGCAAGCGCTGGGCCCGCTGTTGGGACCAAGTGCGCTACTGTTCAGAGCGATGCCGCAGGTCAGCGCCGCGCCGCGAGGCGCGCGAGCAGTGGCATGGCCAAGGTCCATATCGGCATCAGTAGCTGGCCGGTTTGCAGCGTGCCAAGCGGCAGGGCGACATCTGCAAACCTTGCGCCACCTACTTAGGCCAACGGGCCACCCAGTGCACCCAGCAGCGCACCGAGGTGCCTGCCGGCCCATGACTGGCTGTGGCGCATGCCGGTGGACAGAACCTGCCACAGCAGCGCCAGCCAAAGAGGCAGCGGCCAGGCGTCGAAACCGTTCTTCGGCGCTTTCTTGGTTTTTACTGGGTAAAGATGTTGTTTGCTCTTGTGGATAATGCACCTGATTTTGCTTTTTTTGATTAGGTATGTAGAGCAAATGTCCTGATTCGGGCCATCACCAAACCTGCTAACTCGTCAGGGCGAAACTTGGCTAGGAACTCGTCCGCGCCAACCTTCTTTACCATGGCTTCGTTGAACGCCCCGGACAGCGATGTGTGCAGTGCAATATGCAGGCTGGACATAAGGGGATTTGATCGAATCTCGGACGTCAGCGTATAGCCGTCCATTTCCGGCATCTCGATATCTGAGATCATCATCAACAGCTCATGGCTTGGCTGTTTTCCGTCCTCCAGCATCGTTTCCAACAAAGACAGGGCTTGGCTGCCGTCGTTGCATGCCAGCACTTGAACCCCCACGGCTTGCAGGCAACGACTGACCTGCAGGCGAGCCACCGAAGAGTCATCCACGATCAGCACCTTGAAATGGCTGGCTTGTCGACGGATTTCCGCATCGAGGGTACCTTCGCTGAGTTGCTCGCAGATCGGCGACACCTCGTTGAGAACCTTTTCGACATCGATGATCTCAACCAGCTCGCCGTCTACATTCGTGACCGCCGTCAGATAATGGTGTCGTCCACTTCCCCGAGGTGGAGGATGAATCCCTTCCCAGTTCAAGTTGACGATGTGCTCGACTTCGCTAACCAAAAAGCCTTGGGTGCGGCCGTTGTATTCGGTGATGATCACAAAGGCCGTTTCGCGATCTCGGAGCCTTGGCAGCCCGGTGGCATGCGCTAGGTCGAGGATCGAGATAGATTTGCCACGTACGTTTGCTACGCCGCAGACCACTGAATGGGATCCTGGTAGTCGCGACATAGGGGGGCACTTGAGAATCTCCCGTACCTTGAACACGTTAATGCCATACAGCTGTTTTTCGTCGAAACGGAACAGCAACAGTTCCAGGCGATTTTTGCCAGCCAACTGCGTCCGGCTGTCGACGGTTTCCAATAGACCAGCCATTTTCTCACCTCATCGATCTACCTGAGCGCGTATTCAGCCGTTGAACCGCGTGACCAATGCGTTGAGTGCATGAGCCGTGTTTTCAAGATCTCCGCCCAGAGCGCAAGAGTTTTCAGCGATGTCGGCGTTCTGGTCTGATACGTGCGCGATGCTGGTGATCTGCCGAGAAATTTCCTCTGCGACGTGTGCCTGCTCTTCGGAGGCCGTGGCCATTTGTTGACTCATTTCATGGATACGGCTGACGGCCGTGTTGATGCCGTCCAACGCTTGTTGGGTGCTGATTACCTGAGCCACACCGCTGACCGCTTCGCCACTTCCTTGGCGTGCAACCGCCACCGCTTGGTTTGCTACATCTTGCAGGGTTTGGATGATGCGCTGGATGGTCTGGGTAGACTCCTGAGTTTTGGAGGCCAAGGCGCGCACCTCGTCTGCCACGACCGCGAAGCCTCTGCCTTGTTCACCTGCCCGTGCAGCCTCGATGGCAGCGTTGAGCGCGAGCAAGTTGGTCTGTTCGGCAATTGAGCGGATCATGTTTGCCGCTTGCTGTATGGTCTGTGTTTCGTTGGCCAGACCCTCCACGGAATGGCTTACCGCTTCGACCGTTTCGGCCAGTTTCTCGATCACGTGACGGGTCTTCTGCGCTTCCTGCGAACCGGTCTGGGTCAGCAGGTTCACTTCATCGGCCGCCTTGGCGGTGTGATTGATGTGCACCGCCACTTCGGCAATCGACATCGCCATCTGGTTCATAGCGGTGGCTGCCATATCGGCTTCGTCACGTTGTTTGGTCAGAGCTTGCTCCGACTGACGCGAAAGTGACTGGCTTTGTGTGGCAAGGGCTGCAGTTTGGTTGGCGAAGTCGCCCAACCTACTTAGTGCGGTGCGAATCTTGGCTTGTTCGCTGATCAGGATCATTTGCAGTTGCCCGGCCATGCCGCGCTCATCGGTATAGGTGCGGGCGATCAACTCACTGTCGAAACTGCCTGCCGAGACGCTGCGGATCGTATTCAGGGTCTTGCGGACCAACACTTCCGCCAGCCCTTGCAGCGAGAACATCCCTACGGCAGCCGTGAGTGCACCTGGTAGCGTACCTGCCCACTCGAAGACCCCGGCACTTGCAGCAGCGACCAACGTCGGAGGCAAGATCATGCGAACCCAGAAGCCCAGACGTTCGCGCAAGGGTTGGCTCTGCTTGTTGTCCTTGAGTCGGGCATACAACTGGATTGCACGTTGGATCTGATCCCTATCTGGTTTGACCCGCACTGATTCATAGCCGGTCAGAACCCCTTGAGAAAAGATGGGCGTGACATAGGCGTTAACCCAGTAGTGGTCGCCATTGCTGCAGCGATTTTTCACCACGCCCATCCAGCTTTTGCCTTCCTTGAGGTAGGACCACATGTGCGCGAATACCGCGCTGGGCATGTCCGGATGACGAACGATGTTGTGCGGACTACCGAGCAACTGTTCGCGGGTGTAGCCGCTCACCGCCACGAACTCATCGTTGCAGTAGGTAAGCTTACCGTGCAAATCAGTGGCGGAGATCAGGCGCTGGCCTGCCGAAAATTCGAGTTCTTTTTGAGTGACTGGAAGATTAGTCCGCATGATGCAAACCTCTGTGAACGCTGTAGGCAATTTTTTGTTAATGGCTGTCCATTAGCTCAATCGCAGCGTCCTGCTGTCTTCGCGAGGCGGTCCGGGGGCTGGTCTGGGCGTGGGCACCTGTACTCAGGTCAGTGATGAGTTGCAGGCTAATTGGTGGCTCTTTGATGTCAATCGACCGAGCAGAAAAATCTTGTTACATGTATCTCTTTCGCTTGGCCCATTGATTTGGATCAGTGTTTAGCGGGCTAAGGGCTGGTAAGGGAGAGTGAATTTCAGTTGCTACTCGTATGCCGGTGAGAGCCATTTAAATTTGCAGTAGATTGCTATTTGGACGATCGCGATTCATCTAAACGGTTATTTGGCAACGCCCAATAGTTTTCTAAACTGAACCGACGAAGGGAGTTTGTGTTTTGAGCCGGTGGGCTATAAAACCAATAGTGGCTTAATGCCGCTACTGGTCGAGACCTCAGGCATGCACGGAGGCGAAATGAGCAAAGCGGTGAGCCGGATCCTGTTGCGACAGTGGATGTGGCGGGCGTTCATGCGCAGCGCGCTCATTCCCCTGATTCTGGTCGAGACGGTTCTGGTCGGCTGCTACCTGCTGAGCAATCAGGCCATCCGCGATGCGCAACTGGGCTACCTCGACCGCAGTGCAATCGACAGCCTGGCGGCTAGCGCCGAACAGAATGCACTGATCATCCAGAACCAGCTCGACCACATTGGCGATACCGCGAGCTTGCTGGCGAGGTTGACCGAACGTGCCTTGCAGGGGCCAGCCCTAGGTGCCGTGGAAAACCTGTCGGTGTCTGCGCAAGGCGCCAGGTTTAGCCCGGTGGACCGAGGCGGTGCAGCCTCTTTCTACTCTTCTGCGACGCCGTTGGATCATCAGGACCTGGACAAGGTAAACCGGCTGGCTTCCCTTGATCCGCTGTTCATGGAAATCAAGAACCATGACCCGATCATTGCCAGCCTGTATTTCAATAGTTGGGACAGCTATAACCGAATCTACCCCTGGTTCCGTACTGACGAGCAGTATCCGCCCGACATGCGCATTCCAGAATTCAACTTTTACTACTTGGCGGATGCGGCCCATAATCCGGAACGCCGCACACGCTGGACCGACGTCTACCTAGATCCGGCAGGGCATGGGTGGATGATGTCGGCGGTGGCTCCGGTCTACACCGGAGACTTTCTCGAAGGCGTCGTCGGTATTGATGTCACCATCGGCGGGGTATTGCCACAGCTTGAGAAATTGAAAGTCCCTTGGGATGGATACCTGCTGCTTGTCGGGCGCGACGGGACGATCATGGCCATGCCCGAAAAAGCCGAGCACGACTTCGATCTGCGGGAACTGCTCCATGCCCCTAGCCAGAACAAAATCAGCAGTGAACGTTTTAAGCCACAGAACTTCAACCTAGGGGGGCGCGACGACACACGCCAACTGGCTGAGCAGTTGAACGCGTCCAGCTCGGGCAATACGCAACTGGCCCTGAAGGGGCGTGATCACCTGATTGCCTGGAGTGCCATTGGCAGCACGGGGTGGCACCTGCTGGCGGTGGTCGACAAGGAAATGGTCATGAGCGCGACCAATGCCTTGGCGGAGCACTACCGCGACATTGGCTATCTCATGATCGCCGGTCTGGTGGTTTTCTACCTGGGCTATTTCAGCGTGCTCTGGATACGCTCGCAAAAGCTCAGTGAACGCTTGCGCAAAACCATCGCTGATATCAGCGGCATGCTCAGTGAAATCGGTCGAGGCCATTGGCAGCCACAACGCGCCGAATCACAGATTCAAGAGCTGGACGAGATAGCGGGTGATGTGTTGACCATGGGAGCGCAATTGGCGACCAGCGATTTGCATCGGCGTATCGCGCAGCGTCGGTTGATGCAGATCATGGACTACCCAACCTCGGGCATGTGGGAGTACCACACGGATGATGACTGCCTGAGCCTGCGCGGTGGATTGTGCGAACGCTTGGGCTGGCCGGGTAACCAGATTTCCCGGGAAGCGTTCCTGGAAAGGCTTGACCTGCCTAGCGCAAGGCAATTCCAGAAGGTGCTCGACAGCCTACGTTCAGGAAACACACAGCGCATCGAGTTAGAGCTGAGGGTGTGCCAAGCTGATGGTCACTTCCTATGGGTGTTGTGCCAAGGCCGTATGTTGGACGTCTCAGCCGAGACCAGCCGAGTTGCACTGGGCACCCTGGTCGACATTGACATGCTCAAGTTGGCCGAGGCTGACCTCAAAGCGCGCACCCATCAGGCGCAGGCCGCGAATCAAGCTAAGTCTCGCTTCATTTCCAGTATCAGCCACGAATTGCGAACCCCGCTCAACGCCATCCATGGTTTTGGGCAACTCCTGCATATGCAGGTGCATGATGCGGTGGCCAAAGATCAGGTTGAGGAGATCTTGGGTGCCAGCAGCCACCTAACCAATTTGGTGGATGACCTGCTCGACTGGTCCAGCCTGCAGGCAGAAACCCAAAACCTCAGCCTGGTGCCGGTTCAGGTCTCCAGCGTGCTGGAGGAGTGTTCGGAGATGATGGCCGCTCAAGCTCAGGCAGCCGGACTGAAGCTGCACCTTTGCCCGGTACCACAGCAATTATGGGTGCGCTCGGAGCCCAGACGTTTGCGACAGGTCATGCTGAATCTGCTGTCCAACGCCATCAAATACAACAGACCCCAAGGCAGGCTGTTGGTCGGCGCCGAAGCGCTGGCGGGTGTCGTGCGTCTGTACGTCGAAGATGGGGGCATGGGCATCGAGCCTCAATTGCAAGCAGCCCTTTTCGAGCCCTTCCAGCGCCTGGGCAAGGAGAACACATCGATTCAAGGCACCGGTATTGGTTTGGCACTGTGCCGCGAGTTGGCCGGCCTGATGGGCGGGTCTATGGGACTGCACAGTGTGCCCGGAGAGGGTAGCCGCTTCTGGATCGAGTTGCTTGATGTCGCGCAGTGGGAGTGCCCCGAAGGCACGACCGAGCCGAGTGTGTTCTATGCCGGGCATGATAACGATCTCGTCACGCAAGTGCCCATGCTGTTGGCCCCGCAAGTTCACTTCGAGCACGGCACTTTGCAGGCCTGTCTAACCCATGCCTGCGAGCATGGGGCGCCGCAGGTGCTGCTGCTTGATTGTGACGAGGATGAACCGCAGCGATTAAGCCTGCTGGATCGAGTCCGTCGTACCGCCGGGGCAGAGTTGATGTCACTGATTCTGATTGGCAGTGAGCCGCGCAAACTGGCGCTGCTGGGGATCGAATTCCAGGGCGTGCTAGCTAAGCCCGTCAGCCGTGAAGAACTTGCCCAATTGCTCAGCGCGCTGTTGGAACAGGAGCCTACGAATGTTCACTGATATCCCAGATGATGTACGCATTGTCGTGATCGATGACGTCGCTGCCAACATACGCTTGCTCTGCTCAAGCCTGAAAGCCTTTGGACTTTCTGATGTGGTGTGTTTTTCAGACTCAGCTGAAGGCTTGCGATGGTTGACAGATAAGCCTTGGGATTTGCTGCTGCTGGATCTCGACATGCCAGAGCCAAATGGCTTTCAGATACTAGAACAGCTCAGTGGACGGGACCGGTCGCGTCAGCCGGTCATCATACTCACTGCTTTAACCGACGCGGCCAGCCGACGCCGAGGACTGGAGCTAGGTGCCAACGACTATCTGCCCAAGCCTCTGGATCTGCCGGAGCTCGTGCTCAGGGTGCGCAACTGCCTGCGCCTTGCACAAGCGACGCGCCGCCTGCTGGAGACCAACCTGGATCTTGAGCTACAGGTACTGCAACGCACGATGCAGTTGCAAGAAAGCTATCGTGCGGCGATCCGTGCCCTGGGCAGAGCCGCGAGCTATCGGGATAACGAGACGGGCGAGCACATTCAGCGTATCGGCGACGCATCGGCATTGATCGCTCGAGCGATGGGGCAGCCGGCCAACTGGTGCGAGCGTTTGAGAATGGCGGCGCCGATGCATGACGTGGGCAAAATCGGGATTGCCGACCACATCTTGCTCAAGGAGGGCGTGCTTACGGCGCAAGAGCGTCAAGTGATCATGTGCCATCCAGAAATTGGCTATAGCATCCTGCATGATGGCACGACGGATGAACTGACCGAGATGGCGGCGCAAATCGCATACTGCCATCACGAAAAATGGGATGGCACCGGCTACCCGCGTGGGCTGTCTGGCGAGCAAATCCCTCTTGAAGCGCGCATCGTGGCGCTTTGCGATGTGTATGACGCATTGCGCATGCCCCGTCCCTACAAACCCAGTTGGAGCGCGCAACGCGCCCAAGCCTTCATCCTGGAGCAGTCAGGGCAGCATTTTGATCCGCATTTGGTCCAGGTCATCCAAGGATGCTTCGAGCAAATCGAGCAGTATTTCGAATCATCCAAAACGGCACAGGGCCTTTCTGAGGGACACGAGCCCCCACGCCGGGAGGATCAACATCGCGCTGCCGGTGCTTGATCAGCCCAGAGCCTGTTGCCGGGTGACAGTTTTTCGAATTCGAACGCCTACAAAGGTGGGTGTTTGCAGCAATTTAGCCGTCAGGCCGAATTCACCTAAAGTCGAAAACGTCACTTCAGATTCTATTCAGATTCGACCCCGATAATCCCTCCGTCGAACCCAATCGGGGGGAGTTTCATGACCGAATCTCAATGGAGCAGTCTGCTCCCGCTACCCATCGGTAGCCATGCCGACCACCGCGCGCAGCTTTCGCTTTGTCTGGAGGGAGATGATTCACGTGCGGATCTTGAGCAATTCATCCACACGTGTTTCGCCGCCGTGCATCAAGCGAATGTGCAGCATTACCTACCAGAACTCTTGGCATTGCATGACAGCCACGGCCGCCTGATCGCCGCGGCCGGCATGCGCCCGGCCAGCCAGGGTCCAGTATTTCTCGAACGGTACCTGGACGTGCCTTTGGAAACCGCCGTTTCTCAAGTTGCGGGTATTTCATTGGATCGCACCTGCATAGTCGAAGTAGGAAACTTGGCCTCCCTCAGCGCTGGCAGTGCTCGCATCATGATCATCGCTGTCACGTGGTTGTTGGCCAACCGCGGCCTTGAGTGGGTCACGTTCACTGGGGCGGCGACACTGATAAACAGTTTTCAACGGCTTGGGCTTACGCCCTGCGTGTTGGCCGCCGCCGATCCCGATCGCCTACAGGGGCAGATGGATCAGTGGGGGACCTACTATGACCAACATCCGCAGGTGTTTGCCGGAAACATCGGCTATGGCTTCGACGCCCTGACCCGAGCCGGCGTGTTCCAAAGGCTGGGTTTTCCAGTGCTCGCCGAGGAGACTGGCCATGCCGCGTGAACTGGAGCGGTTTCAAGAGCTGCTGATGTCGTTCGCCCGAGATCATGCCGGTGCCGTGGCGGTGAAAGGTGATGCTCACAGCTACACATACCGGCAGTTACTCGGTGAAGTGGGACTGCGAGCCCATGTGCTGCACCGGCAACCTGCTGGGGCATTGGTGCTGGCCCTGGATAACGGCCCTGATCTGCTGTTCTGGGACCTGGCCGCCTTGTTCGCGGCGCGCCCCTGCGTGATCGTGCCGTCGTTCTTCAGCGCGACGCAGTTTGATCACTGCATTGCCCAGAGTGGTGCTTCAACCGTGCTTTGCACGACGCAGTGGGAGCCGCGACTGGTCAGTGAGGGGTTTGTTCAGGAAGGTGAGTTCTGGGTGCGCGAGCGGTTGGCCAGCGCCCGATTGCCTGATGGTACCGCCAAGATTACCTACACCTCTGGCAGCACCGGGCACCCTAAAGGTGTCTGCCTGAGCGCTGACGCCATGCTGCGGGTAGCACGGGAATTGGAGGCGGCAAGCCGGCCCACTGAACCGCAGCAGTACCTGGCCGTGCTGCCTTTGGGCGTATTGCTGGAGAACCTCGGCGTATATGCCGCACTGATGGCGGGTGCCTGCGTACAGCTCTATCCGCAGCATCAGTTGGGCATGGGCGGGGCAAGTCAGGTGGATTTCAAGCGACTGCTGGGCGCCATTGCCCTCAGTGGTGCGCAGAGCCTGATCCTCGTGCCGCAGTTGCTGATGGGGCTGGTCACGGCCATTGAGCGCGGGTTGATGCGCGTTGGCCCACTGCGTTTCGTGGCGGTGGGCGGTGCCCGGGTATCGCCAAGCCTGCTAGCCCGGGCCGAGGCGGTCGGGTTGCCGGTGTTCGAAGGCTACGGCTTGTCGGAGTGTGCCTCCGTGGTCGCATTGAATCGCCCTGGTGCCGTACGCCACGGCAGCGTCGGCCAGCCATTGCCCCATGTGCAAGTGCGTATTGCCGACGACGGCGAGGTGCTGGTGGCCGGCTCGACACTGCTTGGCTACCTGGAGGACGCCCCGATGACCCAGTCCTGGTGGGCAACGGGCGACCTGGGCCACCTCGACGAAGAAGGCTATCTGTTCCTCGATGGACGCAAGAAACACCAGTTCATCACCAGCTTCGGGCGCAACGTCAACCCGGAGTGGGTAGAAGCCGAACTCACCCAGAGCGGCGTCATCGCCCAGGCATTCGTGCATGGCGAAGCCTTGCCGCAAAACCTGGCTCTGCTTTGGCCTCTTGACCCTGCCGCCAGCGACGATGCCATCGAACTGGCCGTGCAGCAGTGCAACGCGCAGCTGCCCGACTACGCCCGGGTACATACCTGGCGGCGCTTGCCGGCCCCCTTCAGCACCCGTGACGAAACCCTGACTGCCAACGGCCGCCCGCGACGCGAGGCGATCCTGCAGCACTACCAAACCCTGTTATCCGACATCTCGTTGTGAGGCTCCCCATGTCCTTTTTCGACACCCTGCAACTACAAACAACCCAAGAGCGTCAGGCGTTGTTCGCCGTGCCGGTGATCCGTGACGCCCTGGCCGGCCAGGTCAGCCTGGACAGTTACATTGCCTTCCTGACCCAGGCCTACCACCATGTCCGCCATACGGTTCCGCTGATGATGGCCTGTGGCGCGCGCTTGCCGTCGCGCCTGGAGTGGCTGCGCGGCGCGGTATGCGAGTACATCGACGAGGAATACGGCCACGAGCAGTGGATCCTCAACGATATCAACGCCTGTGGTGGTAACTGGGAGGCGGTGCGTGATGGTCGGCCGGCGCGGTCGATCGAGCTGATGGTCGCCTACCTCTACGACCTGATCGCCCGCGGCAACCCGGTCGGGCTCTTCGGCATGGTCAACGTGCTCGAAGGCACCAGCATCGCCCTGGCCACCCAAGCGGCGGGCACGATCAAAACCACACTGAACCTGCCTGACAAGGCGTTCAGCTACCTGAGCTCCCATGGGGCGCTGGACCAGGACCACATGGTGACCTACAAGCAACTGATGGACCGCCTAGATGATGCCGCAGACCAACAGGCCGTCATCCATGCGGCGAAGGTCGTCTACCACTTGTACACCGAAATGTTCCAAGGCTTGCCGCGCGCGGGGCAGCTAGAGGTGCATCATGCGCTTGCCTGAGTCCGTGGTGATCCTCACCGGTGCCAGCGGCGGCATCGGCCTGGAGCTGGCCGAACAGTTGTGCGCTGCCGGCGCCCAGGTACTGGCTGTCAGTCGGCACATGGGCAAGCTGGCAGGCTTGATGAATCGCTACCCGGATCGCCTGCGTTGGCAGGAGGCCGACTTGCGCAGCCAGGCGGGGCGCGAACAGGTCGTGAGCCGAGCCCGCGAGATGGGCACTGTCAACGTGCTGATCAATGCGGCCGGCGTGAATCGCTTCGCCCTGCTCGACCAATTGGACGAGCACGCGCTCGACGAGCTGCTGGACATCAACCTCAAGGCACCGCTGCAGCTGACGCGCGCCTGCCTGCCGCTGCTGCGTGCTCAGCCCAAGGCACTGGTGGTCAATGTCGGGTCCACCTATGGCTCGATCGGCTATCCCGGCTACGCCACCTACTGCGCCAGCAAGTTCGCCCTGCGCGGTTTCTCCGAGGCACTGCGACGCGAACTGGCCGACACCACGGTCAACGTCTTGTATGCCGCCCCCCGGGCGACCCGTACCGGCATGAACAGCAGTGCTGCGACTGCGCTCAATCAAGCGCTTAAAGTCGGCATGGACGACCCGGCGGATGTTGCTCGCGCCGTGCTCGAGGCGGTGCAGTCCGAGCGCAGCGAACTTTACCTGGGGTGGCCGGAAAAGCTTTTCGTGCGCATCAACAGCATGTTGCCGGGCGTGGTCGACCGCGCACTGCGCAAGCAACTCCCCGTCATTCGGCGCTATATCGCTAACCACTCCAAGGAGTCGATCAAATGAAGCGTCTGTTCGTCGCCAGCTTGTTGGCATTCGCACCCTTGACCTGGGCATTGGACCAGGCAGGCACACAGCACCTGAGCGATCTGCAGCAGCACTGGGCGCAGATCCAGTACCAGGTACCCAAGGACAAACGTGCCGACGCCTTTGAAAAGCTCTCCGCTGACGCGGCGGCATTCGTTCATCAGTACCCCGGATCACCTGAGCCGTTGATCTGGCAAGGCATCATCGACAGCAGCTGGGCGGGCGCCACCGGTGGCCTCGGCGCACTGGGCAAGGTCAAGGCGGCGAAGGCCAGTCTTGAGCAGGCCATGAAACTGGACCCCAATGCTCTGCAGGGTTCGGCTTATACCAGCCTGGGCACTTTGTACGACCAGGTGCCCGGCTGGCCAATCGGTTTCGGCGACACCGACAAGGCTGACGCCCTGCTGCGCAAGGCGCTGCAAATCAACCCCAATGGTATCGACAGCAACTATTTCTGGGCCGATCATCTGTATCGGCAAAAGCGCTACCCTGAGGCTACTGCTGCTCTGCAGAAAGCCTTGCAGGCCCCGGCCCGGCCAGGGCGTGAGTTGGCTGACCAGGGCCGGCGTGCCGATATCGATGTTTTAATGAAAGCGATCAAGGACAAACAGGACTGAACATGCGGCTGCTGCTGGTTGAGGACGACATTGCACTGGGAGAGGGCATCTGCGACGGCTTGCGCCAGGAAGGCTATACGCTCGACTGGTTGCGCGACGGCGTCAGTGGCTTGCATGCGCTGCAGCATGAAACCTTCGACCTGGTGATCCTGGACCTTGGCCTGCCGCGCATGGATGGCCTGGAACTGCTGCGGCGGGTGCGCGCCGGCGGCGACAGCCTGCCGGTGCTGATCCTCACCGCGCGGGATGCGCTGGACGACCGCATTACCGGGCTTGATGCCGGTGCCGATGATTACCTGGTGAAACCTTTCGACCTCAACGAACTGAAGGCACGCTTGCGCGCCTTGCTGCGGCGCAGTGCGGGGCGGGCGAAGGTAGTGGTCGAACATGCCGGGGTCAGCCTCGACCCTGCCACCCAGCAAGTGCACTATAACGGTGTCGAAGTGGTGCTGACCCCGAAGGAGTATGTGCTGTTACATGAACTGTTGGCGCAACCCGGCAAGGTATTCACCCGCGAGCGCCTGACCCAGCTGCTGTATGGCTGGGACGAAGAGCCCGAGAGCAATACGCTGGAGGTGAACATCTACCACCTGCGCAAGAAGCTGTTCAACGGGTTGATCCGAACGGTACGCGGCATCGGCTACCTGGTCGAGGCCAAGGCATGAGCTCGCTGCGCCAGCGCACACTGTGGCGGGTGATGTTGTTGCTGCTGCTCGGCACCGGTCTGCTGGCGCTCTACAACTACCACGATAGCCGCCGCGAAATTAACGAGGTGTATGACGCCCATCTCGCCCAGAACGCCCGCCTGCTGCAGGGTGTCATGAGCCTGCCAGTGCAGGACGGCTCGCGTGAGGCGCTCTACCGGGCCTTCAACGAAGCGTTGGGCAGGGCAGGGCGACATCAGGTGGGGCACCCTTACGAAAGCAAGCTGGCTTTTCAGGTCTGGCAGGTCGGCGGAGCCCTTCTGGTGCATACACCCAGCGCGCCAGCGTTCGATTCGCCACCGACGGTACCAGGCTTCTACGACTTCACCAGCGGCGGCGAACAATGGCGCGGTTTCGTCTTGCCGGTGCCGGAAAAACGCTGGGTGATCTGGGTCGGCGAGCGTGATGACGTACGCTACGACCTGATCGACCGTATTGTCCGCCATACTCTGTTCCCGTTCCTCCTGGGCAGCCTGGCATTGGCGCTGTTGGTCTGGGCGGCGATCGGCTGGGGGCTGCGGCCGTTGCAGAACATGGCCAATGTCATCCGCGCGCGCCACGCCGACTCCCTTGAGCCATTGCAACTGGTGCCGCTTCCCTCGGAGCTTGAGCCGATGCAGGCCGCCATCAATCGCCTGTTGGCGCAGATCGAGGACCTTTTGCGGCGTGAGCATCGGTTCATTGCCGATGCCGCTCACGAAATGCGCACGCCGCTGGCCGTCCTGCGCCTGCATGCACAGAACGCGCTGGCCGCCAGCAACGACATGGAGCGGCAAAAAGCGCTGGGGTTCCTGATGGGCGGGGTCGACCGGCTGACCCGGGTGGTCAACCAGTTGCTGACACTCGCCCGCGTCGAGCCGAAACTGGGGCAGCGTGCCAGTACCTGCGTCGACCTGGCTGAGGTGGTTACCGAGACCCTGGCTGAGCTGACCCCGTGGATACTTGATCGCGGCCTGGAGCCCTCGCTGGAGATCGGTGAAGGCGACCATCACCTGGCGATCGATGCTGGCGCGTTGGGCATTGCGCTACAGAACCTGGTGTCCAACGCGGTTGAACATTCACCCCCGGCAGGCCGCATAACCGTATCACTCAGGCGTCTGGATGGCGCCTTGGAGCTGGTGGTCGAGGACGAGGGGCCAGGTATCGATGAAGCAAGCCTTTCTCGTGTATTCGAGCGTTTCTATAGCCGCAACAGCCCGAATGGCGCCGGCCTTGGTCTGTCGATCGTTGCGACCATCATCGATCGCCTGGGCGGGCAGGTCCGGTTGGAGAATCGAGCTGGCGGGGGACTGGCCGCCACCTTGCTGCTGCCAAGGGATTGAGTCCATCGGCACATGCGCTGGGCAAGTCCTGCCGATGACCTGCGGCGCAACGCAACGTTGATAGCTTCAGACTGCGCCGCCCGGGCTTGAACTTGCACTGAGCCTCGCCGCCGGTGCGGCGAGACTAGGAGGGCAGCAGTTGTGCGACTGCCTGGGCATCGCAGAGTGCTCGATAGCGTGCATTGAAAGCCGGCAGGGCAAGAGGTCTATGGCGGCGACACGTCCCCGTTACAGCAGCGCGGTAGTCAAGGTTACAGGTTAGGCTGATGGACAGATGCAATGACAGTGGGGGCGTCAACCTGATTGCGTTTACGGCGTGGGCTGCCTGGAGGGCTTACGGATGATGGCACGCTGGCGTTGGGTCGCTGTACGAGTCACCAAGCGACTATGGTTCCGGGCGACTTTGTTTTCGCTGCTTGGCGTGGCGACAGCCTTGATGGCGGTGGTGTTGAAAGACTTCATTCCGGCGTCGTTACCCGCTCGGATAGGCGCGGAAGCTGTCGACAAGATCCTCGGCATCATTGCGTCCAGCATGCTGGCGGTCACCACGTTTTCCTTAAGTACCATGGTGGCGGCATACGGTGCAGCCAGCACGGGGGTAACGCCTCGTGCCACAACGCTGGTGATGGAGGATACGACCACGCACAATGCGCTGGCCACTTTCATCGGTTCCTTCCTGTTCAGCCTTGTGGGGCTGATTGCTTTAAGTACGGGAGCCTATGGTGATCAAGGGAGGGTATTGCTGTTTGCGGTGACCATCGCAGTTGTCATCCTGATCGTTTACACCTTGCTGCGCTGGATCGATCACCTCTCCAGGCTCGGGCGGGTAGGTGAGACTATCGACCGCGTAGAAGGGGCTGCGATAGAGGCTATCGAGCATCGGGCCAAATGGCCCTACCTGGGGGGGGGCGGCATACCCGCAAGGCATGGTTTTCCCTCCTTCTGCCCTGCGTTTGCTCAGTCATCGAACCGGCTACGTTCAGCACATTGACATGGAGGCGTTGGCAGCCATTACCCAGCGGCACCACGTTCAGATCTATATGGATGTGCTGCCTGGTGCATTCGTCTATCCAGGAGCGCTGCTGGCGACCATTGTGGCGCAACCCGGCCAAGACGTGGGGTTTGCTGGGGGCTTCGAGCATGAGGTACATGAAGCGATCACAGTGGGCACCCGTCGGACCTTCGAGCATGACCCTCGCTTCGGCTTGTCAGTGCTGTCCGAGATCGCTTCCAGGGCGTTGTCGCCTGCTGTCAATGACCCCGGCACGGCGATCGATGTCATCGGTAGAGGTGTCAGGTGCTTATCGCACTGGGGGCGGCCTCAGGCGCTGGCTCCATCTCAGGGAGCCTGTGCCCACGTTTACCTGCACGGTATTGTGGTCGATGATTTGTTCGATGATTTCTTCGGGCCGATCGCTCGAGACGGGGCGGCGCTGCAGGAGGTGAATATACGACTGCTCAAGGCATTGTTGAGCCTGGCTCAAATCAATCCACGGCTGTTTGAAGGCAGTGCAAGCAGGCATGCACGGCGGCTGCTTGGTTTTGCCAATGCTGCGCTGGTGCTCGAAGATGAAAAGTTTCAATTACGCAGCTTGGCAGCGCAACTGAGTGAAGCGAGGTGATGTTTATTGCTGGGTGGGACTACTGGGGCGTGCTGGTCGCTTGATCGGACGTTACGGGGTCTTCGGAAATGATAGATGCCGGTCAAGTGAGCACAGCTGAGCAGCCCTCGATCAGTAATAAAGAGGACTGCTCTGAAGACATTTGCAAACGCCTATCCGTTTACGTCCACAATCAAGCGACCCCGGATCTTTCCATTTATCAAGTCTGAGGCTGACGCGATCACGCTTTGCAGGCCGATTTCTTTTGTCATGAGCGATAATGCGCCCAAGTTCAGCTGAGTCGACAGTCTCTCCCACGCTTGCACTCGTCGCTCATAAGGCTGAGTCACGCTATTGATGCCGAGCAGGCTTACCCCTCTGAGAATGAACGGTGCGACGGTGGCCGGAAAATCCATACCTTGAGCCAATCCGCAGGCAGCTACCAAACCTTCGGACATTGTGCTTGCGCACGCATTGACCAGCGTATGGCTGCCGACCGAGTCCACGACGGCCGCCCATTTCTCTTTCGCCAACGGACGCCCCGGGGCCGACAGTTCGGCGCGGTCGATGATAGTTGTCGCACCCAGGCTTTTCAGGTACTCGTGCTCACTGGATTTGCCTGTGGCGGCGGTTACGGTATACCCCGCACCTGCCAGAAGGCTGATGGCGAAACTGCCCACGCCGCCGGTGGCGCCGGTAACCAGCACTGGCCCGTGGGAGGGTTTCAGCCCATGGCGTTCCAATGCCATCAGGCACAGCATGGCGGTGTAACCGGCTGTGCCAATGGCCATCGATTGGCGCTCATTCAGCCCCTGGGGATGGGGGATGAGCCAGTCGGCGTTCAACCGAGCCTTTTGTGCAAGGCCTCCCCAATGGCCCTCGCCAACGCCCCAGCCATTGAGCAGCACGCGATCGCCAGGCTGGTAGCGAGGATCGTCACTCGTCTCAACAGTACCCGCGAGGTCGATACCAGGGACCATCGGAAACTGACGTACAACCGGCCCCTTACCGGTGATTGCCAGCGCATCTTTGTAGTTCAAGGTGCTGTAGGCCACCTTGACGGCCACGTTTGCGGGTGGGAGTTGATCCTCCCGCAGCTCGGTGACGCGGGCGGTGTGTTGGTCATCTTGCTTCTCGATCAGAATGGCATTGAACATGGTGCGCCCTCATTTAGACCGGTTGTCTTTAAATCATCCGAAAGGAATCAGTGGGTGATTCCGTTCAGAAAACCTTGATAGAAAATGTCCAGCGGACGGACATTCTGCGTAAGCCGTGCACGAAGCACGGCACCCTCCCAACCTACCCAAAAGTAGGCTGCGAGTGCCTTGCAGTCATGTCTGCTAGGCACTTCACCCAGCACGACTGCTTGTTCCAGGCAGGCTGCCAAGCGCTGCTCCCAATCCTGCAGGGTCAGTTCCAGCTGTTCGCGGAAGCTGTCGGGGAGCACCAGTACCTCTTGGCCAAGGTTGCCTACCAGGCAGCCTCTTCTAAACTGATACCGGGCCATCCCCGCTTTCGCCTCCTCGACGAAGTTGGACAGCCGTTGCAAGGGCGATGCGCTCAAATCACCGAAGTTGCGCTCGAGCTTTTGAGCGAAATAGTCGGCATAGCGTTGCAGTACGGCTTGGCCAAATGCTTCTTTACTGTCGAAGTAGTGATAAAACGAACCCTTGGGCACCTGCACGCGCTTGAGCACGGCCTCGATGCCGGTGGCGGCGAAGCCTTGTTCGGTGAGGATTTCCATACCGCAACGCAATAGCATTTCGAGGGTTTCGCCATGCTCACGTGCGACTTTGGGGGGGCGGCCTCGACGAGGTGCAGGTTTGGAGATAGTCATGCGTTGTAATTTAGACTGATCGTCTCTAATGTCAACCACCGAGCGATTCGATCCCCGAGGAGCCGAGTGTTGGATGCGTCATGAAAAAGCGTTTACCGCCTTTGAACTGGCTTCGAGCAAATGGACGAACGACAGACTGCTGATACTGTTTTGATTACGATACACCCAGAGGCTAGATAGCAAGGTTTCTATTTTTCTGCTTACTAGCAAGAACTCAGAATTTTCTGGGCTCTTCCCTTCCATGCAGCGTATGTATGGCGGACTCTAAGGATTCTTTTAACAGCAGCGGAACGCTATCGAACGGCTATTTGGTTGGTTGAAGGAGCTCCGCCGCCTGGGTACACGCTATTGCAAGCTAGCGGAAGGCTTCCCAGTGATCATTATATTGGCTTGCTGGCGGCGGTGTTTACGACATTGCTTTTCGTACAGTGCCTAACAAGCGTGCGCGAAGCCCCTAAAGACTGTCAGGGTCCCCGAAAAACATCTGAATCCGCGAGCGTAACCACCGTTCCGCCGGGTCATTGTCCTGCGCCCCGCGCCAGGCCATGTGCAGCTCGAAGCTGCGCACCTCCAGCGGCAGGTCTTCCGCGCGCAACCCACCCGCCGCGGTCAGCGCATCGGCGGTGTAGTCCGGCACCGTGGCGACGATATCGGTCCCCGCCAGCAAACTCCCCAATCCGTTGAACTGCGGCACCGCCAGCACCACATGACGCTTGCGGCCGATCTCGTCCAGCGCCTCGTCGATGAACCCCGAGAGGTCGCCGGCGAATGACACCAGGGCATGGGGGCGGGCGCAGAAGTCATCCAGGGTGATGCTGCCGGGCATGCTGTCGGCGCGTAGCAGCTTGGGCATGCTGCGGCGCAGCACCTTGCGCTTGGCGTTGGCGGGGAGTTCACTGGTGTAGCTCACGCCCACCGAGATCTCGCCCGAGGCCAGCAGGGTGGGCATCAGCAGGTAGTTGACCCGGCGCACCACCAGGACGATGCCGGGGGCTTCGGCGCGGATGCGCTTGAGCAGCTGCGGCAGCAGGGCGAATTCGGCGTCGTCCGACAGACCGATGCGGAACACCGCGTTGCTGGTCGCCGGGTCGAACTCGGCGGCGCGGCTGACGGCGGTGGAGATCGAGTCCAGCGCCGGCGACAGCAGGGCGAAGATCTCGTGGGCCCGTGCCGACGGTTCCATGCTGCGGCCGGTGCGCACGAACAGCGGGTCGTCAAACAGGTTGCGCAGGCGCGAAAGCGCGGCGCTGATCGCCGGCTGGCCGAGGAACAGTTTCTCGGCGGCGCGGGTCACGCTGCGTTCGTGCATGAGCGTTTCGAACACGATCAACAGGTTGAGGTCTACGCGACGCAAGTCGTTACGATTCATTCGATGCGGCTCGCCAGAAGTGGGGCAGGGGTGAATCTTAAGGCCAAAGGCTGGTACCCTGCACCGATTTCCGGGTGCCAATGCACAGAATTGTCAGGGGCCCAATCAATGACAGGCATGTCGACTATTAACAGCCACTGATGGTCCAACCGTGAAAGCCCGGATAAAGTCCGTGGTAATACGAGATTCACACAGGCGAGGTATGCGATGTCCCGCATGATCCGTTTCCACAAGTTCGGCCAGGCCGATGTGCTCCGATGCGAGGAGCAGGCCGAACCGTCCCCGGCTGCAGGCGAGGTGCAGATCCGCGTCGAGGCGATCGGCGTCAGCTGGTACGACGTGCTCTGGCGGCAGAACCTGGCGCCGTCCCAGGCGCGGCTGCCGGCCGGTATCGGCCACGAGATGGCCGGCGTGGTTACCGCCGTGGGCGAGGGTGTGGACGATATCGCGGTGGGCGATCGGGTCGCCAGCTTCCCGGCCACCAGCGCCAACGACCACCCGGTTTACGGCGACGTGATCGTCCTCCCGCGCAGCGCCATCACCCGTTACCCGGATGTGCTGACCCCGATTGAGGCCAGCGTGCATTACACGCCGCTGCTGATCGCCTATTTCGCCTACGTCGACCTGGCCCGGGCCAAGGCCGGGCAGACCGCGCTGGTCACCGATGCCAGCCACTGCGCGGGGCCGGCCTTCGTGCAACTGGGCAAGGCTCTGGGGTTGAAGGTGATCGCCGCCACCAAGGAGCCCGAGCAGCGCGAGTACCTGCTGGGGCTGGGCGCGGACAAGGTGATCGTCACCGAGGAACAGGACCTGCTGATGCAGATCGGCAAGTACACCGATGGGCGTGGTGTGGACATGGTCCTTGACGGCATGGGTGGCCCACAGATGTCGCTGCTCGGCGATGTCCTGGCACCGCGTGGCAGCCTGGTGCTGTACGGCCTGCAGGGCGGCAACCAGACGCCGTTCCCGGCCTGCGCGGCGTTCCAGAAAAACATCCAGTTCCATGTGCACTGCATCGGCAACTTCACCGGCAAGCCGGAGCTGGGCATCGCCCAGGACCAGGTGGCCCTGCAGCGGGCGTTGCGCGACATCAACCAGTTCACCGCCGACCAACTGCTGACGCCGCAGATCATCAAGGTGTATCCGTTCGAGCAGGTGGTCGAGGCGCACCGGCACATGGACGAATGTCCGTGTGGCGGGCGGGTGGTGCTGGACATGGGGACGCACTGATCGGGCGATGAAGAAGCTCTCAGGACATTCACGCTCCCGCAGGGGAGCGTGCAGCCTGCAGGGCTGAGACATCAGCCAGTTTTTGCTAAATGTCCTACTGGGGTTTGGGAGGTTTCCTTCAAGCTCGGTTTGCTATTCATCTGCCAGAATCGGACTTCAACTCGAAGCCGTCAGGGAGATGGAGCGATAGCATGACCGAGACTCACGACCAAGCCATGCATTATGTCTACCAGCAAGTCCTGCAGCGCCTGCTGGAGCACATGACCCAGGCCCAGCGCGCCTCGGTGCAGCTGCTGGTCCAGCGATTGCTGGTCGTCGCCGGCGGCCAGGAATACGTCGGCAACGTCCGGGTGCTGGTGCTGCACGGCGTTGACCGACGCAGCGCGCACCTGCTGGCCTGCCTGCGCGCCGCGCAGTTGAGCATCGCCCTGCGCCATGGTGCCACCTTCCGCCTGCGGGTGCTGGCGGCCCGTTTGCCAACCCTCGACGACACCGCCCTTGCCCTTCACGACCGCTGTTTCAGCGCGCTGTTCCTGCACGACGACCCGCGGGTAGAGCTACTGCGTGCGGATGGCGGGCGGCTCGGCCCGTTCGGCGCTCGCCAGGCCTGCTCGGCCGAACAACTGACCGAGACGGGCAACGCCTGGCTGCTGTTCGGTCATCTGGTCGGCGGTCAGCCGGACGCGCTGCTCGGTGCCAGGGGTTACCTGGAGCTGGCTAACGGCTTGGGCCAGGCACTGATGGAGGAGGCCGGCGAGCAGATCCTGATCAGCGCCGAGCCGTTCGCTCAACGCCATCGCCTGCTGGCCTGGGGGCGGCGCTGCCTGCGCCATACCGTGGAGGTGGCCCACGCCCTGACGCCCCACAATGTGCTGGCAGCGGGCCTTGAGCAGTTAGGCAAGGTGCTGGCCGATCCCTGGCAACCGCCGACTTCACCCGTGCTGCGCCAGCCTGGCGGCGAGCCGCGGCTGGTGATGGTTGAGGACCTGTTGCGCCACCCGGACGACGGTGAGCTGCTGGACCGCATGCTCGGCCGGCAGGACGCCCTGGGCAGGCACGCCCAGGGGCCGTCAGGGCTGTTCGATCCCTTGCCGTTGGCCCACCTGCATGGGCTCAAGGCGCAGTACCTGAATCAGCGCAGCTATCGCGAAGGCACGCAGGCGTTCTTCCAGCGTTTTGGCCAACCGTCGGTTGCCTGGCCACAGGGGCGGGCCTTGCGCAGCGAGGCACAGGCACGCCTGGCTGGCGCCTATGACGTGAACGAGGCGCAACTGGTCTGCCAGCTGTTCACCCCGTTCGAGGCGCAGGGGCACAACTTAGAGACCTTTGTGCTGCGCTGTCATCCAGGGATGCGTGTCGCGCTGCCGTATCTGCACCGCGCCTTGCAGGGGCTCCCTTGCCCGGAACCGGTTAGCCAGTGGCTGGTTGAAACCAGTGGCCTGCAGCTCACGCAACTGCGGGGGGTGTATGCTGGCACGCTCAGCCTCCACGCCCGGCGCCTGTTCCAGCTGTTGGGCCGGCGCGATCAGTGGTTGCGGCCCCTGTCAGCCAGTCCGAGCGGCGGCTTTGCGCCATTGCGCGCGGTCGATTAGTCCTGTTGTCGTGGCGAGCACGAGTACTGATCGCGTGACCGTCGATCCAGCGCGCTTGCCCACGACTGCGGTCTGTATGTATAACCAGTGCTTGTTCATCACACCTGACTTGCACCGTGATCGCCCACTCCGTCGATGATCCCTTGTACTACCTGCACAACTTTCGCCAGGTCCTGAGCTGGGTCGGGCAGCGCTATGCCGACCTGCTGGACCGCAACGAGCATGGATTCATCCAGGTTTTCAGCCAACTGCCGGTACCCAGCCAAGCTGTGCTGGTGCGCATGGTCATGCGCAAGGGCGAGCTGTTTCGCAGCGACAAGCTCGCCTATGCCGAGATCGGCGAAACCGAGGCGGCTCTGGCGCCGTTGCTGGTGCTGGGCTGGGTGGTCGACGATGCGCCGGTGACGGTGGAGCAACTGTGGGCGTTGCTGCGCAAGGACGAGCTGGCGACATGCTTCGCAGGGCGGCTTCCCCGCCCGCGCGCTGGCAAGGGCGACTTGCTGGAGCAGTTGCAGGCCCTGGGCTTGCCGCCAGGCCCGCTGGCCCAGTGGTGTCCCGGTTTCCCGGTGCGGATCCTGCACTGGCGCCGGCAGCCGTTGTGCGACCGTCTGCGCCTGCTGTTCTTCGGCAACCTCTACCAGAGCTGGTCGGACTTCGTGCTGGCCGACCTGGGCGTGTTCCGCTATGAACAGGTGGCGTTCAGCGACGACTCGCGGGCCTTGCGCCAGCGCTCCGAGGTCGATCTGGCCATCGCCCTGCACCAGTGTGCCGAGCGCCTGGAGCAGGGCGCCGCGCCTGCCGAGCTGCTCGCGGCGCTGGACGGATTCGACGACAGCAACCCCTGGCTGGCCAGGCGCCGGGCGCGCCTGCTGTTCAGCCTCGGCCAGCAATGCGAGCGCCTGGGGGACTGGGACTTGGCACTGGGGATCTACGCCGAGTGCGCGCACCCCGAGGCACGTATCCGCCAGGTCCGGGTCTACGAGCGCAGCGAGCAATGGCCGCAGGCTCACGCTTTGGCCCAGCATATGGCCCTGGCACCCGCCAACGCCCTGGAGCGTCAGGCCCTGGAACGCCTGCTGCCACGTCTGGTGCGCAAGCTGGGCGGTCCGGCACAGCCGCGCCGGCGCAGCGAGGCGGTGATGCTTATCGAACTGGAACTGCCGACGGAACTTGCGTCACTGGGAGTGGAAGAGGCGGTGCGTCAGCACCTGGAGCAGGAAGGCGGCAGTGTTCACTATGTCGAGAACTCCCTGTTCAACAGCCTGTTCGGCCTGCTGTGCTGGGAGGCGGTCTTCGCCCCGGTGCCGGGGGCGTTCTTCCACCCGTTCCAGAGCGGGCCTCAGGACTTGCACGACGTCGACTTCCAGCAGCGCCGCGCGGCACTGTTCGACGTCTGCCTCGGGCGCCTGGACGATGGCAGTCATCGCCAGGCCATCCTTGACTGCTTCCAGGCCAAGAAGGGCCTGCAGTCGCCTTTCGTGTTCTGGCAGATGCTCGATGAGGCGCTGCTCGAACAGGCACTCGACTACCTGCCGCCCGCGCACCTGAAGGCCTGCTTCCTGCGCCTGCTGCAGGATATCCGCGCCAACCGCGCCGGCATGCCTGACCTGATCCAGTTCTGGCCGGGGCAGGGCGGTTACCGCATGGTTGAGGTCAAGGGGCCGGGCGATCGCCTGCAGGACAACCAACTGCGCTGGCTCGAGTTCTGCCATGCCCACGGTCTGCCGGTCGCGGTGTGCCATGTGCGCTGGAAGGGGGGCGTATCGGTATGAGCTACACCGTGGCCGTGCGCGCACTGTGTGAGTTCAGCGCCAAGGTCGGCGACCTCGACCTGCGTTTCACCCCGTCGCCCACCGCCCAGGAGGGCATCGCCGGGCACCGTCGGGTGGTGGCGCGGCGCGCCGCTGGTTATGAGTCGGAGGTGGCGCTGGAGGGCGAGTACCAGGGGCTGCGGGTACGCGGCCGCGCCGATGGCTACGACCCGGCGCGCAACCGTCTGGAGGAAATCAAGACCCACCGCGGCGACCTGGCCCGGCAGCCCGACAACCATCGTCAACTGCACTGGGCCCAGGCCAAGGTCTACGCCTGGTTGCTGTGCCAGGCCCGGCAGTTGCCGGCGATCGATGTGGCGCTGGTCTATCTCGATGTCGACAGTGATGGCCAGACGCTGATCAGCGAGGGTTATCAAGCCGATGACCTGAAGCGCTTCTTCGAGACCCAGTGCCAGCGTTTTTTGGCCTGGGCGCAGGCGCAAGAGCAGCGGCTGAGCGAGCGGGACCGGGATCTTGGCGCGTTGACATTTCCCTATCCCGAATTCAGGCAGGGCCAGCGCCAACTGGCCGAGACGCTGTACAAGGCCGTGAGCACCGGCCGCTGTCTGATGGCCCAGGCCAGCACCGGTATCGGCAAGACCCTCGGCACCCTGTTTCCGCTGCTCAAGGCCGTGGTGCCGCAGCAGTTGGACAAGCTCTACTTTCTCACCGCCAAGACCCCGGGCCGGGCCCTGGCCCTCGATGCACTGCGCCAGATCACCCGGGCGTCGCCGCAGCCGGCGCTGCGCAGCCTTGAACTGATCGCCCGCGACAAGGCCTGCGAGCACCCCGAAAACGCCTGCCATGGTGAGTCCTGCCCCTTGGCGCGGGGTTTCTACGAGCGCCTGCCGGCCGCCCGCGAAGCCGCCGCGCAGGTGCCGCTGCTCGACCGCGCCAACCTGCGCGAGGTGGCCCTGGCGCATCAGGTCTGCCCCTATTACCTGGCCCAGGAAATGGCGCGCTGGGTCGACCTGCTGGTGGCCGACTACAACTACTACTTCGACGCTCATGCCTTGCTGTTCGGCCTGGCCCAGGCCAACCAATGGCGCACGGCGGTGCTGGTGGACGAGGCGCACAACCTGGTGGAGCGGGGACGGCAGATGTACAGTGCCAGCCTTGACCAGGGCCAGTTGCTGGCACTGCGCCAGAGCAAGCCGGCCGGACTCGGCAGTGCCCTCGACCGACTCAACCGGCAGTGGAACGCGCTGTACAAGGCCCAGGTGGCGCCGTATCAAGCCAGCGAACAACTGCCGGACGCCTTCCTGCGTGCTCTGCAGCAATGCATCGGGCTGATCCAGGAACGCATGAACCAGGCGCCCGCCGAGGTCGAGCCCAAGGTGCTGGAGTTCTTCTTCCAGGCCCTGCAGTTCAGCCGCATCGCCGAGCTGTTCGATGAGCACTTCCTGTTCGATATCAGCCCGCGCAACGGCCCACGGGGGCGGCGCCTGGCCACGTTGTGCCTGCGCAACGTGGTGCCGGCGCGGCTGCTGGGGCCGCGCATGAGCGCGGCGCGCAGCGTCACGCTGTTTTCCGCCACGCTCAATCCGCGGCACTTCTACAGCGACCTGCTGGGCATGCCCGCCGACACGGCCTGGCTGGAGGTCGCCGCGCCGTTCCGCGCCGAGCAGTTGCAGGTGCACATCGTCAGCGAGGTGTCCACCCGCTACCAGCAGCGCCAGGCGTCGCTTGCGCCGATTGTCGAACTCATCGCCGCCCAGTTCACCCGCCAGCCGGGCAACTACCTGGCCTTTTTCAGCAGTTTCGAATACCTGGAGCAGGTGGCGCGACTGCTGGCCGAGCGCTATCCGGTACTGCCGATCTGGTGCCAGGCGCCCGGCATGGACGAGGCCGGGCGCGAGGCCTTCCTGGCGCGGTTCGTGGAGCACGGGCAGGGGGTGGGCTTCGCCGTGCTCGGCGGCGCCTTCGGCGAGGGCGTGGACCTGCCCGGCACGCGCCTGATCGGCGCCTTCGTCGCCACCCTCGGGCTGCCCCAGGTCAACCCGGTCAACGAGCAGTTCAAGCAGCGCCTGGGCCGCCAGTTCGGCGCCGGTTTCGACTACGCGTACCTGTACCCGGGCGTGCGCAAGGTGATCCAGGCCGCCGGCCGGGTGATCCGCGGCGACCAGGACCGTGGCGTGCTGATGCTGATCGACGAACGCTTCGCCGAGCCCCGGGTGCGGCAGATGTTCCCCAGCTGGTGGCAACTGGGGTGAACGCCGCCATCGCCTGGCGCTGAAACTCCCAGTACACTGCGCGTTCCAACACCTACTTCTGTTGATTTCGAGGTTCCGCATGACGCTCAGTCCTTTGGCAGGCAAGCCGGCTCCGGCAAGCGTGCTGGTCGATATTCCCCGCCTGTTGACCGCCTACTACACCGGCTGTCCCGACGCCGCGGTTGCGGCCCAGCGCGTGGCCTTCGGCACCTCGGGGCACCGCGGCACGTCGTTCGAACTGAGCTTCAACGAGTACCACGTGCTGGCGATCACCCAGGCTATCTGCCTGTATCGCCAGGAAAAGGGCATCGATGGCCCACTGTTCATCGGCGCCGACACCCACGCGCTGTCGGCGCCGGCCGCGGCCAGCGCCCTGGAAGTGCTGGCCGCCAACGGCGTGCAGGTGATGCTGAGCCAGGATGACGAGTACACCCCGACCCCGGCGGTGTCCCACGCCATCCTCTGCTACAACCGTGGCCGCCAGCAGGGCCTCGCCGACGGCATCGTCATCACACCGTCGCACAACCCGCCGCAGAGCGGCGGCTTCAAGTACAACCCGCCCAACGGCGGCCCGGCCGACAGCGACGTGACCAAGTGGATCGAGGCCAAGGCCAACGAGCTGCTGGCGGCGAACCTGGCCGGTGTCAAGCGCATGGACTACAAGCAGGCGCTGGCGGCACCCACCACCCAGCGTCACGACTACGTCAGCAGCTACGTCGCCGACCTGGAAAACGTCATCGACTTCGAGGTAATCCGTGGCGCCAACTTGCGCCTGGGCGTCGATCCACTGGGCGGCGCCGGGGTGCGCTACTGGTCGGCCATCGCCGAGCGCTACCAGCTGAACCTGGAAGTGGTGAACACCGAGGTCGACCCGACCTTCCGCTTCATGACCGTCGACTGGGACGGCCAGATCCGCATGGACCCATCCTCGCCGTACGCCATGCAGGGCCTGATCAGCCTGCGCGAGCGCTTCGACGTGGCTTTCGCCTGCGACCCCGACCACGACCGTCACGGCATCGTCACTGCCGATGGCCTGCTGCAACCGAACAACTACCTGGCCGTGGCCATCGATTACCTGTACCGCAACCGCCCGCAATGGCGTAGAGACGCGGCCGTGGGCAAGACCGTGGTCTCCAGTGGCCTGATCGACCGGGTCACCGCCGCGCTGGGCCGTGACCTGTACGAAGTGCCGGTGGGCTTCAAGTTCTTCGCCCAGGGCCTGTTCGACGGCTCGCTGGGCTTTGGCGGCGAAGAGAGCGCCGGCGCCTCGTTCCTGCGCAAGGACGGCAGCGTCTGGGCCACCGACAAGGACGGCCTGATCCCGGCGCTGCTGGCGGCCGAAATGACCGCCCGCACTGGGCGCAACCCGAGCCAGATCTACGCCGACCTCACCGCCAAGCTGGGCAAGCCGTACGCCACCCGTGTCGAGGCCAAGGCCGATGCACGGCAGAAGGCGCTGCTGAGCAAGCTGGCGCCGGAGCAGGTCAAGTCCACCGAGCTGGCTGGCGAACCGATCCAGCAGATCCTCAGCCATGCGCCGGGCAACAACCAGGCCATCGGCGGCCTGAAGGTGATGACCGAGAACGGCTGGTTCGCCGCCCGTCCTTCGGGCACCGAGGACATCTACAAGATCTACGCCGAGAGCTTCATCGACGAGGCGCACCTCAAGCGCCTGGTGGCCGAAGCCCAGGTGCTGGTGGACGCGGCGATCGCCTGATCGTCCGTTGAAGCCAATCGCGGGGCAAGCGCGCTCCCACAAGGCCCATGTACGTTGGCCTTGTGGGAGCGCGCTTGCCCCGCGATGCCTTTGATTGTTCCGTTTGTGGAACGAGCAGTGCTGTTTTTGCTGCCTACCGAATCATTAGTCTCATCTGTAAGGTGATAGCCATCAAACAGGAGGCTTCTCATGAAAAACATCCAGGGTATCCACCGCAGCCCCCACGCTCACTGGGTGGGCGACGGCTTCCCGGTGCGCAGCCTGTTCACCTACGACCACCTGGCCCGGCACATCAGCCCGTTTCTGCTGCTGGACTACGCCGGCCCCCACGACTTCACCCCGACCACGGCCAGGCGTGGCGTCGGCCAGCATCCGCATCGCGGCTTCGAGACGGTGACCATCGTCTACCAGGGCGAACTGGAGCACCGTGACTCCACCGGCGCCGGCGGCCTGATCGGTCCGGGCGATGTGCAATGGATGACCGCCGGGGGCGGCATCATCCACGAGGAGTTCCATTCCCCGGCCTTTGCCCGTAGTGGCGGCACCCTGGAGATGGTGCAACTGTGGGTCAACCTGCCGGCCAAGGACAAGCGTGCCGCGGCGGGTTACCAGACGCTGTTGGCCAACGACATTCCCGTGGTGGCGCTGGCAGGCGAGGCGGGCAGCCTGCGGGTGATTGCCGGACGCTACCTGAATCATCAGGGGCCGGCGCGCACCTTCACCGAGATGGACGTCTGGGACCTGCGGCTGAAGGCCGGCGCGACACTGCAACTGCCCTTGGCCGCCGGGCGCAATGCCGCGCTGGTGGTGCTGCGCGGCAACCTGCGGGTCAACGACGAGCGCGAGGCCGGCCCGGCCAGCCTGGTGCTGCTGGAGCGCGATGGCAGCGATGTGCGCCTCGAGGCGCTGGAGGAGGTCAGCGTGCTGCTGCTCAGCGGCGAGCCGATCGACGAACCCATCGTTGGCTACGGGCCGTTCGTGATGAACAGCCAGGCGGAAATCGCCGAGTCGTTCGATGATTTCCAGGCCGGGCGGTTCGGGCAGATGGGCGGCGTCGAGCGCGGCGCCCGACAATAACAAAGCGTTGACTCCAATCGCCGGCAAGCCGGCTCCCACAGGATCTGCGCGATCCCTGTGGGAGCCGGCTTGCCGGCGATTGCTTTTTCAGGGGATCACGGCTGATCCGGCACCACCGCGATCACGTCGATTTCCATCAGCCACTCAGCCTGGGCCAACCCCGCCACCACCAACCCGGTGGAAATCGGGAACACCCCCTTGAGCCACTTGCCCACTTCCTTGTACACCGGCTCGCGGAAGCGCGGGTCGGTGATGTAGGTGGTGGTCTTGACGATATGCGACAGGTCCGAGCCCGCTTCTTCGAGCAGCTGCTTGACGTTCTTCATCGCCTGCTCGGCCTGGGCCCGTGGGTCGCCCAGGCCCACCAGCCGGCCTTCGAAGTCGGTGCCGACCTGACCGCGCACGTAGATGGTGTTGCCGGCCCGCACAGCCTGGCACAGGTCGTTGTCCAGGGTCTGGTTGGGGTAGGTGGCCTTGGTGTTGAACATGCGGATGCGAGTGTGGGTAGGCATCAGAGGGCTCCGAAGGTGCTGACGTTGCTGATCGAGGGTTGCTGCTCATCCGCCGCGCGCTGCTCGCGGTCGCGGTAGGCCAGGTAGGTGCGCTGGGTGGCGATGTGGCCGGCGACGTGCTTGGCGTCGTGCCACACGCCCCAGATGAATGACGAGCCGCGGCGCGACAGCCAGGGCAGGCCGAGGAAGTACACGCCCGGCTCCTTCGACACGCCGCGTTGGTGTTGCGGCTTGCCGTTGGCGTCGAAGGCGTCCACCTGCAACCAGCTGAAATCCACGCCATAGCCGGTGGCCCAGATGATGCTCCTGACGTTGGCCTCGGCGAGGTTGAGTTCCAGCAGCGGCTGGCTGACGCAGGCCGGGTCGGGCAGGCGCTTGCGGGCCTCGGGCTCCTCCGGCAGGTCCAGACCGTTGCGTTCGATATAGGCGTCGGCGGCGTCCAGCAGGGCCAGGTAGTTCTCGTCGCCGCGGTTGATGTTCTCGGCCAGGTTGTCCTGGAAACGGGCCACGCCGCCCTCGAACGACTGGGTCAGGCCGACCAGGGTCATGCCCTGGTGGGCGAGGGCGCGAAAGTCCACGGTGTGGCCGCCGCGGGCGCCGGACACGGCGATGGTCACGTGCTCGCGGCCGGGCTTGGCGATCTCCGCGTCCCACTCGCCGAGCACGCCCAGCCACCAGCAGAAATCGCGGTTGCGGTAGCTGCGCGGCGGACGGTCATGGGCGCCGACCGACAGGTACACCTGGCGCCCGGCACGCATCAGTTCCTCGGCGATCTGCACCCCGGAAGAGCCGGCGCCGACCACCAGCACCGCGCCCTCAGGCAGTTGCTGCGGGTTGAAGTAGGCGGCGGAGTGGATCTGGTGCAGGCCTTCGTCCTTTGGCGCGATGGCCGGGATCACCGGGCGCTGGAACGGGCCGGTGGCGGCCACCACGCGGTTGGCGCGGATCACGCCCTGGTTGGTGTCGATGGTGAAGCCCGGGCGGTCGGCGTTGCGCACCACCTTCCTCACCTCGACCCCGGTGCGTACCGGCAGGTTGTACTTGCGCACGTACTGCTCGAAGTAGTCGGCGACCTGGTCCTTGCCGGCGAAGGCGTCGGCGTCGAGGTCGAATTCCAGGCCCGGGAAGCGGTCGTGCCAGACCGGCCCGTTGGCCACCAGCGAATCCCAGCGTCCGGTGCGCCAGGCCTCGGCGATGCGCTTGCGCTCCAGCACAAGGTGTGGCACGCCGAGCTTGCTCAGGTGTTCGCTCATGGCCACGCCGGCCTGGCCGGCGCCGACCACGAGGGTGTCGATTTCGATGTTGTTCAGTGTCATGTCCCAGCCCTTCTTCAGCGGCGTTCTTGTTAAGGTCGGTGGGGACCGCCTTTGCCTGGGGCCAGACTAGGGATGGGCGGGAAATCGCGAAAATAGTATTTAGTTGGGGCTTGCCGATAAATTGGCGAAGGCTCTGCTGGCAATGGGCTGCAGCGGTTTCTAGGGATTGCGCAGGACCCTGTGGAGCGGCCTTAGTTTTTTCCTGCCCAGTGCCGAGGAAAATGTTGGTTTCGCAGCTCCCGGGGCCCACCGAGAATGCCGGTAACCCCAACACAGGAGCTGCACCATGACCTTCTCCATCATCGGCCGCTGCCAGGAAACCGGCCAGGTCGGCATCGCCATCAGTTCATCGAGCATCGCCGTCGGCGCCCGCTGCCCATGGGTGCGGGCCGGGGTCGGTGCCGTGGCCACCCAGAACATCACCCTGCCGGCCCTGGGCCCGCAGATCCTCGACGCCCTCGAGCAGGGCCAGCTGCCGCCCGCCGCGGCACTGGACCGGGTGCTGAGCGCCAATGGCTGGAGCGAGTATCGCCAGGTCACGGTGATCGACAGCCAGGGCCAGGTGGGGCTGTTCACCGGCAAGGAGGCCCTGGGCGTGCACAACGCCGTGGCCGGCGAACAATGCGCCGCGGCCGGCAACCTGCTGTCGTCGCGGGCGGTGATCGAGGCCATGGTGGCTGCGTTCGAACAGGCCGGCGGCCACCTGGCCGACCGCCTGCTGGCGGCGATGTACGCGGCCATGGCCGCCGGTGGCGAGGCGGGGCCGGTACACTCGGCGGCGTTGAAGATCGCCGGCGAGCTGACCTGGCCGCTGGTGGACCTGCGCGTGGACTGGACCGAGCACGATCCCATCGCCGAGCTGGACAACCTCTGGCAGGCCTACCGCCCGCAGATGCAGGACTATGTGACCCGCGCCCTGAACCCGACCGCCGCGCCGAGCTATGGAGTGCCGGGCGATGAATGAGGTTTCCAGCCGTGCGCTGTTGGAACGGTTGGTCGGGTTCGCCACGGTCAGTCGCGATTCCAACCTCGAGCTGATCGCCTTCATCCGCGACTACTTGGCCGGGCTTGGTGTCGCCAGCGAGCTGTTCCACAACGAAGAGGGCACCAAGGCCAATCTGTTCGCCACCATCGGCCCCGACGACCGTGGCGGCGTGGTGCTCTCCGGGCACACCGACGTGGTGCCGGTGGAGGGCCAGGCCTGGAGCGTCGAACCGTTCCGGCTGACTGAGCGCGAAGGGCGCCTGTACGGTCGCGGCACGGCCGACATGAAGGGCTTCATCGCCTCGGTGCTGGCGGCGGTGCCGGCGTTGCTCGCCCAGCCGCTGAAGCTGCCGGTGCACCTGGCGTTTTCCTATGACGAAGAAGTCGGCTGCCTGGGCGTGCGCTCAATGCTCGCCGCCCTGGCGCAGCGCCCGCACAAGCCGCGGCTGTGCCTGATCGGCGAACCCACCGAACTCAAGCCGGTGCTTGGCCACAAGGGCAAGCTGGCCATGCGTTGCCAGGTACATGGCGCCGCTTGCCACTCGGCCTATGCCCCCTACGGCGTCAACGCCATCGAGTACGCGGCGCGGCTGATCGGCAAGCTGGGCGAGATCGGTGACGACCTGGCGCGTCCCGAGTACCACGACGAGCGCTTCGACCCGCCGTTCTCCACAGTACAGACCGGTGTGATCAAGGGCGGTCGTGCCCTGAACATTGTCCCCGCCGAATGCGAGTTCGATTTCGAGGTGCGTGCCTTGCCCGGCTTCGAGGCGCAGGTCGTGGCCGATCGGCTGCAGGCCTACGCCGAGACACAGTTGCTGCCGCGCATGCGCGCGGTGAGCGGAGCGAGCGATATCTGCCTGCGACCGTTGAGTGCCTACCCAGGCCTGGCCACGCCTGCCGACAGCGAGGCAGCGCGCCTGGTGGCCTTGATCAGTGGTTCGAGCGACTTTGGCACGGTGGCCTTCGGCACCGAGGGCGGCTTGTTCGACCAGGCCGGCATCCCCACCGTGGTCTGCGGGCCGGGAAGCATGGAGCAGGGGCACAAGCCCGACGAGTTTGTCAGTGTCGAGCAGCTAAAGGGATGCGATGCCATGTTGCGTCGGCTGGTGGATCATCTGCGACAGGACTGACTGCGCATGCCCGTCCGCTCCCACCCAAGGGCAGGAGCGGGCGTCGTTGGCGGCTTATGCCGGCACCATCGCAAAACCTACGCCGAATCGGTTCCAGGCATTGATGGTGGCGATGGCCAGGGTCAGGTTGGCGACCTCCTTGGCGCTGAAGTGCTCCAGCAGCGCCTGGTACTCGTCCTGCGGCGCGCCACGCTCGGCCAGGCGGGTCAGGCTCTCGACCCAGGCCAGGGCGGCCCGCTCGCGCTCGCTGAAGTAGCGTGTCTCGCGCCAGACGCTCAGGGTCTGCAGGCGCGCCTCGGTTTCGCCGGCCTTGCGCGCATCGTTGGCGTGCATGTTGACGCAATAGGCGCAGCCATTGATCTGCGAGGCGCGCAGGCGGATCAGCTCGAGCAGCGAGTGCTCCAGGCCCGAGGCGACCAGCGCCTGTTCGAGGCCGATCATGGCCTTGTAGGCTTCCGGCGAGTGTTTGGCCCATTCGATACGGTCGTGCATGGTGAGACTCCAGGTCGGCAAGAGGTAAGTGGCACTACCTTAGCGCCAGGCCGCGCCGCGCCGAATAGCCAATCCCGCGCTTTGCCAGGAGGCCAATCGGTCATTCGGATGAGCACTGACAGGCATCCAATCTCTTCATTTCTGCCAGGGCGGTCGAGTCGGGATAATGGGCGGGTCAACACCTGAGAACCGTTTCATGTCCGCAGATCGATTCATGCGCGAGGCCCTTGAGCTTGCCCGCGCCAATATCCAGGCCGGTGGCCGCCCCTTCGGCGCCGTGCTGGTCCATCAGGGGCAGGTGATCGCCCGTGCCGTCAACGAGATCCACGATACCCAGGACCCGACCAGCCACGCCGAGATGCAGGCCATCCGCCAGGCCGCCCAGGTGCTCGGCCGGGCGCGCCTGGACGGCGCCGAGATCTACGCCAGCGGCCATCCGTGCCCGATGTGCCTGGCCGCCATGCACCTATGTGGCATCGAACGCGCCTGGTTCGCCTACGACAACGACGAGGGCGAGCCCTATGGGTTGTCCACCGCCGCGGTGTATGCGCAGATGGCCCGCCCGCCTCAGCAGCAGAGCCTGCCCCTGCGCCCGCTGAAACCGGCGGGTGAAAGCGGCCTGTACCGTGAATGGCAGCAGGTCGGCGAAGCATGAGAGGCACGTTGAACCTGTTGCTGGTAGTGCTGCTGGCGTTGAACCTAAGGCCGATCCTCACCAGCATCGGCCCGCTGCTCGAACCGATGCGCCATAGCACTGGCCTGGGCTACCAGCAGGCGGCGCTGCTGACCGCGTTGCCGGTGCTGTGCATGGGCCTGGTGCCGCTCCTGCAACCCTGGCTGCGGCGCTGGTTGAGCGAGCATGGCGGCATGCTGGCGGGGCTGGCGGCCATCGCCCTGGCATGTCTGTGGCGCCTGCAACTGGACAGCGCCTGGGCGCTGATCGCAAGCGCGGTGGTCGCCGGGCTGGGCGTCGCCGTGGTGCAGGGCATGATGCCAGGCTTGGTCAACCGCTGGTTCCCCGGCCGCCTGGCAGCGACCATGGGGCTGTATTCGGCGGCGTTGATGAGTGGCGGTGGCCTGGCGGCGGTGTTGGGCCCATCGATCACCGCGCACTTTGGCCATTGGCAGTTCGGCCTTGGCCTGTGGGCGCTGCCGGCGCTGCTGGCTATCGTGGCGTGGGTCGCCCTGCGCCCGCGCCAGGACACGCCGTCCCTGGCCGGTGGCGGCGGCGGGCACTGGTTCGGCAACCGTCGGGCCTGGCTGCTGGCGCTCTACTTCGGGCTGATCAACGGCGGCTACACGAGCATGGTCGCCTGGTTGCCGGCCTATCACCTGGAGCACGGCGGCACGGCCCAGGGTGGCGGCGAGCTAGTCGGGTTGATGACCATCTTCCAGGTCTGCGGCGCCCTGGGCCTGCCGTTGCTGCTGCGGCGCCTGGCCGATCGCCGGCCGGGGCTGTGGCTGGCCTTGCTCATCCAGCTGGCGGGCTTTCTTGGCTTGCTGCTGGCGCCGACCAGCGCCATGGGCCTGTGGGTGGCGCTGATCGGCCTGGGCCTGGGCGCGTGCTTCAGCCTGAGCCTGACGCTGACCCTGGAGCACCTGCGCACGCCCGGTGAAGCCGGCAGCTTGGCGGCTTTTGTCCAGGGCGTGGGTTTCATCATCACCGGTATCGTGCCGTACATCACCGGCTGGCTGCGTGATGTCAGCGGCGACTTCCAGGCGTCCTGGACCCTGCTGACCTGCACGGTGCTGGCGATGCTGCTGGTGACCGTGCGTTTCGCCCCCAACGGTTATGCCCGGGCCATCGCCGGTGAGCGGCGAGCGCCTGCGGCGGCGCTCAACTGAGGCGTTGCAGGGTATCGCCGACCCGGTCCAGTGCCGGGTCGATGTCCAGCAGTTCGATGGCACCGAAGCCGAACAACAGGCCTGGCCTGACCGGCGCTTCGCTGAAGAATGGCGCCAGGGAGTAAATACCGACCTCCACCTTGCGCGCCAGGTTGATCAGCAGCTCGACGTCCACCCCGGGCTTGGCCAGCGCGCTCAGGTGAAAGCCGGCGCTGGCCGGCACCGCGTCGAACCACGGCGCCAGGTCGCCACCCAGGCGTGCCAGGATCCGTTCGCGGCGGGCGCTGTACACCTCGTGGCAACGGCGGATGTGCTTGTTCAGGTGACCTTCGCTGATGAACCGCGCCAGCGCCCACTGCTGCAGGCTAGGGCTGTGCCAGTCGCTCAGGTGCTTGGCCACGCAGGCGGCCTGCAGCACGGTCGGCGGCAGCACCGCGTAACCCAGGCGCAGTTCCGGCAGCAGGGTCTTGGAGAAGGTCCCGACATAGGCCACCAGGCCATGTCGATCCAGGCGCTGCAGGGCTTCGGCGGCCGGCCCCTGGTAGCGGAACTCGCAGTCGTAGTCGTCCTCGATGATCAGCGCGCCAAGCTCCGCGGCCCGCGCCAGCAGCGCCTGGCGCCGTGGCTCGGCCATGGGCATGCCCAGCGGGAACTGGTGCGAGGGTGTCACGTAGATCAGCCGGGTGCCGTCCTCGATCTGCTCGACGCACAGCCCCTGGTCGTCCACCGGCACCGACTGCAGGCGCGCGCCGAGGGCCAGGAATAGTTGGCGTGCCGGTGGGTAGCCCGGGTCCTCCATGGCCACCTTGCAGCCGGGTTCGACCAGTACCCGGACGATCAGGTCCAAGGCCTGCTGGGCGCCATTGCACACCAGCACATCGCTGGCCGCGCACTGGATGCCGCGGGTGAAGGCGATCTGGTGGGCGATGGCCTCGCGCAGCTCCGGCAGGCCCTGGGCGGAAAACTGCCGGTCGGGGTGGCGCTGGCTGCGGCGCAGGGCGTAGTTCATGCAACTGCGCCAGTGGTCGTAGGGGAACTGCGCCTTGCTCGAGGCGCCGCCGATGAAGTCATAGCGCGACGGTGCGTCCAGCGCCCGCCGGCCCAGCACCGTGGCGCGCTGGCGCCAGCGTTCGAGGGTGTCGGCGGCGGCCAGCGGGATGTTGTCGCAGTCGCTCTGGCGCGGCGTGTGGCGCGGGGTGATGAACGTGCCGCGACCGACCACGCCGCTGAGCAGGTTGTCATAGGTCAGGCGCGAATAGGCTTCGGCCACGGTCTTGCGCGAAACCCCCAGTTGTTCGGCCAAGAGACGCGTGGGTGGCAGCTGGGTGCCGGCGGCCAGGTGGCCGCTGTCAATACCGGCGCGCAGTTGCTGGTAGAGCTGTTCGGCCAGGCCTTTGCGGCCTTCGAGGCGGATGTGCAGTTCCATCGGGGGAGGGTGTCCGAAGCGCAGGGGGATAAAAGCTTCGGGGTTTATTGCGTTGGCTGCAAGGGGACCGCTCTGCGGCCCATCGCCGGCAAGTCGGCTCCCACAAGGACCGTGTTCACCCTGTGGGATCTGGCTTGTTGGCGACGAGGAGTCAAAGTCGGGCGGTACTGATGGTGATGTAGCCTTTTTCCGGCAGTGCGATGCGGATCACCGTCTCGTCTTCGCAGGCCTTGCGTTTCTGCTGGATGCACACGCCGTCCACCGCGGCTTCGCGCATGCGGGCTGGGATGGCGCGGCCCTTGGCATCGAAGAAGGCTTCGCTGGCGAGCAGCTCGACCCGCTCGATCAGCTGGCGGGTGTGCTCGTCGGTGGCACAGAAGAACCGCACCCCGGACAGGTGCGGATTGTCATCGGGGTTGCTGACCTCGTGGGCCAGCAGTTGGCGCAGGGTATGGCGCAGTTCACGGGTAGGGTGATCAGCGTTTGCGGGCATGGCATGGCCTCGTCTGGATGGGGTTGGCCGCGCCGGGGCGGCGGTCACGTCTCCAGGTCGGATGATGTTTTGCCGACGGTGTGGCAACAATCTAGAAGCTTCCGTGTTTTCGGTAGGAGGGTTCCGAAATTACAGGTGCCAGGTTGAACATCGCCTTGATCCGCGTCAGGGGCGGGGCACAATTTCCGTCGCCTCGACAGCGCCGGGCTCAAGCGCCGCCTCGACGATTTCGATCCAGTGCCGCACCGGCGTGCGCCCGGCACCGCCGAGGTGCAGCTGGCAGCCGATGTTGGCGGTGGCAATGAGCTGCGGGTTGCCGCTTTCCAGGGCGTTGAGGCGGTTGTCGCGTAGCTGGCGCGCCAACATCGGCTGGGTCAGCGAATAGGTGCCGGCCGAGCCGCAGCACAGGTGGCCATCGGGCACCTGGGTGAGGTGGAAGCCCAGGCGCTGCAGCAGGCCTTCCACCGCTCCGCCGAGCTTGAGGGCATGCTGTAGGGTGCAGGGGCAGTGGAACGCCAGGCGCTGCTCGGTGCAGACACCCAGTCGCTCCAGTGGCTCGGCCTGCAGCACCTGCACCAGGTCGCGGGACAGGGCACTGACCGTGGCGGCCTTGGCGGCGTAACGCGGGTCTTGTTCCAGCAGGTGGCCATAGTCGCGGACGAACGCACCGCAGCCGCTGGCGGTCTGCACAATGGCCTCGGCGCCGGCCTCGATGGCCGGCCACCAGGCGTCGATGTTGCGCCGGGCACGGTCGAGGCCACGCGCCTGGGCATCCAGATGATAGTCCACGGCGCCGCAGCAGCCGGCCTCATGGACCGGTTTGACGCTGATGCCGAGCCGGTCAAGCAGGCGCGTGGCGGCGGCGTTGGTGTTGGGTGAAAGGGCCTGCTGCACGCAGCCTTCGAGCAGCAGCACATGTCGGGCGTGGCGCGGTGTCGGGCGTTGGCGTGGGGCTACAACATGCGCCGGCAGCTTGTCCTTGAGGCTGGCCGGGAGCAGGGGGCGCAGGGCCTGGCCGGCGCGCACCAGGGCCTTGAATGCGCCAGGCCGTGGCACCACGGCGCGCAGGCCGACGCGCAGCAGGCGTTGCCCCGGTGGTCGGGGGACTTGCCGGTCGACCACGGCGCGGCCGATGTCGAGCAGGTTGTGGTACTCCACCCCCGACGGGCAGGTGGTCTCGCAGTTGCGACAGCTCAGGCAACGGTCCAGGTGCGCCTGGGTGCTGGTGCTCACCGGCTCGCCTTCGAGCACCTGCTTGATCAGGTAGATGCGCCCGCGAGGCCCGTCCAGTTCATCGCCGAGCAACTGGTAGGTGGGGCAGGTGGCGGTGCAGAACCCGCAGTGCACGCAGGCGCGCAGGATACGTTCGGCCTCGTCGGCGCGGGGCAGTTGGCGGGCGGATTCGCTCAGGTGTGTGTGCATGCCGTGGCCTCACAGGTCGGCGTACAGGCGGCCAGGGTTGAACACGCCCTGGGGATCGAGTTGGCGTTTGAGCGCCTGGTGATAGCGCAGCGTCAAAGGATCAAGCGGGGCGCTGCTGTCATCACCGGGCCGGTAGGCGGTGGCATGACCGCCGGCCTCGGCCGCCAACGCCCGGATGACGGACGCCGGGGCATCAGACTTTAGCCAGCGCTGGGCGCCGCCCCAGTCGAGCAACTGACGCCCCGGAAGGTCGAGGGCGCCGCAGGCAAGGGGCAGGGAAAGCCGCCACAGCGTCGCGGGTGCGGCGAAGAAGGCCAGGCGCTGCTCGCGCAGGTCGTGCCAGAAGTTCGTGTCGAGCGCTTCGCCACCCAGGCGCTCGCGGGCCGAGCGCACCGAGCCTTCGCCGCCTTCCAGGCGCAGATGCAGCGTCTCGCCGTCATGGCAGGCAGCGCTGATCGGCAGCGCTTGCCGGCCCCATTCGACGAGTTCGGCCAGGGCCTGGCCTACGTTCATCTCCAGGCGCAGGCCCAGGCACTGGCGTGGTCGCGGCAGTACCTTCAACGACACCTCGGTGAGCAGCCCCAGGCAGCCGAAGCTGCCCGCCATCAGCCGCGATACGTCGTAGCCGGCGACATTCTTCATCACCTCGCCGCCAAAGCGCAGGTGCTTGCCGTGGCCGGTGATCAGCCGGGTACCGAGGACGTAGTCACGCACCGACCCGGCCCAGGGTCGGCGTGGCCCCGACAGCCCGGCCGCGACCATGCCGCCCAGCGTTGCCTCGGGGCCCAGGTGTGGTGGTTCGCAGGCCAGCATCTGCCCGGCCTCGTGCAGCGTCGCCTCGACCTCCCGCAGGGGCGTGCCGGCGCGGGCGGTGAGTACCAGTTCGGTGGGGTCGTAGCCGACGATGCCCCGGTGGCCGCGGATGTCGATGACCTGCCCGGTTACCGGGCGACCGAGCATGGCCTTGCTGTTGCCGCCCTGGATGCGCAGCGGAGTGCGCATCTCCAGCGCCTGGTTGACCTGCTCTCGCAGGTCCTGGCTCAAGTCCCTGTCCATCAGAAACGCTCCAGGTCGGGGAAGGGCAGTTGCCCGTTGTGCACATGCAGCGCGCCGAACTCGGCGCAGCGCTGCAGGGTGGGGATGTTCTTGCCCGGGTTGAGCAGGCCCCGTGGGTCGAAGGCGGCCTTGACCGCGTGGAACAAGGTGATCTCGTCGCTGTTGAACTGCGCGCACATCTGGTTGATCTTCTCCCGGCCCACGCCGTGTTCGCCGGTGATGCTGCCGCCGACGGCCACGCACAGTTCGAGGATCTTGCCGCCGATGGCCTCGGCGCGCTCCAGTTCGCCGGGCAGGTTGGCATCGAACAGGATCAGCGGGTGCAGGTTGCCGTCGCCGGCATGGAACACGTTGGCCACCCGCAGGCCGTACTGCCGGGAAAGCTCGCTGATGCCCTTAAGCACTCGTGGCAACTCCCGGCGCGGGATGGTGCCATCCATGCAGTAGTAGTCCGGGGAAATGCGCCCCACCGCCGGGAAGGCATTCTTGCGCCCGGCCCAGAAGCGCGCGCGCTCGGCTTCGTCACAGGCCAGGCGCACCTCGCGGGCGCCGGCCCTGCGCAGCACGGCATCGACCCGTGCGCAGTCGTCCTGCACGTCGGCCTCGACACCGTCGAGCTCGCACAGCAGGATCGCCGCTGCGTCCAGCGGGTAGCCGGCATGGATGAAATCCTCGGCGGCGCGAATCGCCAGGTTGTCCATCATCTCTAGTCCAGCCGGGATGATCCCGGCGCCGATGATTTCGGCCACCGCGCCCCCGGCATCCTCGACGCTGTCGAAACTGGCCAGCAGTACCCGTGCCACCTGCGGTCTGGGCAGCAGCTTGACGGTGACTTCGGTGACGATACCGAGCATGCCTTCGGAACCGGTGAACAACGCCAGCAGGTCGAATCCGGGGCTGTCCAGGGCATCGCTGCCCAGCACCAGGCGTTCGCCTTCGACGGTGAGGATTTCCACCTTGAGCAGGTTATGCACGGTCAGGCCGTATTTCAGGCAATGCACGCCACCGGCATTCTCGGCGACATTGCCGCCGATCGAGCAGGCGATCTGCGAGGACGGATCGGGCGCGTAGTACAGCCCATGGGGCGCCGCCGCCTGGGAGATCGCCAGGTTGCGCACACCAGGCTGGACCCGGGCGAAGCGGCCCTGGGGGTTGACCTCGAGAATGCGCTTGAAGCGCGCCATTACCAGCAGGATGCCCTGGCTCAACGGCAGGGCGCCGCCGGACAGGCCGGTGCCGGCGCCGCGCGCCACCACCGGCACGCCGTGCTGGTGGCAGAGCCGCAGCAGCGCCTGCACCTGCTCGATGCGCTCGGGCAGCGCCACCAGCAGCGGTAGCGTGCGGTACGCCGAGAGGCCGTCGCACTCGTAGGGCCTGAGGTCTTCGCCGCGGTGCAGGATCTCCAGGTCGGGCAGGGCCTCGCGCAGGGCGGCCAGCAGTGCCGGCTTGTCCACGGCTGGCAACGGTCCGTCGACACGTTCGTCGTAAAGGATATTCATGAAGACTTACTGCGCCAGGTGCCGGATCATCGCCACCGTCAGGTACAAGCGTGGCGCCACGCTGGCGATCTCCATGTATTCGTCGTCGCCATGCAAGCCGGCGCCGACCACGCCGAGGGTCTCCAGCACCGCCGGCTTGTCGTTGTCGGGCACGTAGGCGTAGCCGGCGTCGGTGCCGAAGCGCATGGCGATCGGCTGCAACTGCCGGTCGATCTTGCTGTAGAGCTGCCGCGCCGTTTGCGCAAGTTCCGTGGAGGCGTCGTTCCTGGCCAGCGGCGGACGGCCTTTTTCCATGACCAGCTCGACCTGGGTATCGGCCACCAGCTGTTTCTTGATGATCCGCAGGGCATCCTCCTGCACCCGCTCGGTCTCGCTCAGGTCGGAGTAGCGCATGTCGGCCTCGGCGCTGGCCTGGGCGGGAATGATGTTGGCTTTTTCCCCGGCCTTGGCCAGGGTCCAGTTGACGGTGGTGCCCTTGCTCTTGTCGCCGAGGTTGTTCAATTGCAGCAACTGGTGCGCCAGCTCCAGCAGCGCGTTGCGCCCGGCCTCCGGTGCGGAGCCTGCGTGGGAGGCGCGGCCCTTGACCTCGAGCTTGAGGCGATTGATGCCGTTGGTGGCGACGGTGACCGCGTCCTTGTCGGGCGGCTCGTAGGAGAAGACGAAGTCATGCTTGCGCGCCAGTTCGGCAATCAGCTGCCGCGAGCCGGTCGAGCCCATTTCCTCGTCCGGGTTGAACAGCACGGTGAGGGTGCGGTATCCCTTGTACTGCTGGTCCTGCAGCAGTTTCAGCGCATGCAGGATCATCGCCACGCCGCCCTTGGCATCGGCCACGCCGGGGCCGTAAGCGCGGTCGCCGTCGATCCGAAACGGGCGCTTGGCCACGGTTCCGGGGCCGAACACCGTGTCGTAGTGGACCATCAGCAGGAAGTCCTTGTCGCCACTGCCCTTGAGCGTTCCAACGATGTTGTCGCCCACCGAAGGCGTGGCCGGCTGCGTCGTGACCTTGGCGCCGAGAGCCTCCAGTCGTTTCACCAGTTCGTTGCCAACCTGCTTCAGGCCGGGCTCGGTACCGGTGCCGGTGTCCACGGCCACCAGGGTCTTGAGGGTTTCCAGGTAGTGAGGCTGTTCGGCCTGGGCCTGGCTGAACAGGGCCTGGGGCGTCGGGTCGGCGGCCTGGGCGGTGGCGCAGGCCAGGGCAAGGGCCAAAGAGCAGAGTCGCAAGGGCATGGGCAGGGATCTCGTTGTCGTGAACCCTTTAGCGTAGACCCTGTCACGCAATCATCGCCAAGGCCAGACCGTGCCCCGTTGCTCAGAACCAGCGGTCGTTACGTTTGCGGCCACGGGTCAGCGCCGGCAGGATCAGCCCCGCCAGCAGCCCGGCGCCGGCGATGCTGCCGCCATACACCATGTAGCGCATCATCACCTGCTTGTTCTCGTCACCCAGGCGTGCCTGGGTGTCGCGCAGGGTCGACTGGCTCTGCTCGAGCTGTTCGTTGAGTGCCTTGTTGCGGCTTTCCAGCTCGTCGATCAGCGCCTTGCGCGAGTCGAGGGTCTCCTGCATGCCCTGCACGCGGTTCTTCCAGCTGTCGTCGATGGTCTTGAGCTGGCCGGACAGTTCGGCCACCTGGGCGTCGAGCTGCGGCAGGCGCTCGCTCTGGCCGGGCACCGCCTGCAAGTCGCTGGTGAGGATCCACACCAGGTCGCCGCTCTGCCCGCGTACCTGGCTGTAGTTGCCCTGGCTGGTGACCAGGGTGACCTTCTGCCCCGACTTGAGCGTGCCGACGATGCGGTGGCCGTCGGTGGGGCCGCTGCGGACATAGGTGCTCAGGCTGTCGCTGACCCAGCGCGCATCGCTGGCCGGCTCTTCGGCGTGGGCTGGGGCGGCAAGGGCGATCAGGGCGGCGATCAGGCCGCTGCGCAGGACGGTGAGGGCAGGAGGAACGGGCTGGATGTCTGGCATGCTGGTCTTCGCTGAAACAGGACGAATGAAGGCCCGATGACTGGGCCGGCGATCCGGTCGGGTGGATTGACCGTCAGCGAAAGACCGTTTTTTTGTAGGCAGGTTCACTGCCTGGCTTGGGAAATGTCTGCAGGATGTTGCGGGAAGTGGTGTGTAACTTGCCCCTGTGAGCGCCGGCATGCCAGCAAAGGGGCCGCAAGGCGGCCCCCCGAGGTCTCAGGCTACCACCTCATAGCACGGCACATACGCCGCCCCGCCGGGCAGCTTCATGCGGTGTTGGTCGACGAACGCCTGCAGCAGGCGCCCGAGCGGATCAAGGATCGCCGCGTCGCCACGGATCTGGTACGGCCCGTGCTCCTCGATCAGGCGAATGCCCTTGTCCTTGACGTTGCCGGCGACGATCCCGGAGAACGCCCGGCGCAGGTTGGCCGCCAGTTCGTGGGGCGGCAGGTTGCGGCGCAGGGCCAGGTTGGCCATGTTCTCGTGGGTCGGGTCGAACGGGTGCTGGAAGCCTTCGTCGATTTTCAGCAGCCAGTTGAAGTGGAAGGCGTCGTTACGCTCGCGGCGGAACTGCTTGACCGCCTTGAGCCCCTCGACCATCTGCCGGGCGACTTCGGCCGGATCGTCGATGATGATCTGGTAATGACGCTGGGCGGCCTCGCCGAGGGTGGCCCCGACGAAGGCGTGCAGTTGCAGCAGGAAGGCTTCGGCGCTACGCGGCCCGGTGAGTACGACCGGGAACGGCAGGTCCTGGTTTTCCGGGTGCATGAGGATGCCGAGCAGGTACAGGAACTCCTCGGCGGTGCCAGCGCCCCCGGGGAAGATGATGATGCCGTGGCCAACGCGGACGAAGGCTTCCAGGCGCTTCTCGATATCCGGCAGGATCACCAGTTCGTTGACGATCGGGTTGGGCGCCTCGGCGGCGATGATGCCCGGCTCGGTCAGGCCCAGGTAGCGGCTGCCGTGCATGCGCTGCTTGGCGTGGGCGATGGTGGCGCCCTTCATCGGGCCTTTCATCACGCCCGGGCCGCAGCCGGTGCAGACATCCAGCTTGCGCAGGCCCAGCTCGTGGCCGACCTTCTTGGTGTACTGGTATTCCTCGCTGCTGATCGAGTGACCGCCCCAGCACACCACCATCTTCGGCTCGACGCCCGGGCGCAGGGTGCGGGCGTTGCGCAGCAGGTGGAAGACGTAGTCGGTGAGGCCCTGGGAGCTCTCGAGGTCGATGCGCTGGCTGGCCAGCTCGCTCTCGGTGTAGACGATGTCACGCAGGGCGCTGAACAGCATCTCGCGGGTGCTGGCGATCATTTCGCCGTCGACGAAGGCGTCGGCCGGGGCGTTGAGCAGTTCCAGGCGCACGCCGCGGTCCTGCTGGTGGATGCGTACCTCGAAGTCCTTGTAGGCCTCGAGGATGGTCTTGGCGTTGTCGACATGGGCGCCGGTGTTGAGGATGGCCAGGGCGCACTGGCGGAACAGGGTGTAGAGGCTGCCGGTACCGACTTCGCTCAGTTGCTGGACTTCACGTTGCGACAGCGTCTCCAGGCTGCCCTTGGGGCTGACGGAGGCGTTGATGACATTGCGTTGGGGCATCTGGTCTTTCCTGTGCGGGTAAAACATCCTTCTTGGACAACACCATACAAGCAAATGTGCGTGGCAACGAGGGCCTTGGTGAAAAACCTTGGACGCAGTGCCTACCCCGTGGGAGCCGACTTGCCGGCCAAAGGGCTGCGTAGCAGCCCCGGGGTTATTGGACGTTGAACACATGCCGCAGGTACGCCACGAAATTCTCGTCCCGGCACTGGGTCTTGCCCGGACTGTCGGAGATCTTCGCCACCGGCGCGCCGTTGCAGGCGGTCATCTTGATCACCATGTTCATCGGCCTGACCCCGGGGATGTCGCAGGTCAGGTTGGTACCGATACCGAAGCTGACGTTGATCCGCCCGTGCAGGGCGCGATAGAGCATCAGCATCTTCTCGAAGTCCAGGCCGTCGGAGAAGATCAGCGTCTTGCCACGTGGGTCGATGCCCAGTCGCTGGTAGTGGGCGATGGCTTTCTCGGCCCAGGCCAGCGGCTCGCCCGAGTCATGCCGTAGGCCGTCGAAGAGCTTGGCGAAGTACAGGTCGAAGTCCTTCATGAATGCATCCATGCCGATGCAGTCGGTCAGGGCGATGCCCAGCTGGCCACGGTACTCACGTACCCAGCATTCCAGCGCGGCGGCCTGGCTGTCGACCAGGCGCGGGCCGAGCTGCTGGTGGGCCATGAACCATTCGTGGGCCATGGTGCCGATGGGCTTGATCTGGTATTCGCGGGCCAGGTGCACGTTGCTGGTGCCGACGAAACGCCCGGGGAAGTCGCGTTTGAGGATATGCACCACCTCTTCCTGTACCCGATAGGAGAATCGCCGGCGGGTACCGAAGTCGGCCAGTTGCAGACCGGCCAGTTCGTCGTCGCTGGCTTCTGCCCTGAGCCAGTCGAGCTTCTGGTACAGGCGCTCGCCGACCTGTTCGATCAGCACCTCGCGATAGCGGTAGCGGTTGCGTACCTCGCTGATGATCGCCAGCAGCGGGATCTCGAACAGGATCACGTGCAGCCACGGGCCGCGCACGCGGATCGCCAGTTGCCCGGCATCGTCCAGGCCGACCTGCACATAGCGCAGGTTGAAGCGGAACAGGCTGAGGAAGCGGATGAAGTCCGGCTTGATGAACGGGATCTTTTCCAGGTAGGCCAATTGGTCGTGGGTGACCGAGACATCGGCCAACTGCTCGACCTGGTAGCGGATCTCGGCGAGGTAGGGCGCCAAATCCTCGTCATTGCGGCAGCGGAACTCCCATTCCACTTCGGCGTTGGGGTAGTTGTGCAGCACCGCCTGCATCATGGTGATCTTGTAGAAGTCGGTGTCCAGCAGGTTCTGGATGATCCGTGGGCCGAAGACGCTGTCGCTCATGGGTGGTCCTCCTTGAGTAAGTCGAGCCGGGTATCGAGGGCCTGTTCGTCGGCACACAGATGGATGCCGGTGCTGGCCATTTCATCGCAGGCCGCCTGTGCGCCCTCGGTGCTCAGGGCGCGGCAGGCCGGCAGGTACAGCAGCACCTCGAAGCCGGCGCGGCGCAGCTGCAGGGCGGTGGTGCGCACGCAGTAGTCCAGTGCCAGGCCACCGACGATGATCGCCTGCACCTGTTGCACCTTGAGGAACTCGATGACGCCGGTAGAGCGGCGCTCGGCCAGGTCGTGGTAGCACGCCCCATAGGGGTGCAGGTCAGGCTCGACGCCTTTCCAGACAAAGTAGTCGTAGTCGATGGGAGCAGGCAGGCCGGGCAGCAGCTCGAAGCCCGGCGTACCGGGGACGCAGTGGCTGACCCAGGTCAGGTCGGCATTGGCCAGGGGCAATGCTTGCAGCATCTGGCCCGGCTCGGCGACCACCCAGGCGGCGTTGGCCGGGTGCGCGTCCTTGCTGCCCAGGCGCAGCGAGGCGCGTTGGGCCATGGCGTTGAGCGCAGGGGCGATCAGGTGGCCGCCGGGCACCGGCAGCTCCTGGGGGGCGTTGGCGGTGAAGCCGTTCTGCGCGTCGACATCGAAACTGGCGATTTTCATTGGAGGAAACTCCTCGGCTGGAATGGCTATATATTCCACCTGGTGAATTAAGTGTGTCAAGGTCATTTTATCCAGGGATTCAGGGTTGCTCTATTTAATCGCTCTGATGGAATATAGGCGTATGTTGATTAAGGATCCGTTCCGTGAGCACAGCTGAAGTCCTGGCCAGTGTCGATATCGTCACCCTGCGCCTGTCACCCCACAGCCAGCGCCTGGAGGTGTTGCTGTCCCCGCGCGAACGCGAGCCCTACAAGGGGCAGTGGGCCTTGCCGGGTGTCATCGTCAATGGCAGTTCCGCGGACAACAACCTGGATGCCGCCGCCTGCCGGGCGCTCTCGGAAAAGGCCAAGGTGCGCCCGCGCCACCTGGAGCAGGTCGGCACCGAGGGCAATGCTTCCCGCGACCCTCGGGGCTGGACCTTGAGCACTTACTACCTGGCGTTGCTCGATCCTGCGGTTGTGGTCGAGGAACCGCAGATTGCCTTTTTCGATCTGCAACGCGTCCTGGACAACGAACCGCCGTTGCCGTTCGATCATCGCCTGCTGGTCGAGCGTGCCCATGAACGGCTGGTGGCCAAGGCCGTGTACACCAACCTGCCGTTGTACCTGGCACCCGAGCGGTTCACCGTGCTGGATGCGCTGGCCGCCGCGCAGGCGTGCCTGGGGCAGCCGGTCAACAACACCTCGATGCGCAAACGTCTGGAGCGCATGAAGCGCGAAGGCTGGGTGCAGGACACCGGAGAAAAGAACCAGCCCAGGCTGGGGCGTCCACAGCAACTGTACCGGCATACCCCGCAGGGGAGCGGGGCGTTCATGTTCGACCGGAGTCTGCTGGCGGGAGGATAGTCAGGACCGATCGCGGCCTCTTCCTGCAGTTGTCGAGTAGCGACTATCCTTGCCCCCATGACCAACCTGCCTCCTTTACGCCATCCTTGTCCACCGGGCGCCTGCGACTGCGGCCGCGAACGCCTGGCCGACGGCCCCGAGCGACGCATCCTGCTGCTCACCCGCGAGGAGGAGAAGCGCCTGGTCGAACGCCTGGAGAACCTGAAGGATCTGGAGGACCTGCAGCGCCTGCAGTCACGCCTCTACGAGCAACTGGGCATCCGCGTGCATATCGCCCCGGGCTTCAACGAAGTGCGCACCATGCGCGGCATCGTCATCGAGCTTGCGGCGCAGCCGGGCCTGTGCCGCAAGACCCGCCAGTCGATCCCCGCCGCTATCCGCCGGGGACTGGAGCGCAATCCGCAGGTGGCCTTCCGCCTGCTCGACGCCCATGACCTGCTGCGTGATGCCTGAACATCAACGCATCGCCGCCAGCTTGATGCCGAAGCCTACCAGGCAGGCGCCGGCCAGGCGTTCGAGCAGGTTAGTGATGCGCGGGCTAGCGCGCATGCGCTCGGCCAAGCGGTGGGTGAGCAGCACCGCCACCAGGCCGTAGAGCAGGGTCAGGCCAGCCACGGTCAGCGCCATGAAAGCGAAGGTCACCACGCCTTGGTGGCGTACCGGGTCGATGAACAGCGGGAAGAACGCCATGTAGAACATGATCGCCTTGGGGTTGAGCAGGGTGATCATCATGGTCTGGCGCAGGTAGCGGCCGCTGGCCATGCCGCTGTCGCGCGGCGCGCCGCCGGGCTTGCTCAGCACCATGCGCAGGCCGAGCCAGGCCAGGTAGGCGGCGCCGGCCCACTGCACCACATGGAAGGCGGCCGGATAGGCGGCCAGCAGGGTGGCGACGCCCGCCACCGCCAGCCACATCAGCACCTGGTCGCCGAGGATCACTCCGAAAGTAGCGGCCAGGCCGCCCTTGATGCCGCCCTTGCCGGTGGCGGTGATCAGGGCGAAGTTGCCGGGCCCGGGGATCGCCAGGAGGATAAGGAACGCGATCACGAAAGCGCCGTAGTCGGTCACGCCGAGCATGGGTAGTCTCCTGGGGAGGGCGGGCTGATCAGGATATATGCCATTATTCGCAACACTTGCAAAGCCACGACGGCACAGGGAGGTGGAGATGGCGTTCAATGCGCATGAGCGGGCAGTGTTGCTGGCGGTCAAGGGCGTGGGGCCGACCGTGGTGCAGCGGCTCGAGCAGTTGGGTTATGACTCGCTGGCGCGACTGGCCGGGGCCGACGCCCTGCAGATCGTCAGCGAGGCGGCCGGTCTGGTGGGCAGCAGTTGCTGGAAGAACAGCCCCCAGGCGCGAGGGGCAATTCAGGCGGCGATTGCCCGGGCCAGGGAGCATGTCCTGCAGGGCACCTGTCCCGCCAATGGCACATAAAAAAGCCCCGAAGACCAAGGCCTTCGGGGCAAACGGTTGGGGAGGAACCAACCAAAGGAGTCTTCACATCAGGGGGCGGTCAGCGCGAGCTGGCCACCACGTCGGGTTGCCAGCCGCCGCCCAGCGCCTTGTAGATCGCGACGATGCCGCTGTACAGCTCGACCTCGCCCTGGGCCTGGGCGTCTTCGGCGCTCAGGCGCTCGCGTTCGGCGTCGAGCAGCACCAGGTAGTCCACCGTGCCTTCGCGATAGCGCACCGAAGCCAGTTCCGCCGCCTTGCGGCTGGCGTCGCTCTGGCGCATCAGCGCCAGCAGGCGCTGTTGGCGCTTGCCATAGTCGCTGAAGGCGTTGGAGGATTCCTCCAGGGCCAGCAGCACCTGCTGTTCGTAGTTGGCCAGGGCGCCCTCGGCATCGGCCTTGGCCCCGCGCAGGCGGGCGCGCACGCTGCCCAGGTCGAAGGCCGCCCAGGTGATGCTCGGGCCCAGCGCCCAGGCGTTGGCCGCTGAGGAGCCGATCTGCGAGCCGCGCGCGGCGGTGAAACCGAGGAAGCCGCTGAGGCTGACCCGCGGGAACAGGTCGGCGGTGGCCACGCCGACGTTGGCCGTGGCCGCAGCCAGCTGGCGTTCGGCGCTGCGGATGTCCGGGCGGCGACGCAGCAGCTCGCCGGGGTCGCCCACCGGCAAGGCCTTGGCGATGGCCGGCAGGGCCTTGGGCGCAAGATCGACGCTCAGGGCGTCCGGACGCTGGCCGAGCAGGGTGGCGATGCGATTCTTCGCCCGCACCTGTGCGGCCTGCAGCTGCGGCACGGTGGCTTCGACACCCGCCAGGCGGGCGTCGGCGCGGACCACATCGAGTTCATTGCCGACACCGGTGTCGCGCAGGGTCACGGTGATGTCCCGCGACTGCTGCTGGGTCTTGAGGTTGGCCACGGCGATCTGCTCGCGCAGCTGGGCGCCGCGCAACTGGCCGTAAGCGTCGACCAGCTCGGCGATCAGGCTGACCTGCAGTTGTTGCAGGTCGGCTTCGGCGGCGGCTTCCTGGGCTTCGCTGGCCTCGATCTGGCGCTGGATGCGGCCAAACAGGTCGAGCTCCCAGGCCATGTCCAGGCCCAGGTCATAACGCTCGCTGTTGACCCGGCGTTCAGTTTGGCCGGGCACCTGGCCCTTGCCCAGATCGCTGCTGGCGCGGCTGGTGACCACGGGGATCTGGTCATTGGACACGTCCTCGCGAATCGACCGCGCCGCTTTCAGGCGGGCAAAGGCCACGCGCAGGTCGCGGTTGCCGTCCAGCGACGCCTGCACCAGTTGGTTGAGCACCGGGTCGTCGAACTGCTTCCACCACACGCTTTCGAAGCGGCTGCGGTCGAAGGCCTTGGCCTCCAGACCGCTGTCCAGCTTGGCCGGCGCGGTGTCCGGCGTCTTGTAGTCCGGGCCCACGGCGCAGGCCGCCAGGGCCAGTGCCAGCAGGCTCGGGGTCAGGTGTTTGAGCAACTTCATGCGTGGGTCTCCAGCGCGACGGCGTGCTCGGCCTTGCGGGCCTGGCGACGCTCGACGAAACGGCGGATCAGGAAGAAGAACACTGGGGTCAGGAACAGGCCGAACACGGTCACCCCGATCATCCCCGAGAACACCGCCACACCCATGGCGTGACGCATTTCCGAGCCGGCGCCGGAGCTGAACACCAGCGGCACCACGCCCATGATGAAGGCGATCGAGGTCATCAGGATCGGCCGCAGGCGCAGGCGGCAGGCTTCCAGTACCGCAGCCAGCGGGTCGAGGCCCTTGGCCTGTTCATCCTTGGCGAACTCGACGATCAGGATCGCGTTCTTGCACGCCAGGCCCACCAGTACGATCAAGCCGATCTGGGTGAAGATGTTGTTGTCGCCACCGGAGACGATCACCCCGGTGATGGCCGACAGCAGGGTCATCGGCACGATCAGGATCACCGCCAGCGGCAGGCTCCAGCTCTCGTACTGGGCGGCCAGCACCAGGAAGGCCAGCAGCACGCAGAGCGGGAACACGAACAGCGCGGTGTTGCCTGAGAGGATCTGCTGGTAGGTCAGGTCGGTCCATTCGAAGGTCATGCCGTTGGGCAGTTCCTCCTTGAGCAGTTTCTCGATCGCCGCCTCGGCCTGGCCGGAGCTGTAGCCGGGGGCCGCGGCACCGTTGATCTCGGCGGTGATGAAGCCGTTGTAGTGCATGACCCGGTCAGGCCCGGAGGTGTCGCTGACCTTGAGGAACGTCGCCAGCGGGATCATCTCGCCCAGGTTGTTGCGCACCTTCAACTGGCCGATCTGCTCGGCGTCGAGGCGGAACTGCTGCTCGGCCTGGACGTTGACCTGGTAGGTGCGGCCAAAGCGGTTGAAGTCGTTGGTGTACAGCGAGCCCAGGTAGACCTGCAGGGTGTCGAAGATGTCATTGATCGCCACGCCGTGGGTCTTGGCCTTTTCCCGGTCGATGGCGGCATCGACCTGCGGCACGTTGACCTGGTAGCTGGTGAACAGGCCCGCCAGTTCCGGCACGTTGTGGCTCTTGGCGATGATGTTCTGGGTCTCTTTGTACAGCGCTTCATAGCCCAGGTTGCCGCGGTCCTCGATCTGCAGGCGGAAGCCGCCGATGGTGCCCAGGCCTTGAACCGGCGGAGGCGGGAAGATTGCGATGTAGGCGTCCTGGATATCGGCGAACTGGGCGTTCAGGGCTGCCGCGATGGCCGCCGCCGACTGACTCGGGTCCTTGCGCTCGTCGAACGGCTTGAGCGGGGTGAACACGATGCCGCTGTTCGGGCTGTTGGTGAAGCCGTTGATCGACAGGCCAGGGAAGGCCACCGAATCGGCCACGCCCGGTTGCTTGAGGGCGATCTCGCTCATCTTCTTGATCACAGCCTCGGTACGGTCGAGGCTGGCGGCGTCAGGCAGCTGGGCGAAGGCCACCAGGTACTGCTTGTCCTGGGCCGGGACGAAGCCGGTCGGGGTGGACGAGAAGCCCAGGTAGGTCAGGCCCATGAGCCCGGCATAGACGAACAGGGCGATGCCGCTGGAGCGGATGACCCGGCGCACGCCGCCGACATAGCCATGGCTGGCGCGGTCGAAGAAGCGGTTGAACGGAGCGAACAGCCAGCTGCCCAGCAGCTTTTCCAGGAACCGCGAGAAACGGTCCTTGGGCGCATGGTGGTCCTTCAGCAGCACGGCGGCCAGGGCCGGCGACAGGGTCAGTGAGTTGAACGCCGAGATCACGGTGGAGATGGCGATGGTCAGCGCGAACTGCTTGTAGAACTGCCCGGTAAGCCCCGAGATGAACGCGGCGGGTACGAACACGGCGCACAGCACCAGGGCGGTGGCGATGATCGGGCCGGTCACTTCGCTCATGGCCTTCTGCGTGGCTTCCAGCGGTTTCAGGCCAAGCCCGATGTTTCGCTCGACGTTCTCCACCACGACGATGGCGTCGTCCACCACGATACCGATGGCCAGCACCAGGCCGAACAGCGATAGCGCGTTGAGCGAGAAGCCGAACAGGTGCATCACCGCGAAGGTGCCGATCAGCGAAACCGGCACGGCCATCAGCGGGATGATCGAGGCGCGCCAGGTCTGCAGGAACAGGATCACCACCAGCACGACCAGGATCAGCGCTTCGAACAGGGTGTGTACCACCGCTTCGATGGAGCCACGGACGAACACGGTCGGGTCATAGACGATGCTGTAGTCCATGCCTTCCGGGAACTCTTTCTTCAGCTCGGCCATTTTCGCCCGCACTTCGTCGGAGATCTCGATGGCGTTGGAGCCCGGGCGCTGGAAGATCGGGATGGCCACCGCCGGCTGGTTGTTCAGCAGCGAACGCAGGGCGTACTGGCTGGAGCCGAGCTCGACCCGGGCGATGTCCTTCAGGCGGGTGATCTCGCCGTTGGCGCCGGCACGGATGATGATGTTCTCGAACTCTTCCTCGTTGACCAGGCGGCCCTGGGTGTTAATCGACAGCTGGAAGCTGGTCGAACCCGGGGCGGGCGGGGCGCCCAGTTGGCCGGCGGCGACCTGGCGGTTCTGCTCGCGAATGGCGGCCACCACGTCGCTGGCGGTCAGGTTGCGCGAAGCGGTCTTGTTCGGGTCGAGCCACACCCGCAGCGAGTAGTCGCCCATGCCGAACAGCTGCACGTCACCGACGCCACCGAGGCGCGCCAGCTCATCCTTGATGTTGAGGATGGCGTAGTTGGACAGGTAGAGCATGTCGTAGCGGTTGTCCGGCGAGGTCAGGTGCACGACCATGGTCAGGTCGGGCGAGGCCTTGTCGACGGTAATGCCGATACGGGTGACTTCCTCCGGCAGCTTGGGCTGGGTGCGGGTCACGCGGTTCTGCACCTGCACCTGGGCGTTGTCCAGGTCGGTGCCGAGGGCGAAGGTGATGGTCAGGGTCAGCTTGCCGTCGGCGGTGGACTGCGAGGACATGTACAGCATGTTCTCGACACCGGTGATGGCTTGTTCCAAGGGCGCTGCGACGGTTTCGCCGATCACCTTGGGGTTGGCGCCGGGGAAGTTGGCGCGCACCACCACGGTGGGCGGCACCACTTCGGGGTATTCGCTGATCGGCAGCTGGAACAGCGAGATGGAACCTGCGATCAGCAGCACCAGCGACAGCACCGCGGCGAAGATCGGCCGGGTAATGAAGAATTTCGAAAAGTTCATCGGTGTTGTCCCTTAACCGCGCGGCGCTTGGGCGCTGGCGACTTTGACATTGGCGCCGGCAACCTTCGGCGCCGGGTTGCTGGCCTCCAGGGCCTGGCGTTGCTGGGCGAGGGCGGCAAGGGTCTGTTCGCTGGCCATCGGCGTTTCCTCCGGGGTGACCGACGAGCCCGGGCGCACGCGCTGCAGGCCCTTGACCACGATGCGGTCGTCCTTGCCCAGGCCGCTGCGCACAATGCGCAGGCCTTCGAGCTTGGGCCCCAGTTCCACGGCGCGATAGGCGGCCTTGTTGTCCTTGTCCATGACCAGCACGAACTTCTTGCCAAGGTCGGTGCCGACCGCTTCGTCGTTGATCAGCACGGCGTCGTACTGGGCGCTGCCGACCAGCTTCAGGCGCGCGTACAGGCCGGGGGTGAACTGGCCGTCACGGTTGTCGAAAACGGCACGGCCACGAATGGTGCCGGTGCGCGGGTTGACCTGGTTGTCGACGAAGTTCATCTGGCCCAGGTGCGGATTGCCGGTCTCGTTGGTCAGGCCCAGGTACACCGGGGTGCTCTGGCCGCGCTGGCCGTCGCGGGCGAGCTGGCTGTACTTGAGGTACACGCGCTCGTCAGCGTCGAAATAGGCGTAGACCTTGTCGGTGGAGACCACGCTGGTCAGCGGGGTGACATCGGCAGTGACGATGTTGCCGGCGGTGAACTGGGCACGGCTGACCCGGCCACTGATCGGCGCGGTGACACGGGTGAAGCTCAGGTTCAGGCGGGCCAGGTCGAGCTGGGCCTGGATCGCGTCGACTCCGGCACGGGCCTCGGCGGCGGCGCTGCTGCGCGACTCGGCCAGTTCGGCAGAGATGGCGTTGCTGTCGCGCAGGCGTTCGCCGCGGCGGGCTTCGTTGGCGCTGCGGATGGCGGTGGCCTTGGCTTGTTGCAGCTGGGCTTCGAGACGGCGGACTTCTGCCTGGAACGGGCGCGGGTCGATCTGGAACAGCAGGTCGCCTTTCTTCACCTGGGCGCCTTCGGTGAAGGCCACCTGGTCGATCTGGCCGGACACCCGTGGGCGCACTTCGACGGTTTCCGGCGCTTCCAGGCGGCCGGTGAACTCGTCCCATTCGTTGATCGGCTGTTCGATTACCTTGGCTACGCTGACCTTGGGCGCGGCGGGAGCCTGCACGGCGTCGGGGGTGCGACCGCAAGCGCTGAGCACCACCACTGCCAGGGCAGCGAGGGGAAAGCGCAAGGGTTTGAGTGAGTGATCCATGGAGAACTCCGCCAATGTATTAGTAGTGGGCGGAGTGTGAGTGTCTTGCGCGTGGCGCACGAATCAAACGGAGCGAAGGTCATTATCACGCGCAATGATATGTCGGGTGCCGTCATCGATCCGGACGCATGATTTCAAGGCAGCTCCCACAGAGGGATGGTGTAATTCGGCAGTCAGCGTGGCCCGCCGGATGCCTTTTCGCGCAACGCCTTGGCCACCTGCGCCTCGATCTCGTAGGCCGGCCCCTCCAGCGCCTGGTAATCCCGGGTATAGCGCTTGGCGAATTCCTCCACCCCCAGTTCTTGGTACTGCTGCACATGCTTGAGTTCATGGGCCCACAGCGCCACGTTGTCCTCGGCATCGGCGCTGCGGCGGAAGATGATGGTGTCGATCAGGGTCACCGCGTTGACGTCCGGGTTCTGCAGCAACGCATTGGCGGCGCTGATCTGCTGTTCATCGCCCACCCGGTACCGCGCCGCGTCGAGCACGGCGAAGTCGTACCAGGGTTCGAGCTGGGCGCGGATATGCAAGGGGATCGGCTGGCTGCCGCTGGCGGTCGCCTCATCGCGGGCCTGGCGCAGGGCGAACACCAGGCTGCCGGTGGCCATGCGCTCGACATCCTGCAGCACCTGGCCGCCCTGGTTGGGGTCGACGGGCGCGCAGAAACACACCACCAGGCACACTTGGTATTGCCCGGTCGGGCAACTTTCCTGGGCGAAGACGGGCAGGGTCAACATCAGTCCGAGCAGCGTACTAGCGAACTTCATCGAAGACCCGTCCGACCAACTGGCGGCTGGCGTCCAGCACCTGCGCCTGCACCGGCTCGCTGGCCAGCATGCGGCCCACCACCAGCGCGCCGACGCACTGGCTGAGCAGGGCCCAGGCCAGCTCGGGATCGTCAAGGGTCTCGCTCCACGCCTGGTGCAGCTCCACCAACCAGTGCTCGGCCTGTTCGCGCACCGGTCGCTCGGCGCGGGCGATCTCCACCCCCAGCGGCGGCAGCGGACAGCCGCCCTCGGCATTGTGCAGGTGGGCCAGGCTCAGGTACTGCTCGAGCAGGCGCCTGAGCCGGGGGCGGTCGGCGCCGCGCTCGACCAGGCGCGCCAACGGGCTGTTGGCCAGCTCGCGGCGGACGATCTCGCTGAACAGGTCGTCCTTGGACGGGAAATGGTTGTAGAAGGCGCCGCCGGTCAGGCCGATGGCCTTCATCAATCCGGCCACGCCGGTGGCGGCGAACCCACCGCGTTTGGCCAGGGCGCCGCTGCTGGCCAGCAGCTTCTCGCGGGTTTGTTGCTTGTGGTCGGTGCTGTAGCGCATGCGCGGAACCTCTTGGCGCGGGCTTGACGTTCAGCTGATCGTAGCATAGCGTTCGTTTACTAAACGATCATTCATCAATGGGGCGGTCCATGGCAGAACAACAAAAGGTCGTGCTGGTGATCGGCGCGGGTGACGCCACCGGTGGCGAAATCGCCAAGCGTTTCGCCCGTGAGGGGTATGTCGCCTGTGTCACCCGGCGTCAGGTGGACAAGCTGCAGCCGCTGGTCGATGAGATCCGCGCCGCAGGCGGTCAGGCTCATGGTTTCGGGTCGGATGCGCGCAAGGAAGAGGAGGTGGTAGAGCTGGTCGAGACCATCGAGCGCGATATCGGCCCGATCGAAGCATTTGTCTTCAACATCGGCGCCAATGTCCCGTGCGGCATCCTCGAGGAAACCCCGCGCAAGTACTTCAAAATCTGGGAAATGGCCTGCTTCGCTGGTTTTCTCACCGCCCAGGCAGTCGCCCGGCGCATGGTGACCCGCGAGCGCGGCACCCTCCTCTTTACCGGTGCCACCGCTGGTACCCGTGGCGCGGCCGGTTTTGCCGCCTTCGCCGGGGCCAAGCATGGTTTGCGCGCCCTGGCCCAGAGCATGGCGCGCGAGCTTGGGCCGCGAAACATCCATGTGGCTCATGTGGTGGTCGACGGGGCCATCGACACCGCGTTCATCCGCGACAGTTTCCCCGAACGCTATGCGCTCAAGGACCAGGACGGCATCCTGGACCCTGTACACATTGCCCACAGTTACTGGTTCCTGCACGCCCAGCCACGGGACGCCTGGACCTTCGAACTTGACCTGCGCCCGTGGATGGAGCGCTGGTAAGTCCCATCCTCATACAAGGAACGAATCATGAGCAAGACCGTCGAGTTCTTCCTGGACCTGGGCAGTCCGGCCACTTACCTGGCCTCGACCCAGCTACCCGCCCTGTGCGCGCGCCACGGGGCGCAGTTGGTGTACAAACCGATCCTGTTGGGCGGGGTGTTCCAGGCCACCGGCAACGCCTCGCCGGTCATGGTGCCAGCCAAGGGGCGCTACATGCGCATCGACCTCAAGCGTTATGCCGATCGCTATGGGGTGCCCCTGACCTTGCCGCCCGGGTTTCCGGTCAACACCCTGAACCTGATGCGCGGGCTGATTGGCGTCCAGTTGTTTGCCCAAGCACGGTTCGAGGCGCTGTTGAAGGTGCTGTTCGAAGGGCTGTTCGTGCACGGGCGCAATCTGGCAGACCCGGCGGTGCTGGGTGAAACATTGGCCGCGGGTGGCTTCGATGCCGGGATGTTGCATGAACTGGCCGCCCGGCCCGAGGTCAAGGACGCCTTGCGTAAAGCTACCGAGGAGGCGGTCGAGCGTGGCGTGTTCGGCGCGCCGACGTTCTTCGTCGATGGGCAGATGTTCTTCGGCCAGGATCGGCTGGATTTCGTCGAGCAGGCTTTGGTCAGGCGGGCATGAGGGACAACAAGGTTCTTGCAGACTGCGATTCCAAAAACCTTGGGTGCTATTGCTTCATGGCCTGTACGTCGTCAGGGTTGCAGCGCTCGATCGCGCAGGCGCTGAAACCCTTTTGCCGGATCAGAAGTTCGCCGGGGTATTGGCGCTGATGATCTCGGCCTCGTCGGGGCCGATGTTCTTGAAGCTGTGGGGCAGGGTGGTGGGGATGTAGTAGCCGTCGCCGGCGTTGAGCACGCTGACCTGGCCATCGACCCACAGCTCCATGGTGCCCCGGGTGACCAGGCCGCATTCCTCGCCTTCGGCGTGGACGATCGGCTCGCCGGAATCGGCACCCGGCGCGTACAGTTCGCGCAGCATGCGCATCTGCCGGCCTTCGACGCTGGCACCGACCAGCAGCATGCGCAGGCCGTTGCGGCCCAGGTCGGGCTGCTCTGCGCCACGGAACACGTAGCGCTCCTCGCGCACCGGCTCGTCGAAACTGAAGAATTCCGCCAGGGACATGGGGATCCCTTCGAGCAGTTTCTTGAGGGAACTGACCGAAGGGCTGACCCGGTTCTGCTCGATCTGCGAGATCGTCGAGTTGGTCAGGCCGCTGCGGCGGGCCAGTTCCCGTTGGGAGAGGTTGTTGCGTTCACGCACCAGTTTGAGTCGTGTCCCCGTGTCCATAGCCGCCTTGTTTGCAGAGGTGTCAAAAATAATGGGCGAGGCATTAAAACACACTCTGCAGGCTTGCGCGCTGTGCGTCTCAGTGACGCTGGTCGGTCGCCAACGGCCACAGCCCCACCAGCAACAGCAGGGCACCCACGGCGAGGAACGGCAGGCGCGGGTCGAGGGCATAGACCAGGGTGCCCGCCAGTGGCCCGATCACCGCGCCCATGCCCTGGGCGGCGCCGATCGAGCCCGCAGTGGCGCCTTGTTCGCCGGCCTGCATGGCGTTGGCCGCCAGGGCGGAAAATGCCGGGAATACAAAGCCCATGCCGAACGCGGCGACGAAGAACGCGCCCCACAGCCAGGGCGCTTGGGTGGCCAGCGCTGCGGCGGCAAAGCCCAGCCCGGAGATGCTGGCGCCGATACGGATCATTTTCGCTGGCGGCCACTCGAGCCTGCGCAGGAACACCTGTGCCAGCATCAGCGCCACGCCCACGCAGGTCAGGGCGATGCCCGCGGCCTGGGCGGCGTCGCCGGCCTCCAGGCGCAGGCGGTCGAGGGCGAAGAAACCGACGGCGATCTGCGACACGGTGATGCTCAGCATGGCGCTGAAGGCCACCAACAGCGGGCGGCGCAGGCGTGGGTCGGACAGGCGCACCGGATTGGGCGCATGGCTTTGCGCCAATGGCTGGGGCTTGAGCTTGAACAGCAGCACCACGAACGCCGTGGCCGGCAGCAGCGACATGGCATAGAACGGCAGGCTCAGGCTGTAGCGCGACAGCAGCGCGGCCAGTGCCGGCCCGACCACCAGGCCGACGGCATTGGCCGCGCCCAGCGAAGCCATGGCCCGGGCCCGACGCTGGGGTTCGACATGGTCGGCGATCAGGGCGTTTCCACCCACCGGCAGCGCGGCATAGAAGGCGCCGATCAAGCCGCGGGCCAGCATCAGCCCGAAGAACGCCACGCTCGCGCCCGGCAGCCAGCGCAACGCACCGTCGATGAACAGGCACAGCACCCAGTAGGCCAAGGTGAAGCCGCCACTGCCCAGCAGCAGCACGCGGCGCCGGCCATAGCGGTCGGCCAGGCGCCCCCAGGGCCGGGCCAGCAGCACCCAGACCACGCCTGCCACGGTCACCGCCGCGCCGGCCTGCCAGGTGGCCATGCCCAGCAGTCGGGCGATGGGGCCGATCAGGGCGACGAAGGCCATCATCGCCATGGTGCAGGCCATGTTCACCAGCATCAGAGGACGCAGGTCCAAGGTGTTGGCGGGGGTCAATGCGGCAGGGTCCTTTGCAACGTTCATGGGGCAGTCCGGGGCAGTTCGACGAAATGAGCGCCAATGTTAGTAATAATTATTTACATGTGTCGACCCTGGCAATGCTCATTCACTGCGGCGCAACGGGCCTGGCCACATGCTACGCAAGACGCCGTCGCGGCGCACCAGGGCATGCACCAAGGCCGCGCCCAGGTGCAGCAGCACGGTGGCGAACAGCAGGTAGCCCGCCCAGCCGTGGGCCTGGCGCAGCACGGCGTACAGCTGCAGGTCGTGGGGCGCGATGGCGGGCAGTTGCAGGGGCCGTGGATAGCCGCCGGCCGAGAGCATGGCCCAGCCGAGCAGCGGCATGGCCAGCATCAGGCCGTACAGCAACAAGTGCGAGGCGCCGGCGGCCAGCCGCTGCAGGCGGGGCAGGTCGCGGGGCAAGGCCGGGTGCGGCAGGCCCAGGCGCAGGGCGATGCGCAGGATCACCAGCACCAGCAGGGCCAGGCCGGTGGCCTTGTGCAGCTCGACCAGCAGCGGATGCCGTGGCGACAGGTCGCCGACCATGTTCACGCCGATGAACAGCATGGCCAGGATCAGCGCGGCCATCAGCCAGTGCAGCAGGCGGGCCAGGGGGTGGAAGGCGGTGGCGGTCATGGGCGGGCTCCTTCGCTCAGCGCTTCGTGGCTGCGGCGGTTGAACGACACCGAATAGGCGGCCGAGCGGGCGGCGAGGATCGGGTCGGCGGATGGTTCGATGCCCTGGGGCAGGATCAGCGGGTCGAAGTTCAGGTCGCGGCAGGCGCCTTGCTCGGGGCCGTCGACCCGTTCCAGCACCAGGGTGCCGGCGTCGATGCTGCGGCGTTCGGCGGGCCAGGGCCGGGCGGGGTCGTCCACCGGGTCGCCGGGCTCGGCCAGGGTCAGGCGCAGGGTCCAGCGCAACGGGCCTTGCGCCAGGCGCTGCTGCAGGTCGTGCTGGAGGAACTGCTTGTCATCGACCTGGGCGGGCAGGGCGGTGAACGCGGTCTGCGGCTCCAGGGCCCAGCGCACCGGCTGGGCGTTGCCGTGGGCATCGATCAGGCGAAAGGCGTTGATGCTGTTGTAGGCGGTACTGGCGAAGCTGTCGCTGGGCTTGTAGCTGGCCGCCCACTGGCGAAACGCCGCGCTTTCCGGGTGGCTGGCGAAGAACGCCTGCAGTCTGGCCGGGTCCGGCTTGCCGGTGGCCGGGTCGGGGGCCCCGGCCAGTACCTGCTGGTAGAACGCCTCGGGCGTGCTCACCGCCAGCACCGGCGGGTTGTTCATGCCGGTGCGCCAGACCTGTCCGTCATCGCTGCTCAACTGGATGGCCAGGCTGCGTACGGGTATGGCGGTGTCCGGGGCGAACGGGTTGGCGCCGCCGATGGCGAATCGGCCGATCACTGGCACCTGGGCCTGGCTGAAGACGCGGGCGCTGGACAGCGCCGCGGCCTGGCCGCTGGCCTGGAAATAACCGCTGACGCACAGGCCCTTGGCATGGTTCTTCCGGTAACCGGGATAATGACCTGCCTGGGCCTCGAAGGTGTCGATGATGCGCTGCGGGGTCAGCCCTGGCGAGCCGATCCAGCCGGCGGCATAGGCGAAGCCCGCACCCAGGGCGGCGAGGGTGGCGCCGATGGCGGCCAGGCGCAGGGCCTTGGCGGGGCCGTGCAGGGGAGGGGTCATGGGGACGCTCCGGTCAGTTGGAATGAGCCGGTATGACGTAAGGGCGAACGATTTATTCCCGCCGAGGGAATAGATTTCGTGCTGGGCCGTCTGCCCATTACACTGTCTGCCCATTGGGGCCTGGAACCCGACCATGCACGATCTGGACGACCAACAATGGCGCGAGCTGCTGCAACGCCTGCGCCGCTTCGCCCTGTGGCTGACCCGCGAGCCCGGCGGCGCCGACGATCTGGTCCAGGCCACGGTCGAGCGTGCCCTGAGCCGCCGTGGCCAGCAGCGCGATGCCGACAGCCTGCGCCCCTGGCTGTTCACCATCCTTTACCGGCTGTTTCTCGACGGCAAGCGCCGTGAGCGCCTGCATGCCCGTTGGCTTACCTGGTTCGGTCGGGGCCAGGCCGAGGAGCCGGCCGGTGGCGAGATCGAGAGCATTGTCCTGGCCCAGGCCGACTTGCGCGCCTTCGCCCGGCTGTCGGCGGAGCAGCGGGCCCTGTTGTTGCTGGTCAGCGTCGAGGGCCTGAGCTACAAGGAGGCGGCCGACACCCTCGGCATTCCCATCGGCACGGTGATGTCGCGCCTGTCGCGCGCCCGCGCCGCCTTGCGTGAACTGACCGAGGGCAACCCCACGCCCCCGGCCTTGCGGAGACTCAAATGACACGTCTGATCCCCACCGAGCACGAGTTGCACGCCTATGTCGACGAGCGCCTGGAGCCGGCGCGCCGGGTCGAGGTCGAGGTGTGGCTGGCGGCCAATCCACAGGAGGCGGCGCGAATCGAGGCCTGGCGCGGCGATGCCCGACGCCTGCGGGCGGCCCTGGCGGGCTTCGGCGAGCAGCCCAGCGACCCGGCGCTGGACCTGGCGCCCTTGCGTCGCCGCCTGCGCCAGCGCCGGCAATTGCGCATGGCACAGGCGGCGGCGCTGTTGCTGGCGGTAAGCCTGGGCGGCTTGGGCGGCTGGCAGGCGCGTGAGGCGACGCTGTTCGCCGGTATGCTGCCCATGGCCGACGCGGTAGAGGCCCACCGGCTGTTCGCCGACGCGGCCGCGCTGGATATCCAGGCCAGCGATCCGAAGCGGCTGCAGGAATGGCTGGGGCGTCATTTCAACCGTGTTGGCCAGCTGCCGGACCTGTCCGGTTATGGCCTGCAGCCGGTCGGCGCGCGCCTGCTGAGCAACGAGGCGGGGCCAGCGGCGCTGCTGGTGTTCCAGGACCGCCAGGGGCAGCGCATCAGCCTGTTCCTGCGTTCGCCCGGCGAGCATTTCGAGCGCATGCCCAGCGGCCAGCGCACCGACGGCCAATTGCAGGCCCGCTACTGGTCCCATGGCGACTACAACTTTGCCCTGGTCAGCGCGGCGGATGACGCTCGCGGCGAGTCGTTGCGCCGGACGCTGGGTGTCAGCCTGTAGGCAGGTCGAGGCCGGCGCATCGACCTGCACGGTTTCAGACCGTGCGCAGGCGGGCCTTTTCCACTTGCTGCATTTCCACGCCGTCGAGCAATGCCTCGACCACCGCCTTGGCCGCATCCAGCCCGTGATCGTTGCCCAGCAGCAGGTCGTGGCAGGTGCCGGTCGCCAGTTCCATGGCCTTGAGGTTGGTGGCGAACGCGCCCTTGAGCAGGGTGGACAGGTGCACCAGTGCGTCTTCGAAGTCCACGCCTTCGCGCACGGCGAACAGGGAAGGGTGGCTGCATTCGCAGTTGCCGAAGCTGGAGTGCGCCGTGGTGGCGCGGAACGGAGGATCAGGTAAGCCTTTTGTCATTGTGTCGCTCCTTGATTCAATGGAGCCGCCACTCGACGTGACCAAACGAATGGGTGGCGACTGTACGCGGGTTGGTCAACCGGGAATCAAGGAAACCGGCGCGCACGGAGGCGCCCCACGCACAGCCGCCATAGAACGAGACAGCGGGCACAAAAAAAGCGCCAACTGAATCGCAGTGCGGGCGCTTGTGCGCCTTGATGTTCGCGGGTGACCAAACCCGGCTGCTGGACTTACAGCAACGCGCAAAGGTTACCGGGCTCGGATAACCGTTTCAAGGCACGTTCATGTATGGATACACTTCGCGTACTTCTACCCACACAAGGATGTGCATGATGCCCGAACCCTCCAACCTGCTGGCCTTCGCCCTGATCAGCCTGGGCATGGTGCTGACCCCGGGCCCCAACATGATCTACCTGATTTCCCGCTCCATCTGCCAGGGGCGTGGTGCCGGGTTGATTTCGCTGGCGGGGGTGGCCCTGGGTTTCGTCTTCTACATGCTCTGCGCCGCGCTGGGCATCACCGCCCTGGTCATGGCCGTGCCGTTCGCCTACGACGCACTGCGCATCGGCGGTGCGCTGTACCTGCTGTACCTGGCCTGGCAGGCGCTGCGCCCGGGTGGACGCTCGCCGTTCCAAGTCCGCGACCTGCCGGCGGACAGCCCGCGCCGGCTGTTCATGATGGGCTTTCTGACCAACCTGCTGAACCCCAAGATCGCGGTCATGTACCTGTCGCTGATGCCGCAGTTCATCGAGCCCGGCCACGGCAGCGTGCTGGCGCAGTCGCTGGTGCTGGGCGGCACGCAGATCGCCATCAGTGTCACGGTCAACGCGCTGATTGCGTTGATGGCCGGCTCCATTGCCGTGTTCCTGGCCGGCAGGCCGGTGTGGCAGCAGGTCCAGCGCTGGCTGATGGGCACGGTGCTGGCGGCGCTGGCGCTGCGCATGCTGGCCGAAGGGCGCCGCTGATCGTCGGCGTCAATCTGATGGAACGTTTTGCCAGCGGGCGATTTCTTACCCTCATAGGAAAGAAAACGTGCCCGGGACTGCCGAGACATGAAAGTGCGCCAGCAGAGCAAGACCGTCAACCTGCAAGCACTGCCGAGCTTTCTGGACGGCGGTGGCGAAGTCAGCTGCCTGTTGCAGGCGATGGACTGGCGGCAATCCCCGCTCGGGGCGCCGGACAGCTGGTCGCCCGTGCTGCAGTCGGTGGTGGCCATGCTGCTGCCGGCGCAGGCGCAGATTGTGTTGTTCTGGGGGCCGCAGTACATCGCGCTGTACAACGATGCCTACGGGCCAACCATCGGCAGCAAGCATCCCGGGGCGCTGGGCCGGCCTGGGCAGGAGCATTGGAGCGAACTGTGGGACGATCTCGAGCCGCTGTTGCGCGGGGTGCGTGAAACCGGCATAACCTTTTCGGCGCGGGACCGGCCGTTCTATATCGAACGGCATGGGTTGGGTGAAACCGCCTTTTTCGACGTCTCCTACTCCGCTGTGCGCGAGGCTGACGGTGGGGTGGGTGGTGTATTGTGCATCGTCACCGACACCACCGAGCGGGTACGTTTCCAGCAACGCCAAGCGTTTCTCCAGGAGCTGCGCCAGGCCTTGCCAGGCCTGGGCGAGGCCGAGCGCATCGAGGCCCACGCGGTGCGCCGGCTGGGTGAGGAGTTGGGCGCGGCGCGGGTCTGTTTCGGTGAGGACCTGGGCGATGGCCGGCGCTACCGGGTCGCCCAGGAGTGGGCCACCGAGGTGCCCTCGATGGTCGGCTTGAACCGGTATTCGGCCCTGGACCCGGTGTTGCACGAGGCGCTGCTGGCCGGTCAGGCGGTGCAGCGCAACTATGAGCCAAGCAAGAGCGCACCGGCACGGTTCAAGGGCTTGTGTGCGACATTGCACGTGCCGGTGCTGCGCGCCGAGCGCCTGGAGGCGGTGCTCGCGGTGCATTTCCATACCCCCCATGCCTGGGCCGAGAGCGAGTGCCTGCTGGTCCAGGAGGCCGCCCGCCAAGTCTGGTCGGCGGTCACCCATGCCCGCGCCGAGCGCGCCTTGCATGCACTCAACGAAAACCTGGAAGACCGGGTGGCCAAGATGCTTGCCCAGCGCGAAGCGTCGCTGTCGCTACTGCACGAAGCGCGCAAGATGGAGATGATTGGCCAGCTCTCCGGGGGCATCGCCCACGACCTCAACAACATGTTGACGCCGATCATCGCCTCCCTCGAACTGCTGCGCCGCCATCCTCAGTCGGAGCGCGCCGAGCGCCTGATCGATGGCGGCCTGCAGGCGGCCGAGCGGGCGCGCAACCTGGTCGGGCGCCTGCTCAGCTTTGCCCGGCGCCAGACCCTCAAGCCCACGACGGTATCGCTGGCGGCGCTGGTGGAGGAAATGCGAGAGCTGATCGTCCGCTCGTTGGGGCCTACCATTGCCATCGAGGTCAGTGTCGAGGCGGCGTTGCCAGGCGTGCTGGTGGATCCGCACCAGCTGGAGCTGGCGTTGCTGAACCTGGTGGTCAACGCCCGCGATGCCATGGGCGAGGGTGGCAAACTGACCATACGTGCCGGTCTCGACGGCGACGGTACGCCGAGGCCACCCGGCCTGCAGACAGGCCCGTTGGTGTGGCTGCAGGTTGCCGATAACGGCTGCGGCATGAGCGAGGACGTGCTGACGCATTGCATCGAGCCATTCTATTCGACCAAGGGCGTCGGCCGCGGCACCGGGCTGGGGCTGCCCATGGTGCAGGGCCTGGCGTTGCAGTCCGGCGGTGGCTTTGGCATTCGCTCGCGGGTAGGCGGGGGCACCGAAGCGACCCTGTGGCTGCCGGCCAGCGAGCAGGACGCGGTAGATGAAGTGGCCATGCCGGTCGAGGTCTCGCGGGCGCGACGCCCGACGCGCGTGCTGCTGGTGGATGACGAGCCGCTGGTGCGCCAGGCCACGCTCCTGCAACTGCGTGCCCTGGGGTACGAGGTGACCGAGGCCGAGGGCCCGGCCCAGGCCCTGGCGTTGCTGGACAAGGGGCTGTTGCCCGATGTGCTGCTGACCGACCATGTCATGGCCGAAACCACCGGCGTGCGTTTCGCCCAGCAGGTGCGCGAGCGGCTGGCGCAACTGCCGGTGTTGATCATCACCGGCTACGCCAACCTGACGCCACACGAGCTGCATGGCTTCGAGGTGCTGCGCAAGCCATTTCGCCAGGACGAGCTGGGACAGAGCCTGGCGCGACTGCTCAAGTCCTAGCCAACACATCCCCGAGCATCTGGCACACCTGTTCGGCCGAATAGGGCTTGGCCAGGAAGGCGAAACCCTGGTGGCCACCCTCGGCGATCGCCTCGCTGTAGCCGGAGGTGAGGATCACCGGTAGCTGCGGCTGGCTGTGACGCAGCTCCCTGGCCAGGGCAAGGCCGCCCATGCCCGGCATGACCACGTCGGAGAACACCGCATCGAATCCGCCCCGGGCGGCCGCGAGTTGGGCCAGCGCGTCCTCGGCCGAGGTCGCCCAACTGATCTGGTAGCCATGGTCGCGCAGGATCTGCGCGGTGAAACTGCCGACATCCGGGTTGTCCTCCACCACCAGGATGCGCTTGCGGTCGCCCTGTGGCGCCAGCTGCGCGGTCACGCCGGGCTCCTCGGCGTCAGGCTGGGACACCTGTGGCAGGTACAGGGTGAAGGTGGTGCCTTGTCCTTCGACGCTGACCACCCGCACATCGCCACCGGACTGCTTGACGAAGCCGAACACCTGCGACAGGCCCAGGCCGGTGCCCTGTCCGGAGGCCTTGGTGGTGAAGAACGGGTCGAAGATGCGCTCCAGCAGGTGCGGGGCGATGCCCACGCCGCCGTCGATCACCGAGATCGCCGCGAAGCGGTCGTCCTGTGCCGGCTGGCCGCGAATCTCAGGCAAATGCTGGTCGCCTTCAAGGCGCAGGCGCAAGGTGCCGACCCCGGCCATGGCGTCGCGGGCATTGATCATCAGGTTGATCACCGCGGTTTCCAGTTGGCCGAGATCGGCATGCACATGGCAGGGCGTGTCGGGCAACTCCAGGCTGACCTGGATACGTGCGCCAGTGGCGGTGTCGAGCATCTCGGCCATGGCCTTGAGCTGTGGGCCAGCATCGAACACCTGCGGACTGAGGGCCTGGCGCCGGGCAAAGGCGAGCAGTTGCCCGGTGAGCTTGGCGCCGCGGTCGACGGTGTCGGACACGATCTTGAAATAGCGGCTGCGGCGCGTTTCGTCGAGATCCGGGCGCTGCAGGAAGTGGAGGGAAGAGCGAATGATGGTCAGCAGGTTATTGAAATCGTGGGCCACGCCTCCGGTCAGCTGGCCGATGGCCTCGAGCTTCTGGGCCTGGCGCAGCACGGCCTCGGTGTGCAGGAGCTGCTCGGTACGCTCCTCCACACGTTGTTCGAGGGTGGCGTTGAGCGCCTCCAGGGCCGTCAGCGCCTCGCGCACCTGTGCGTTGGCCTGGACTCGCTGGATATGTGCCCAGCAGCGTCCGGTCACCTCGTTGAGCAGGGTCTGTTCGTAGCGGGTCCAGGTCCTTGGCAGCTTGTCGTGGATGGCCATCAGTGCGGTCAGGCGGCCTTCCTTGATCAATGGCATGCAAAGTGTCGCGGTGATGCCGATGGCCTGGAACGTCGCCGATTCGCAGGCCGGCAACTGCGTGAGGTTGTCGTTGATCACCAGCCCCAGTCCGGCGCGCAGGCGGCTGACGGCCAGCTCGCCGAAGTCGCCCAGGCGATATCGGCCGAGCTGGCGTGGTGAGCCAGGCGCGACCCAGTCGCCGCAGATGGTGAAGCCGTCCTGGTCAGGGTCCATAACGGCGTAGGCGCAGCTTGAAAGGTGCAGGTGCTCGCCCAGCAGGCGCGTGGTGATAGCCATGATCCGCTCCGGATCTGTGGCATTGGCCGCCGCTCGGCTGAGGGTGTCAAGAAAGTTCAGGCGTTGGTTGGCGACCACGCTGGCGGTGGTCTCGGTGACCGTGTCGATCATGCCGACCACCTGGCCGTCATGGTCGCGAATGGGGCTGTAGCAGAACGTGAAGTAGGCGCGCTCCGGGCTGCCGTGGCGCTCGATCAGCAGGGGAAAGTCCTCTATGTACACGGCTTCGCCATCGAGGGCGCGTTGTGCCAGATGGCGGATATCGCTCCAGGCTTCCTGCCAGACCGCGCTGAAGGGGCGGCCCAGGGCCGAGGGCTTGTTGCCGAGGATCTCGCTGAAAGCATCGTTGTGCAGGGTGATCAGCTCGTCGCCCCAGAGCACGGCCTGGGGAAAGCGCGAGGCCAGGCACAGGGCGACCGTGGTCTTGAGCACGTCAGGCCAGCTGGCCAGGGGGCCCAGGGGGGTAGACGACCAGTCGTGGTTGCGGATGCGCTCGGCCATGAGGCCGCCGCCGTCGAGCCATTTCGCCATGAGCGGTGCGGGTCCTTGTGCGTGAGAGCATCAGGGTGCACCGAGACGCGGCGCTTGGCGAGGGATTTTGTATGGGCCGTGCTGGCCCGCTTCCACTGATGCCGGCGTTCAATTGTGGGAGCGGGCTTGACCCAAGAGGCTATTCAGACCTTGAACTGCGCGATCAGGCCGTTCAGCTCCAGCGCCAATTGCGACAGGTCCTGGGCCGAGGCGCTGGTCTGGTTGGCCCCGGTCGTTGTCTGCAGCGCCAGGTCGCGGATGTTCACCAGGTTGCGATCCACTTCGCGCGCCACCTGGGCCTGTTGCTCCGTGGCACTGGCGATCACCAGGTTGCGCTGGTTGATCGAGGCGATGGTCCGGGCGATGAGCTCCAGGGCCTGACCGGCCGCTTGCGCCACCTCCAGGGTACCGCTGGCGCGGCCCTGGCTGCTGTGCATGGCGCTGACCGCACGCTCGGTGCCGCCCTGGATACCCCCGATCATCTGCTCGATTTCGGCGGTCGACTGTTGGGTGCGATGTGCCAAGGCACGCACCTCGTCGGCAACCACCGCAAAACCACGACCGGCCTCACCGGCGCGAGCGGCTTCGATGGCGGCGTTGAGGGCCAGCAGGTTGGTCTGTCCGGCGATCGAACCGATCACATCCAGTACCCGGGTAATCTCGTTGGCGCTGTTGGCCAATTGTTCGATCTCTTCCGCCGTGCCGGTGACATCGTCGACCAGGTGCTGGATCGAGGCGAGTGCCTGGTTGACCTGGTCTCGGCCTTCACGGGTGGCCTGGTCGGCGCCCTGTGAGGCCTCGGCAGTGCTCACGGCATTGCTTGCCACTTCCTCGACGGCGCTGGTCATCTGATTGACCGCTGTGGCGGCCTGGTCTATCTCGGTGCTTTGCTGCTGCAGGCCGCGGCTTGTGTCCTCGGTGACGGTGTGCAGCTCTTCGGAGGCCGAAGCCAGACGATCGGAGGACGCGGCGATCTTGCCGATGGTCTCGCGCAGGCTCTGTTGCATGCGCCGCAGGGCGTGCAGCAGCATCGCCGGCTCGTCGTGGCCGACCACCGCGATCTTTTGGGTCAGGTCACCGGTGGCGATACCCTCGGCCACGGCAACGGCCTCGGTCAGGGGCGCAACCAAACTGCGGGTGAACAGCACGGCGATGACGACCAGTACCAGGATGATCAGCACCAGTGAAACGACGAGTACGCGGAAGGCATCGTCGCCGACATCGCTGCTTCGCTGTGAGGCGGCTTGCGCACCTCGGTAGTTGAAGGCCACCAATGCCGCCATTGTCTCCATCATCTGGTCGGCCCGCTGGAGCAGCGGGCCGCTGATCTGCCGCCTGGCTTCAGCCATGCGGCCCTCGCTGATGTGTCCCAGTACCTGCTGCTGCAGGTCGGCGTACCGTTTGCGCGCCGCGATGAAGGCATTGAACAGGGCACGGTCCTCTTCGCCGTCGATAGTCGCCTCGTACGCCCGCAGGCTCTGGCGCAAAGCCTCGTCGATGCGGTTGAGCAACTGGATGCTAGCCCCCTCGCTGGTGCCATCCTCCAAGGCTGTGCGCAGGGTGGCGGCGCGTTCCTGGGTGAGGCTGGCGCCGACCTCGTTGAGTGCGATCACGGCCGGAAGCCAGTTGATACGGATTTCGTCGGTGGCGCTGTCCATCTGCTGGGTCTCATAGAGCGCGACGCTTCCCATGGACAGGACGAGAGCAGCCAGTAGGGTGAACAGGCAGGCTGCCCGTTTGCCGATTTTCATGTCTCGTAGAAGCATTGATGTTCCTTGATGTAAGAGAAATGCGTACATCAAGAGCATGATGGGATCTTGTGGGGGGCGAGTAGTCGGCGGGTATCACACCGTGTAACGGTTTTTTCCTATTTCTCACTCGCGTGAAACCCGCTGTGGGCGTGATCGCGGGACCCGCCGTCGGGGCCCGCGATGCTGTCCGAGACGCTTCAGACCTTGAACTGCGCCACCATCGCGTTCAGTTCCACCGCCAGGCGCGACAGGTCCTGTGCCGCCGCGCTGGTCTGGTTGGCGCCGGCCGAGGTCTGCATTGCCAGGTCGCGGATGTTCACCAGGTTGCGGTCCACCTCCCGCGCCACCTGGGCCTGCTGCTCGGAGGCGGTGGCGATGACCAGGTTGCGCTGGTTGATGGTGGCGATCGCTTCGGCGATCAGCTCCAGCGCCTGACCGGCCGACTGCGCCACGGCCAGGGTGCCGCTGGCGCGACCCTGGCTGTTGTGCATGGCGCTGACTGCGCGTTCGGTGCCAGTCTGGATGCCGTCGATCATCTGTTCGATTTCAGCGGTGGACTGCTGGGTGCGATGGGCCAAGGCGCGCACCTCGTCGGCGACCACGGCGAAGCCGCGGCCGGCCTCACCGGCGCGTGCAGCCTCGATGGCAGCGTTGAGTGCCAGCAGGTTGGTCTGCCCGGCGATGGCGCCGATCACATCCAGCACCTGGCTGATCTGGTTGGCGTGGCTGGCCAGTTGCTCGATCTCCCCGGAGGTACCGGTCACGTCATCGACCAAGTGCTGGATCGAGGCCAGCGCCTGGTTGACCTGGTCGCGACCATCACGAGTGGTGCGATCTGCGCCCTGGGAGGCGTCGGCGGTGCTCACGGCGTTGCTCGCTACTTCTTCGACGGCGGCGGTCATCTGGTTGACCGCGGTGGCGGCCTGGTCGATCTCGGCGCTCTGCTGGTGCAGGCCGCGGCTGGTGTCTTCGGTGACGGTGTGCAGCTCTTCGGAGGCCGAGGCCAGCTGATCGGAAGACGCGGCAATCCTGCGCAGGGTGTCGCGCAGGCTATGCTGCATGCGGCTCAGGGCGCCCAGCAGCAAGGCCGGCTCGTCGCGGCCGAGCACGACGATCTCGCGGGTCAGGTCGCCGGTGGCGACCCGCTCGGCCACGGCAACGGCGTCGGCCAGGGGCACGACGATACTGCGGGTGAGCAGGGTGGCGATGCCGATCAGCGACAGGGAAATCACGGCAATGGCGGCGATGATCAGGCTGAAGGCTTCGTCGGAGGCCGCGCTGCTGCGCAGCGAGGCTTGCTCGGCGCCCTTGGTGTTGTAGTCGACCAGCGCGGCCAGGGCTTTCATCATGCTGTCGGCGTACTCGGCCAGCGGGCCGTTGACCAGGCGTCGGGCCTCGTCCAGTCGGTCATTGCCGGCGGCGGCGCGGATGGCTTGCTGCAATGCGTGATAGCGTTCGCTCAGGCCCATGAAGGTGTCGAACAGGGCGCGGTCATCCGCAGCGTTGATGGTGCGCTCGTAAGCCTTGAGGTCGCTCTCGAGCTGCTGGTTGATCTGGACGATCTTGTCCAGGGTGGCGTGGCGGGCGCTGCTGCTGTCCTCCAGGACACTGCGCAGGGTCAGGGCGCGGGCCCGGCCGAGGTTGCTGCTGACCTCGCCCAAGGCGAGTACGGAGGGCATCCAGGTGAGACGGATTTCGTCGGTGGCGCTGTCCATCCGCCGGGTTTCGTAGAGGGCGATCAGGCCCAGGGCCAGGACCAGGACCCCGAGCAGGGTGAACATTCCTGCTGCCCGAATACCGATCTTCATGTTCCGTAACTGCATGCGACGCTCCTTGACGGTGGCTGGCAGGCGTCAAGAGCGCGGACTGACCGGGCTCGGCTGGAAAGGCTCTCGATGCACTGCGAAAGGGGTTATATCCTCACGGTTCATGTTGTTTTTTCTGAATGATGACATAACGCCACTATTATTGACCAGTCGTTCAATGTAATGACGCATGCAAACAGGCCCGTCACTTCCGGGACGGGCCTATTATTTTCGTTCATGCGACGATCGGAATCAGCGGGTCGGCCGCCGCCAGGGCCTGGGCGCGGTCAGCGGCTGGTGGGTAGATCCATACCGAGTTGATCTGGCGCTTTAGGTCCTTGCCTTCCTGGCCCTGCAGCTTCAGTTCGCGGGTCCAGCCTTCGCTGTACGCGGCGCCCCAGTCGCCAAGATCCAGGCAGGTGACGTACTTGGGCTGGCGGTACGCCACCGGCGCCACGCCCAGCAGGTCGGCCATGGCGTTGTTGCCGCTGTGGCGGCCCATGGGGATGGCGTGCTGGCAGGTCATCAGGGCGTGGTTGCCCAGTTCGTCCACCGCGGCCCAGGCCATGTCGCCGGTGGCGTAGATGTGCGTCTGGCCGATCACCTTGAGGTGTTCGTCGACCCGCAGGCGACCGAAACCGTCACGCTCGCCGGCCACCTGCGCGGTCAGCGGGCTGGCCTTGACGCCGGCAGTCCAGATCACGGTCTTGCTGGCGATGTACTCGCCGTTGTCCAGGGTCACGCCGCCAGCATCCACCGCCATCACCGAGGTGCCGGTCAGCCATTCGACACCCGCCTGTTCGCTGGCGGCGACAATGGCCGGGGTGATTCCGGCGCCGAGGGCGGCACCGACGCTGGCGCCACGGTCGATCAGCACCACGCGGGCCTGGCCTTCACCGAAGATGGCGCGCAGGCGCGACGGCATCTCAGTGGCGGTCTCGATGCCAGTGAAGCCGCCGCCGCAGACCACCACGGTGTTGCGTGCCGGCGAGGCGGGGAGGCTGGCCAGGCCGTGCAGGTGCTGTTCCAGGCGCATGGCCGATTCCATCTGGTCGACATCAAAGCTGTGCTCGGCCAGGCCCGGCACGGCGGGGCGGGCCACCTGGCTGCCGGCGGCGAGAATCAGACGGTCGTAGGCGAGCTGCTGCGGCAGGCCATCGGCATCGCGATAGCCGACCTGGCGGGCAGCACTGTCGATGCTGTCGGCGGTGCCATGGATGAATTCCACGCCCACCACGTCGAACAGTGCCTCCAGCGGTGCCTGCATGCCGTGGACAGCGGCTTCGTAGAAGCGTGGACGGATGCGCAGTTGCGGCTGTGGGGCGAGCACGCTGATGCGCACGTCGTCGCGCTGGGCCTGGTCAAGCAGGCGGGCGGCGCTCAGGGCGCTCCAGACACCGGCAAAGCCGGCACCGATGATCAGGATACGAGAGGTCATGTAGGTGCTCCGCAAGGGTAGGAAAAAGGGCTTCGATGAGGCGTTCACTGCCTGCCGCATAACTACGACTTTATTGGTCGTAGTTTTATTCGGCAAGTGTTTTTTTCCGGGGCGTGTTTTCGCAAGCGTTGATGTATCGGCTGTAGCTAGCGTGTTTATTGGCTTATGTGGGGGTGTTGATGTACTTGTGCGGCGACGACCGGCTTTGCCTGTCATCAATGAAGAGCGTACTATTTGCGACAGATTTGGTCGGAGATTGATATGTCCCTTTACAGCGCCGGCGTCGAATACGGCATCCACTGCCTGCTATTTTTGGTGGACGAGCGCGGCGATAGTCGCGAGTCCAGCGTGCGCGACCTGGCTGAGTTGCAGGGCGTACCCCAGGAATACCTGGCCAAGGTTTTTACCAAGCTGGCTCGTGCCGGACTGGTGGCGGCGACCGAAGGCGTGCGCGGTGGCTTCCGTCTGGCGCGACCCTCCGACGAGATCACCGTGCTGGATATCGTCACGGCTATCGACGGGCCGAAGAAACTCTTCGATTGCCGGGAGATCCGCGAGCGTTGCGCGGTGTTCGAAGGCACCGCGCCGACCTGGGCCACCGAAGGCACCTGCGCGATCCATGCGGTGATGCTGGGGGCGCAGAAGCGCATGGAGGAGGCGCTGGCCCAGCAGACCATCCTCGACCTGGCGCGGCGTTTCGGGCGCAAGGCGCCCGCCGAGTTCGGGCAGAAGGTCAATGACTGGATGAGCGAGCGGCGCGACGGCAAGGGCGGTGCCGGGGAGATTCCGTTGCAGACCGTCTGACGACTGGGGTCGGTTTGGCGGCGCAACGGAAAATTATACTCAACCTCAAGGTAAATCCTTGGCTGGGCGATCGGCGCGTAGGCGTCAAGCCGAGGTAAGCTGGCAGAAAAGATCCCGCGAGAGGTCAACGTGGCTTCCTATACCTTGCGCCAACTCAGATACTTCGTCACCACGGTGGAGGCCGGCAGCGTCGCCGAGGCCTCGCGCCAGCTGTATATCGCCCAGCCGTCGATTTCCACTGCGATCAAGAGCCTGGAAGAGAGCTTCGGCGTGCAGCTGTTTATCCGCCATCACGCCCAGGGCGTGTCGCTGACGCCCAGCGGCAAGCGCTTCTACGCCAAGACCCGGGCCCTGCTGCAAATGGCCCATGAGTTCGAGCAGAACGCCTTGGCCGACAACGACACGGTGGCCGGGCAGATCGACATCGGCTGTTTCGAGACCGTGGCGCCTTTGTACCTGCCGCGGCTGATCGCCGGTTTCCGCCAGCGTTATCCGGGGGTGGATATCCGCCTGCGCGACGGCGAACAGCAGGACCTGATCCAGGGCTTGACGGCGGGCACTTTCGATCTGGCGTTCCTCTACGACCATGATCTGGACGGCACCATCGAAACCGAGCCGCTGATGCCGGCGCAGAAACCCTATGTGCTGCTGCCGGAAAAGCACCGTTTTGCAGGGCAAACCCAGGTATCGCTGCGCGACCTGTGCCCGGAGCCGATGATCCTGCTCGATGTGGCACCAAGCCGCACCTACTTCGTCAGTCTGTTCAATGAGCTGGGACTGACGCCGAACATTGTCTTCAGTTCGCCGTCCATCGAAATGGTCCGGGGCATGGTGGGGCAGGGCTTCGGCTTCTCGTTGCTGGTGACCCGGCCGCACTCCGAGTTTACCTATGACGGGCAGCGCCTGGTGACCCTCGACATCACCGAGCCCGTGGCCCTGTCGGGCTTGGCGGCGGCGCACCTCAAGCGGGTGCAGCTGACCAAACCGGCGCAATTGTTCGTGGAGTTCTGCCGTGAGGAGCTGGCGCAGCTGTAGGTGGCGACCACCCGTCGCGAAATTGACGTTGACGATCGAACGTCGACCTGCCGGTGCTTTCTTCCACTAAGGTGCTAGAGGTACTTCGACGAAGTCATTGCCTGGGCGAATGGACCTGTACCCAGGCATGGGCAATATCAATTGGCGACACGCTAGTCGAGGGCGTACCACACCCAACAGGCCATCCAGTACAGAGAGGGTCGTACCATGTCGTTGATTGGCGTTTCAATGCTTGAGATGCGGCAGATGATCGAACAGGCCTGCCTGCCTGACCGCTGCGAGGTGAGCTGCCCGGACGGCGAACACCTTACCATTCGCCTGGGACAGGGCGAGAGCCTGGACAGCTGCCTGACCGTGACCGGCGTGCCTGTGGCCAGTCTCAATTCCTGCCATGATTTGTTGGGATTGGTCGCTCGTGTGAAAGCACAGCGTGACGTTCAGCCAAGTGTGCGTAAGGCTATCGCTTAGCGTAAGGTTTATTGCAGCTCAAGTAGCAGGTTGATTCCGCCATCGCCGCATTTGACGGAGTCGCGGACCAATCCGCGGTAGCTACGCCCCTCCCAGGCGAAGGCGACACTGTGGGCCTTTTCCATCTTCACCGGCAAAGGTGGTTGGATATGCAGGCGCAAAGCTGCGCGGCCTTGCAGATTGATGGCCGCCAACTGAACCTGGCATTCGGCGCGCTGGGCCATCGGTCCGAACAGGGTATCGCGGACGAAGTCCAGTTCCAGCAAGACGCAGGGGGCGCGGCAGGGCATCTTCATGGTGGCTTTCCGGGGGCAGAGGCATACCTCGAACGTTGGAAGCTTAAAAGCACAAGACGTTCAAAATATTTCAGCCTGTGCCTTTGCTGGACGCCGAGGAGCGGCCTTTTGCCGACGGCGATCCGCTATGGCGCGCCGAGAATCTCCAGCACTTTATCGCGCAGCTGATCGATGCTGAACGGCTTGCCAATCAGGTGCATGCCCTCGGGCACAGTAAAGCTCTCGGCATAGCCGCTGGCGAACAGCACCGGCAGCAGGGGCCGGACCTCGCGCACCTTGGCGGCCAGTTCCTCGCCGCGCAGGTCGGGCAGGCCGACGTCGGTCATCAACAGGGCCAGGGGCTGGTCGGGATCCTCGATGATCTTAAGGGCCGCGCCGGCGCTGTCGGCCTCGATGGCGGTGTAGCCCAGTTCGTCGAGCACTTCGACTATCAGCATACGTACGATGTCGTCGTCTTCGACTACCAGAAGGTGCATGGTGCGGGTCCTGTTTCGATGGATTGTCTCTACTCTGTGCGCAAGGCGATGGCAGAAGTTCCCAAGCTTAACGGCATGGGCAAATAGATGGAACGATTGCTGCAGACAGGCTTCAAATACTGGCTAAATGCCCTGCCAGATCCACCAAAGCTGGTTAGACTCGCTGTATTCTCCGGCCAGTCTGGCACAGGCAGTATTTACAAGACGTAGCCGTCGGACTGTTCAATGGATTTTTTTCACTCGGGCACTTTCAGATGATTCAAGCAGCCTCGATGGACCAACGCAGCTTTCGCAAACTGCTGAGCCGCAACGTCGGCCTGCCCCTGGGCGTGGGGCTACTCGGTGCCGTGGCGTTTGTCGCGGTGATCAACTACCTGCTCTCGGCCATGCAGTGGGTCGAGCACACCGACCGGGTGATCGGCAATGCCAACGAGGCGATCAAGCTGTCGATCGACATGGAGACCGGCATGCGCGGCTTCCTGCTGACCGGCGAGGAGCGCTTTCTGGACCCTTACGAGGTGGCCAAGCCACGTATCCTGGGTAGCCTGGACACGTTGAAGGTGATGGTGGCGGACAACCCTCAGCAAGTCGACCGTATCGACCGCATCGCGGCCTTGCAGCGCGAGTGGAACACCTTCGGCAACGAAATGATCAGTCAGCGCCGCAACCAGGGCGACGTAACGTCGTCGATCGGTCGTGGGCGGGGCAAGCGCCTGACTGACGAGATCCGCAGTGAATTCGACGCCTTCATCAACTCCGAGCAGCAATTGCGCACGACGCGCAACGAGACGGTGAGCACGGTTACGGTCACGGCGATCTCGGCCTTCATATTGTTCATCGTCACGCTCAGCGCCTTGCTCGCCTACCTGGGGCGGCGCGACCTGCTGGCATTGTCGTCCAACTACGTGGCGAACCTGGAGGCCCAGCAACGCGCCGCCGAGCGCCTGGAACACCAGGCCTGGCTGCGCGCCGGACAGACCCAGCTGGCCGAGCAGGTACTGGGGCAACTGACGTTGCCCATGCTCGGCGACAATATCCTGCGCTTCTTCGCCGGCTATCTGGGCAGCGTGGTCGGCGCACTGTACGTACGCGACGAACATGGCCAGTTGGTGCGCGTCGCCACCTATGGCCTGGACGCCGAACAGCAGGGTAGCGAGCCGCGCCTGGGCGATCATGCCGGCTTGTTGGGCGAGGCGGTGGTTCAAGGGCGCATGATGCGCCTGGACGCGTTGCCCGAGGACTACTACCGTTTGAGCTCGGGCCTGGGCCAGGGCCTGCCACGCAGCGGCGTGCTGGTGCCGTCCCACGACGATGGGCGGGTCAATGGTGTACTGGAACTGGGCTTCCTGCGCGCGCTGCAGGACCGAGACGTGGAGCTGCTGGAGCGGATCACCGAGAACCTGGGTATCTCCATCGAGAGCGCGCGCTACCGCCAGCGCCTGCAAGAGGTGCTGGCCGAGACCCAGCAGCTCAACGAGGAACTGCAGGTGCAGCAGGAGGAGCTCAAGACCGCCAACGAAGAGCTCGAGGAGCAGTCGCGGGTGCTCAAGGAGTCCCAGGCGCACCTGGAAACCCAGCAGGCGGAACTGGAGCAGACCAACGAGAAATTGGCCGAGCGCACCGAGGCCCTGGACCGCAAGAACAGTGAGCTCAACCAGGCCCAGGTCGAACTGCAGGCCCGTGCCGACGACCTGCAGCGTTCGAGCAAGTACAAGTCTGAGTTCCTCGCCAACATGTCCCATGAGCTGCGCACGCCGCTCAACAGCTCGCTGATCCTGGCCAAGCTGCTGGCCGAGAACGCCGAGGGCAATCTCAGCGGGGAGCAGGTCAAGTTTGCCGAGTCGATCTATTCGGCCGGCAACGACCTGCTGAACCTGATCAACGATATCCTCGATATCGCCAAGGTCGAGGCCGGCAAGATGGAGGTGCGCGCAGAGAGCACCCCGCTGGAACGCCTGGTCGAAGGCCTGCGGGGCATGTTCCAGCCGTTGGCCCAGGACAAGGGCCTGGGCTTCGAGGTGAAGCTCGAGCAACCTTTGCCGGCGACCCTGTTCACCGATCGCCAGCGCCTGGAGCAGATTCTGAAGAACCTGCTGTCCAACGCCATCAAGTTCACCGAGCGCGGCCAGGTCAGCCTGGGCATCAGCCACCAGGCCGGCCTGGGCATCGTCTTCGCGGTGCGCGATACCGGTATCGGCATCGCCGCCGACCAGCAGAAGGCGATCTTCGGCGCCTTCCACCAGGTCGACGGCACCAGCAACCGTCGTTACGGCGGCACCGGGCTGGGCCTGTCGATCTCCCGCGACCTGGCGCACCTTTTGGGCGGGCAGATCAACGTCGACAGCAGCCCGGGGCAGGGCAGCGTGTTCAGCCTGATCCTGCCCGAGCACTTCGAACCGTCGGCGCAGCAGGTCGAGGTGCACAGCCTGCGTCCTGCGGTCGATGAACTGCCGCCGGCACCGCCGGTACCGGCGCCGGTGCACACCGAGCGTCCGGCCCCGACCTTCGCCGACGACCGCGCCCAGGCGCCGTTCGACAACCGCTGCATCCTGGTGATCGAGGACGAGCCGAACTTTGCCCGCATCCTTTTCGACCTGGCCCACGAACTGGGCTATAGCTGCCTGGTCGCCCATGCCGCCGATGAAGGCTTCGAGCTGGCCGCGCAGTACCTGCCTGACGCCATCCTGCTGGACATGCGCCTGCCCGACCATTCCGGGCTCACCGTGCTGCAGCGCCTGAAGGAACAGGCCGCTACCCGGCATATCCCGGTGCATATCATCTCGGTCGAGGACCGCGTCGAGGCGGCCATGCACATGGGCGCGGTGGGCTACGCGGTCAAGCCCACCAGCCGTGAGGAGCTCAAGGCGGTGTTCGGTCGCCTGGAGGCCAAGCTCACGCAGAAGCTCAAGCACATCCTGCTGGTGGAGGACGATGACCTGCAGCGCGAGAGCATTGCCCGCCTGATCGGCGACGACGATATCCAGATCACCGCGGTGGCCATGGCCCAAGACGCCCTCGCATTGCTGCGCGAGAACATCTACGACTGCATGATCATCGACCTCAAGCTGCCTGACATGCTCGGCAATGAGCTGCTCAAGCGCATGACCGCCGAGGATATCCGCAGCTTCCCGCCGGTGATCGTCTATACCGGGCGCAACCTCACCCGCGAGGAGGAGGCCGACCTGCTCAAGTACTCGCGCTCGATCATCATCAAGGGCGCCCGTTCGCCCGAGCGCCTGCTCGATGAGGTGACGCTGTTCCTGCACAAGGTCGAGTCGCAGCTGTCCAACGAGCGCCAGCGCATGCTCAAGACCGCGCGCAGTCGCGACAAGGTGTTCGAGGGGCGCAAGATCCTGCTGGTGGACGACGACGTGCGCAACATCTTTGCCCTGACCAGCGCCCTGGAGCACAAGGGCGCCATCGTCGAGATCGGCCGTAATGGGCGCGAGGCCATCGAGTGCCTGGAGGCCAACGACGACATCGACCTGGTGCTGATGGACGTGATGATGCCGGAGATGGACGGTTACGAGGCCACCCGCCTGATCCGCCAACAGCCACGCTGGCGCAAGCTGCCGATCATCGCCGTGACCGCCAAGGCGATGAAGGACGACCAGCAGCGCTGCCTGCAGGCCGGGGCCAACGACTACCTGGCCAAACCGATCGACCTGGACCGCCTGTTCTCGCTGATCCGGGTTTGGCTGCCGCAATTGGAGCGAATCTGAAATCTTGACCAGTGAACGCAACACCGATATCGAGATCCGGCTGCTGATCGAGGCGATCTACCTCAAGTACAGCTACGATTTTCGCGATTACTCCGGCGCCTCGATCAAGCGCCGGATTCTCCACGCCGTGCGCCAGTTCGACTGCCGCACGGTGTCGGCGCTGCAGGAGCGGGTGCTGCACGACCCGGGCATGTTCCTCGAGCTGCTGCAATACCTGACGATCCCGGTCAGCGAGATGTTCCGAGACCCTGGTCATTTCCTCGCCCTGCGCAACGAAGTGGTGCCATTGCTGCGCACCTGGCCGTCGCTGAAGATCTGGATCGCCGGCTGCAGTACCGGCGAGGAAGTGTACTCAATGGCTATCCTGCTGCGTGAGGAGGGCCTGCTGGAACGCACCATCCTTTACGCCACCGACATCAATCCGCACTCGCTGGAGCGCGCCAAGCAGGGCATCTACTCGATGCAGGTCATGAGCGAGTATGAGGAGAACTACCGCAAGGCCGGTGGTCGACGGGATTTCTCCGAGTACTACACCGCCGCCTATGGCAACGCCATCATGGACTCCAGCCTGCGTGACAACGTGACCTTCGCCGACCACAGCCTGGCCACCGATAGCGTGTTCTCCGAGACCCAGCTGGTGTCGTGCCGCAACGTGCTGATCTACTTCAACAAGGGCCTGCAGGACCGTGCCCTGGGCCTGTTCCACGAGTCGCTGTGTCACCGCGGCTTCCTGGTGCTGGGGAGCAAGGAGTCGGTGGACTTCTCGGCCTACAGTGAAGGCTTCGAGCCGCTGGTGCGGCCCGAGCGGATTTACCGCAAGACATGAACGGCGTGCGCGCAATCGTCATCGGCGCCTCGGCGGGCGGCGTCACGGCGCTGTTCAGCGTGCTTGGCGCGTTGCCGGCGGATTTCGCCATTCCGGTGCTGTGCGTGTTGCACCTGCCGGACGACCGCCACAGCCAGCTCGCCGAGGTGCTGCAGCGGCGTCTGCAGCGGCCGGTGCACGAAGCCCTCGACAAGGCGCGGATCGAACCGGGCCAGATCTACGTGGCGGGACCGGGCTATCACTTGTCGGTCGAGCGCGACTTCAGTTTCTCGCTCAGCCAGGAAGCGCCAGTGCATTTTTCGCGTCCGGCGATCGATTTTCTTTTCGAGTCGGCCGCCGATGCCTATGGCACGGGCCTGCTTGGCGTGCTGTTGACCGGGGCCAACGAAGACGGCGCCCGCGGACTGTTGCACATCAGACAAAGCGGAGGCCGGACAGTTGTCCAGGACCCCCGCGACGCACAGGTCGCGTTGATGCCGGAAGCCGCACTGGCCCTGCACGACCCCGACCATATCCTTTCCCTTGGCGGTATCGGGCAGTTGCTCGCTACCCTGGAATCCAGCGCATGCTAAGCCACATTACCGCGAAACTGCTGATCGTCGACGACCTGCCGGAGAACCTGCTGGCCCTCGACGCCCTGATCCAGGGCGAGGACCGCGAGGTGCACCAGGCGCAGTCAGCCGAGCAGGCCTTGTCGCTGCTGCTCGAACACGAATTCGCCCTCGCCATTCTCGATGTGCAGATGCCGGGCATGAATGGCTTCGAGCTGGCCGAGCTGATGCGCGGCACGGAAAAGACCCGCAACATCCCCATCGTCTTCGTCAGCGCCGCCGGGCGCGAGATGAACTATGCCTTCAAGGGTTACGAGAGCGGCGCCGTGGACTTCCTGCACAAACCTCTGGAACCCCTGGCGGTGAAGAGCAAGGTATCGGTGTTCGTCGACCTGTTCCGCCAGCGCAAGGCCCTGGATCGCCAGTTGCAGGCCCTGGAGCAGAGCCGCCAGGAGCAGGAGCTGCTGCTGGCCCAGCTGCAGCTGGCGCGTGGCGAGCTTGAGCGCGCGGTGCGCATGCGTGATGACTTCATGTCGATCGTCTCCCACGAGGTGCGCACGCCGCTCAACGGCTTGATCCTGGAAACCCAGCTGCGCCGCCTGCACTTGTCCCGTGGCAACCTGGCGGCGTTCAGCGAGGACAAGCTCAAGGCCATGGTCGAGCGCGACGAGCGCCAGATCAACAGCCTGATCCGCCTGGTCGAGGACATGCTCGATGTCTCGCGGATCCGTACCGGCAAGCTGTCGATCCGCCCCCGGACCTTCGACCTCGGTCAGCTTGTACGGGGGCTGGTGGAGAACTTCGCCGCCCAGGCTGGCGCGGTGGACACCCCTCTCGAACTGCAGCGCTGTGACGCCCTGCAGGGCGAGTGGGACGAGTTTCGGATTGAACAAGTGGTGGCCAACCTGTTGTCCAATGCCTTGCGCTATGGCGATCGCAAACCGGTACAGGTGCGGGTGTTCGAAGAAGCCGACATGGCCTGTGTGCAGGTGCAGGACCATGGCATCGGCATCGATGCCCAGCACCTGCAGCGGATCTTCCAGCAGTTCGAGCGCGTCGCCGCGCAGCAGGCCACGGGCGGTCTGGGCCTGGGCCTGTACATCTCCGAGCAGATCGTCCTGGCCCATGGCGGGCGGATCCAGGTCGACAGTCAGGCCGGTGTCGGCTCGACCTTCACCGTGCATCTGCCGCTGTCGGCACAGTCGCAACAATGTGACCCCGCCCGCGCAACCTCTGCGTAGCGCTGGGGTCTGATGGCCAACCTGTTGAATTTGAAGGCGTTGTCATGAGTGAAGATGCACAAGATGTAGTACTGGTGGTCGAGGATGAGCCGGCTATCCGCATGATCCTGCGCGATTACCTGGCCGGCGAGGGCTACCACGTGCTGGTGGCCGAGGACGGGGAGGAGGCGTTCGCGATCCTGGCGAGCAAGCCGCACCTGGACCTGATGGTCACCGACTTCCGCTTGCCTGGCGGGATTTCCGGGGTCGAGATCGCCGAGCCTGCGGTGAAGCTGCGCCCGGACCTGAAGGTGATCTTCATCAGTGGCTACCCCGCGGAGATCGCCGAGTCGGGCAGCCCGATCGCGCGCCAGGCACCGATCCTGGCCAAACCGTTCGACCTTGATACCTTGCACGAGCAGATTCAGGCGTTGTTGCGCTAGGCCAGGCACTTGGCATCGGCGTTGCCGGTGTTCGCGGGCAAGTCTGCTGCAACGGGGAGCGTAGGACAGCCGCCCTCAGGCGAAAATGCATGCGTCAGGGGGAGCCGGCTTGCCGGCGAAAGGGCCGCTGAGCGGCCCCATTGCGACAAGTGGTATCTCAACCAACCTGCGTGCGCAACAGCGCCATGGCCCGGTCGACCTGCTGCTCGTCATTGAGCAGGCTCGGCGCAAAGCGGATTACCGGCCCGACATCGCGGTCCACGGCATCGACCATGACCTTGTTGGCGTTGAGATAAGCCGCCACGGCGTCGGGGTCGCGGTCCTTGATACTGAAAAAGGTGAAGCCGGCGGAGAACTCGCGGCTGGTAGGCGTCACCAGCTCGATGGCGCGGTGCTCGGCCAGGCGCGCCTTGAGGTAGTCGTTGAGCTGGTGGATGCGCGCCTGGATATCGGCCTTGCCAAGCGCCAGGTGCAGCTTGAAGGCCTCGCCTAGCGCCCAGCGGTGCTCGAAGGCGTGATAGCCGCCCGGCGTCATGATGGTGCCGAAGTCTTCGTTGCGCGAGAAGGTGGCGAAGGTCGGCGTCAGGTGCTGCATCTGCTCCGAGGCTGCGCAGATGATTCCCGTGCCCCGCGGGCCGAACATCCACTTGTGGGTGCCGGCGATGAACCAGTCGCAGTTGAAGTCGGCAAAGCGCACGTTTTCCACGCCAAAACCATGCACGCCATCGACCACGTAGAGGATGCGCTCGGCCTCGTCGCGGTTGCGGTTGTGCTGGCGTACCAGCTCGCCGATGGCGCCCACTGGCAGCTTGACGCCGCTGCCCGAATGTACCCAGGTCATGCCCAGCACCCGAGTCTCGGGGCGGATGCTGCGGTCGATCAGGCTCAGTACGCGGTCGGTGGAAACCTCGCCGGGCTTGTCGAACAGGCGCAGCTTGCGCACCTGGGTACCGTGCTGGCGCTGGCGAAACGCCAGGCAGTTGTGGGTCGAGTAGTGCTCGTGCTCGGTGGTGAGGATCTCCTGGTGCGGCGCCACGTGCAGGCCGCCGTAGATCATGCCGAGGCCCTCGGTGGTGCTGCCGGTCAGGGCGATCTGGCGCGGGCGCACCTCCAGGTAGCGGCCTGCCCATTCACGGACCTCATCCTCGCGCTGCCATTCGTACTGGCTTTCCCAGTCCATGCACAGGGCCGGGTTGCGGTCCAGGGTGGCGCGATGACGGTTGATCGCCTCCTGCACCGGGCGTGGGTGGGCGGTGATCAGGAAGTTGGCGAAGTGCGCGACATCGGGCGCCAGGGGGAACAGTTGGCGCAGTTGGCGCCATTTGTCCGGGCCTTGCAGTGTCGGTGACGTCGGATCGGCGGCCAGGGCGCTGGGCAGCAAGGGCAGGCTGGCCGCCAGGGCGGCGGCCTGCTTGAGGAAGGCGCGCCGGTCAGTCATGGCGGGCTTCCCGGTTTTTGTCAAGCAGGGCCACCGGGTTGGCGGCTTTTTGCACCTGCCCCCACACACGCAGGAAGTTGCCCGCCCAGAGCTTGGCGATATCGGTTTCGGAGTAGCCGCGGGTCAGCAGCTCCGCGGTCACGTTGCGGATCTCGCCGACATTCATGAAGCCTGTGACGCCGCCGCCATCGTTGAAGTCGGAGCTGATGCCGACATGGTCGATGCCCATCTTCTTCACGGCGTAGTCGATGGCGTCGACGTATTCCTTGAGGCCGGCGCGGGGCTCCTCGTCGACGATGGCGTAGAGGCTGCTGGCATATTCGCCGAAGCGCGCCTCGGGCCAGATGGCGATGATCGGATCGCCCGGCATCAGCGCGTTGGTCAGGCCTTGCAGCGGTTGCAGGTCGAAGCGTGCGCGCAGGGCCTCGAGTTTTTCCAAGGTCGGCTTGCTCAGCGGCTTGAGGTAGGTGGTGAAGGCCACGACTTGCAGCACGCCGCCGCTGTCCTTGATCAGCTGCATCTCCTTGTCGGAGAGGTTGCGAGGGATGTCCACCAGCGCCCGCGGCGCCGAATGCGAGGCGACGAACGGCGCGCGGCTCAGGCGGGCCACATCTTCCAGGGCAAGGGTGGACATCTGCGAGACGTCGATGATCACGCCCAGGTCGTTGAGCCGCTTGACCGCCTGTTCGCCCAGGGGTGACAAGCCGCCGAGGGCGTCGGGGGTGTCGTTGAAGAACGGTAGCGGGCGCGATGAGTCGGCCCAGGCGTTGTTGCCGGTGTAGCTGAAGCCGAACATGCGCATGCCGCGCTTGCTCCACAGGTCGAGCTGAGACAGGTCGCTGCCTAGCGGGTAGGCGTTGAGCATGCTGATGAAGATGGCGAACTTGCCTTCGCCGTTCAGGCGGCGGAAGTCGTCGGGGGTGTAGGCGATGCCGACCTGATTGGGGAAGTCGCGCACGATTCCGCTGATGATCTTGTAGCGCACTTCCTGCTGGTTGCGGGCCTCGTCGACGAAGCCCGGGGTTGGGCGGTGCGGCGCGTTCGGGCCGTTCCACAGCTCGGGCCAGCCGAAGATGGTCAGTGCCGCGCCCGACAGCCGACCCTTGGCCGCTTTGGCCAGGTCGAACTGGCCACGACCGTCCTTGTCTGCCTCGTAGCCGTCGCTGCCGTAGCCCAGCGGCACGGTGACATGGCTGTCGAAGGAAAGCATATGTTCGTGCAGGTCGTTGGCTTGCTGCACGATCGCACGGGGATAGCCGCTGTCCTGCTTCCAGAAGTAGTAGCCGGCGGCTGCGCCCAGGGCGGCCACCAGGGCCAGGGGCAGGCCGATGTACAGGGCTTTGCGGGAACGGGTCTTGGTCATTGCCATCTCGTTGCGGGGCTGATCGGGTCGGTCTGCCGGCGGGGCAGGGCCTGGGTATCAGGTGGACGAACGAGTGGTGGGCAAATTTACTTCGAGAGGTGAGCGCCGCCGGTCAGGCCTGTTTTCACTGATTGATGATTTAAGAACGAGGAGGCCTGGCCGATAACTGTCATGTAAGAATTCACCTCAAGGAAGGTAAGAAATGGTTGGAATAACCGCAGCCAATCTCAACATCCCCAGCGTTGCTGGCGCCACGTCTTCGGGCGCATCGGCCAACTCGAACGCCTCGCCCGGCACACCCTCGGTCGACGAGCGGGGCGGCCTGGTGTTCAAGGGCGACACATTCAAGAACGAGACCAAGGCCGCAGAGATCGAAAGCAGCCTGGAAAGTAATGAAGATCCGGCCATCAAGGAGCAGCGCGAACAGATTAAGCGCCTGCAGAAGCAGCTGGCCGAAGAGCAGAAACAACTGGCCCAGTTGATGGAACAAGCCAGGCGCGACCCGTCCAAGATGGCGGCGGTCACGGCCAAGCAGGCCAGTATCGCCACCCTCACCGGACTGATCATGGCGGCAACCGCGCAACTGCTCGAAGCGCTGCGCCAAGCCGGGGGCACCAGCGCCGGCGGCTCGGTCGACACCAGCGCCTGAGGCGAGGGTCAACGCTACAGGGGCTGCCTTGCAGCCCCTTGGTCAGGTCTTCAGTCCACCGCCACGCGGGCGCGGTTCTGCCGCTCGCTCTTGTACTGCATGGCCACTGCCGGCGCCGGCTTGGCCGCGCCGGTCTCCAGCCACTGACGCATGCGGCTGGCGTCGGCGAAGTGGGTGTACTTGCCGTAGGCGTCGAGAATCACCATGGCCACCGGACGGTTGTCCATCTTCGTCAGCAGCACCAGGCAATGCCCCGCTTCGTTGGTGAAGCCGGTCTTGGTCAGGGCGATGTCCCAGTTGCTCTTGTTCACCAGATGGTCAGTGTTACGGAAGCCCAGGGTGTAGTTAGGCTTACGGAACGCCACGGTCTTCTCGCGGGTGGTCGACAGCTCGCTGAGCATCGGGTACTTGCGCGAGGCCATCAGCAGCTTGGCCAGGTCCTGGGCGGTGGACACGTTCAGGGTCGACAGGCCGGTCGGCTCGACGTAGCGGGTGTGGCTCATGCCCAGGCTGCGGGCCTTGGCGTTCATCGCCTTGATAAACGCGCCATAGCCGCCGGGGTAGTGGTTGGCCAGGGTGTTGGCCGCGCGGTTTTCCGACGACATCAGGGTAATCAGCAACGTCTCGCGACGGTTCAGCTCGCTGCCAAGGCGCACCCGCGAGTACACGCCCTTCATCTCCGGGTTATTGGCGATGGTCATGCTGAGCATTTCGTCCATGGGCAGCTTGGCGTCGAGCACGACCATCGCGGTCATCAGCTTGGTGACCGAGGCGATGGGCCGCACGCGATCGGCGTGGCTGGCGTACAGCTCCTTGTTGGTGTTGAGGTCGATCAACAGGGCGCTGCCGGAGGCCAGGTGCAGCTTGCTTGGGTCGCGCTGGACCTGGGCCGGGGGTTGTGCAGCAGCGGTCGACGGTAGGGTCGCGGTTCCTGTGAGCAACAGCAGCAGGCTGAGGATGGACAGGGAAGTTTTCACGTTGAGGCTCACTAAATGTTGGTATGTCGTTGGCTGTGCAAGGGTTTTCCCCCAAAAAACCGTTGCATTCTGGAGTATGGCTCAGCGGCTGTCGAATGCCTTATATCTAAAGGGCGCAACGTGAACGAAATTTAATCCTGTACCAATTCTGTACCAATTACCGCTGCCTCAAGCTTGGCCAGCTCGGACCAATCGTTCGCTGAATTCAGCCACTTCGCGTAGGTGGTGAGTAGGACCTGGACGGAGTGTCCAAGCTGTCCGGCGATGAATGCCGGGTTCATTCCTGACATGAGGCACATCGTGGCATAGGCGTGCCTGCAGTTGTACTGTGGGCTGGCCCGAATTGAGGTCGCTTCGACCGCCTGGTTGATGAAACCAGGCATGCTGCTGCCTTTCATGTGAGGGGACCTGCCGGCAGGCTGAAAGATGAACGGTGATTCAGCGGACACCCGCCTACCGTTTCGCTTTCGAGCGCTTGCAATCTCCCGGGCTCGTCCGAGAGCTGCCAGGGCGCGACTGTTGAGCATGATCGTTCGGGTTTTGGCGGGTGAACCGCCAATGAATGTGGCACTTCAAGACATGCGCGCGTATCACAGTGCGCATGATTCGGGAGCTCCGGCAGAAGAAGTTGAGCGCTTGCGGCTAATTGCGCAGCCCTCATTCAAGGCTGTTTCTGATTACCAGCTCTACGCGCTTGGGCATCAGCCTCTGATTCGTCACTGAGCCGACTCTATCAGCGTTGCTCCCTGGTTTCGCACGTTGCCCACGGCTGTTCCAACGCGGTACCACTCGAACGTCTCTGCCGGTTCACCCAGGTTCAGCACCAATTGTTCCGCGTGTTCGCTGGGCATGCCTGCTGCGATCCACTCGACCGCCAGAGCAGGCGACAGCACAACCGGTCGGCGGTCGTGCACATCGACCAGGCCGCCCTGGGCGTCTGCAGTGATCATCACGAACCCGTCGTGCTCATTGCCGGCGAACTGACCTATCGAGGCGCAAAGGGCAGGGCGCCCATCTCGCCGGCGGATGTAATAGGGCTGCTTCTTCTGACCGCCTTCATCCGCCCACTCATACCAGCCATCCACGGGGGTGATAGCCCGGTGTGGCCAGATCGCCCGGAAGAAGGGGCCGTGAGCCACCTTCTCGACGCGGGCGTTAATCGGCGCGGCACGGTCGGTCGCCCAATGCGGCCGCCATCCCCATTTCACCAGGTCTGCCCTCGGGCCTGCGTCATCTACCCGGAGCACGGCGACCTGCGTGGTCGGCGCGACATTGTACCGCCCCAGGTCCTGGTCCCCGACGTTGTTACGCCAGGCCACCGGCATGCTCAGGGCCTCCACGAAGTCATGGATACCGCGGTACTGGCTCAGCCTACCGCACATTTCCCATCCCTCCCGCTCGAACTGAAAGGATAGCCCGCCAAGCGGTACTGGCCTGACCATCCGTTTGGATGCTCAAATACTGTATCAATATACAGTGTTGGTGCCGTATGTACTTCCTTCTCTGCCGCCGCCGTGAGCTCGGCCTAGCCATCCCCAACGAAAAGCTCGCGAAGGTCACATCGGGCTGCTCACGGATGAATCTGCAGAGGAGTGGGAGAGGGACGAGCCAGGACGGATCGGGGTCGGCAGATCGCCGCATGGCTCAGCGGCTGTCGAATGCCTTGTATCTAAAGGGCGCAGCGTGAAGTAAATTTAATCCGGCGCGCTTTGCGCCTCCTTTCTACGTGGTCAACCGGACGACCTGTCATGACGCTCACGATCGATTTCACCGACCAAGCCACCAGCCTGCATCACGATGCGATTCTCAAGCCTTTGCGCGCTTTCAACGACACTGTGATCGGCTCCCCCGAAGCGGCTACCGTCGCCTGGACGCTGCGCGATCCCGCCAGCGATGAAATCGTCGGCGGGCTGTATGCCAGGCTTGGCGGGCGCTGGTTATTCGTCGAGCTGCTGGTGGTGCCCGAGCGGATGCGCGGGCAGGGCACCGGGCGCGAGCTGATGGCCCAGGCCGAGGCGCTGGCGAGGGAGAAGGGCTGCTGCGGAATCTGGCTGGATACCTTCAGCTTCCAGGCGCCGGACTTCTATCGCAAGCTGGGGTTCGAGGTGTTTGGCGAGCTGGCCGACTTTCCGCCTGGGCATACCCGCCATTTCCTGCGCAAGCGGCTGGCTTAGCATCTTTAGACGCAGGCCTGCCCTGGCGTTGCGAGCTGAGGGGGGCTCAGCCAACCCGCAACCAGATCGCCGAGGCATCGTCGCTCATCTTGAACCGCGGGTAGCGCAGGCACGCGGCATCGTCCTGCTCGATACCGCGCAGTGTCCGTGCCAGGTCATCCAGGCCGTGGCTTTGCAGGCGCTTGAAGAAACCTGCCGGCTCATAGGCCCGATAGGTGTCGAACAACGCCGCGAAGCCATCGCTCATCAGCAGGACATCATCCCCCACGGCCACCGGCGCTTGGCTATAGAGGGTGCCCTCGCGGGACAGGTCGGCATCGACGCCGAGCACGGCCCGGGGGCGCTCGCGGGAGGCGCGGCGATCGGCCAGCACGGCCGGGGTACGTACGCCATGGGCACCGGTACCAGGACCGAGGGCGGCGGCCTCGGCTTGCTCGGCCTCGCGGTCCGGCTCTGGGGTGAGGAAGCGGATACCTTGCGCGCCGCGATGCAGCACCACGCAGTCGGCCAAGTGCGCGCAGACCAGTTCCTCGCCCTCGATGGCCACCGCGGCAAAGGCGGCGCGCGGCAGTTCCCAGGTGGCCACGGGCTCGCGTCGGCGATCCTGCCGGTAGGCCTGGGCGATTGTGTCGAAGACCGTCTCGCAGACCTCGCGCAGTGGCCCCGAGGCATTGGCGAAGGCGCGCTGGGCCGTGGCCGAGAGCCAGGCGGCGCCTCCGCGCTCACCCAGCAGGCCGGGGGCGCCGAGGTCGGTGGCGCCGTCGATGACCCAGGCGTGGCGGTCGGCACTGCCGATACGATCGTCATTGGGCACATCGTGCTTGCCGGCCAGGCTCAGGGACTGGATCAGGTCGAAATGCATGTCGGGCTCCGGTTCGGTGGGATTCACCGACCTTGACCGTTGCTGCGCCCGGCGTCAAATGTCACGGCTTGGGTGCGCGGTCCCAGCAGTCACTGTCCAGGGCGCAGACACCGAATTGCCGATCCATCAGCGCCATGCGCCGCAGGTGGGCGTCGATGATGTCGCGGTTCACTTCGCTGTCGATGATGTAGCGGCTGTAGCGGTCGATCAGGCGGACCTTCCAGGCCTCGCGGGTGGCCGCATCCAGGGCGTCGGGCGCATTTGCCAGGCGTTGCAGGGTCAGGTCGTCGGCGCGCTTGAGCTGATCGGTGAAGGTGGTGATGTAGTGGGCACGCTGCGCTTCCTTGTGGCGCGCGGCGTCGGCATCGAAGGCGTCGAGGTTGTGTTGCCATTGCGCCCAATAGGCGTCCGGCAACTGAAGATCGCGCTGCTGGCGCAGCTTGGCGACGACTTGCGCGTTGCTCTGACGCGGTGGTGGCTGGCGGTTCTGGCTGGCCAGCGGGTCCAGGGCGAGGGCCTGGGCGATCCAGGCATTGCGCGCCTCGCTGTCCGGCAGGATCGGGCCCAGCGGCGGGGCGTCTTCGCTGGTCGAGCGGGGCAGGCCCTTGCAGCCGGTGAGCGAAAGGAGCACTGACAGCACCAGCAGCGCAGGGAGGTTGTGACGCGGCATAAGTCTTCCTTGAGTAACTGCACAAGCGTGCATCCGGATGGATGCATGAGGGCTATCGGCGCTCGCGCGGCTGACTTGAACGCTCAGCCGAGTGTCTTGGCCATTTCCGCGGTCGGCGCCCAACCCAGGCCGGCATATACCGGTCGCCCAGCCTCGGTGGCGTGCAGCACCGCGAAGGCCAGGCCGCGCCGGGTGAACTCCGACTCGGCCAGACGCATCAGTTTCGAAGCCAGGCCCTGGCGGCGATGGGACGGCTCGACATAGACATTGAGCACATAGCCGCGCTGGTCCTGGCAGGGGTGGGCCGGATGCGGCGGCCAGTCGATCGCCATCAGGCCGATTGCCGCCACCGGCAGCGCGTCGTCCAGCAGCACGAAGCCGTAGTAGCGACCGTCCGCCAGTCTTGGCCGCAGCCAGGGGCCGAAGTGCTCGGTCATGCTTATGAGCCGCTGCGGGTCGCCGCCGGCTTCAAGGAACATGGCCTCGCGGTGGGCGCAGACCATGGCGTGGTCGCCCGGCAGCAGGCGGCGCAGGGTCAGGCCGGGAAAGTCGATCGCAGCTGGCAGGTCGTTCATGACGGGTCTCGTTGATCCAAGGCCTTGATCCTAGGCCCGCGCGGCGTCGGCGGTTAGATACAGATGGCCCGCAAACGCGGCATACAGCCCCTTGTCGCTCCCCAGGATTACGGCGATGATCCGCGGCAACCCGTTTGCCGACGAGGAGGCTTCGCATGCCCATTGCCCCGCTTTTGCGCTGCACCGACCTTGACGCCACCCGCCGTCATTACCGCGAAGTGCTGCAGTTCACGGTCACCGACACCACGCAGTCGACCCTGACCGTGCAGTTGCGCGATTGCAGCCTGCTGTTCACCGAACAGGACCTGTGGCGCCTGCCGCCGGGGTGCGCCGGAACCTTCTACCTGGTGGTCGAGGACGTTGACGGCTATTACGCGCAAGTCCGCGAACTGGCGGATATCGCCTGGCCGTTGCACGACACGGAGTATGGTTCGCGGGAATTCGGCGTGCGTGATTGCAACGGCTATTACCTGGCCTTCAGCCAGCGGCATGGCGACGCCGTGCAAGCCGCACGGGTCGCCTCATGATCCTGCGCGGCCCTGCGCTCCTGGCGATGTTGCTGCTTGCCGGCCCGGCCGTGGCCATGGACGGCAAGGGCAACTCGACCGATCACTTCACCGTCGGCTCGAGCCTCGCCACCGCCGCGGTGAGCGGCTCCACCAGCCATCCGGCGCGTACTTACCAGGCCGCCCGCGACGATGCGTTGCTGTTCATCGCCAGCGACGGGCGCCTGCGCGGCGCGCGACTGGAGCAGGCACTGGGCGCATACCGCCAACAGCACCCGAACAGTTCGCTGAGCGACCGTGACCTGGCCCAGGCAATCGCCTGCCGCTGATCGCGCGTTTGCGGGCATGCCAGGACAGGGGGCTAGACTCGTGGTCAACGAGCTGGTTCCCAGGAGTCTGACATGACCGCCAAGAACACCATTTGCCTGTGGTATGACCACGATGCCGAGGACGCGGCGAACTTCTATGCCAGCATATTCCCCGACAGCCGGGTGACCGCCGTGCACACGGCGCCCGCCGACTATCCCTCGGGCAAGGCAGGCGATGTGATCACGGTGGAGTTCACCGTGATGGGCATCCCCTGCATCGGCCTCAATGGCGGCAAGGCGTTCAGCCACAGCGAGGCGTTCTCGTTCCAGGTGGCGACCGACAGCCAGGAGGAGACCGACCGCTACTGGGATGCCATCGTTGGCAACGGTGGCAGCGAGAGCGTGTGTGGCTGGTGCAAGGACAGGTGGGGCCTGTCCTGGCAGATCAGTCCGCGGGTACTGACCCAGGCGGTCGCCAGCCCCGATCGTGCCGTGGCGAAGCGGGCGTTCGAGGCGATGCTGCAGATGGGCAGGATCGACATCGCCGCCATCGAGAAGGCCATCAAGGGCTGAAGGCGAGAGGCCTCAATGCACGGTCTTGCGTTCCCTGACGCACACCCGTGCCTGCTCCGTCAGCGTGTCCAGTCGCTCGTCGCGCAGGCGCTCGGCGTCCATCATCGCAGCCTTGCCCTGTTGCTTGAGCAGGTAGGCATGGATCTGCCGGACCTCCACGGTCTGGTAGATCGGTGCGATATCCAGCCGCCCGATCAACGCACCGCTGGCTTGGCCGGTGCTGCTCATCAGTACCTGCGGTCCGGTGCTGGCGACCACCTGCAGGCCCATGTTCTCGAACCACGGCACCTGCTGGGCGAAGGTGCTCAGCTCGACGCAGGCATAGCGTTCACGGGCTGCATTTAGCAGGCCACGGGCAATGCCCTGGCGGCGGTGGTCGGGAGACACTGCAAGGTAGGCCAGGGCACAGGCCTGCGGGTTGTCCTGGGCTGGCAGCACCAGGGCGAAGCCGAGCAACTGGTCCGGCGCCTCGGCATCCAGGGCCAGGGTCAACTCGACGGCCAGGCCGCGGGTGCCGTCGAGCGCCATCAGGTACTGGTGCACCTCCAGGCCGACGCCGTACTGGTACAGCGGGTAGAGCGGATTGTCCGGGCTGATGGCGACGCTGCTGAGCTGGCCGACGTGGTCGATCACCAGCTGGCGAATCTGGTTCTGGAAGGATTCGGGCGGCACGCCGTCGAGGCGGCGGAGGATGAACATCGCGGGTCGGGCTCCGGCAGGATTGAAACACACGCCCCGGAACGAGGCGGGTGATCATTCTACCCGGTGAGGCTAGCGCAGCCCAGCCAGCATCAGGTCGAGGTTCTGCACGGCGGCGCCCGAGGCGCCCTTGCCCAGGTTGTCGAACACCGCGGTGAGCAGCACCTGGCCGTGCTCGGGATTGGCGTACAGGGCCAGGCGCAGGTCGTTGCTGTCGTTCAATGCCTGCGGATCCAGCGCCGCCGCCGGGCCGTGCTGGTGCAGGGGCATCACTTGCACATGGCGGGCGCCCTGATAGTGCCGCTCGAGGCAGGCCTGCAACTGATCGGCGTCGACCCCGGGCAACAGGCGCAGTTGCAGCGGGATGCTCAGCACAATGCCCTGGCGGTAGTCGCCGTAACCGGGCACGAATACCGGGCGCGCGCTGAGCCCGGCGTGCTGCTGGATCTCCGGCACATGCTTGTGCGCCAGTTCCAGGCCATACAGCTGGAGGGTCGGCAGGTAGGCGTCGCTGCGCTGCTCATGGCGCTCGACGGCGGCCCGGCCACCCCCGGAGTAGCCGGAGATGGCGTGGATGCTGAGCGGGTAGTCGGCCGGCACCAGGCCGGCCTTGACCAGCGGATGCAGCAGGGCGATGGCGCCGGTGGGGTAGCAGCCGGGGTTGCTCACCCGGGTGGCCCGGGCGATGTGCTCGGCCTGTTGTTCGTTCAGTTCCGGCAGGCCGTAGACCCAGTCGGGCGCGGTGCGGTGCGCGGAGCTGGCGTCGATCACACGTACCGCCGGATTGTGCAGGGTGGCCACGGCCTCGCGGGCGGCGTCGTCGGGTAGGCAGAGCACGGCGATATCGGCGCTGTTGATCGCCTCGCTGCGCCGTGCCGGGTCCTTGCGCTCGGCCTCGGGCAGGGTGAGCAGGCGCAGGTCCTGGCGGCCTTGCAGGCGGGCGTGGATCTGCAGGCCGGTGGTGCCTTGGTCGCCGTCGATGAATACGAGGGGGTGGTGCATGTCGGTGGTCCGCTGATGGGGAAGGATTGCCGTATCCTCGTCGTTCGCTGGGCGAAATAAAATTTGAATATAATGATCGCCGTATTCAGGAATTCTGAACTTGAGCGCATTGTCCCATGGGAGATCGCCCAGCCCTGTGGGAGCGGCCTTGCGTCGCGAAAGGCTGCTCCCACAGGGTCCAGCTAAACCCGTGAGTTACCGAGATCCCATGCGAGAAATCAGCCTCGACCGCTTGCGCACCCTGGTGGTGATCGCCGAACGTGCCTCTTTCGCCGATGCCGCCCGCCAGCTCAACCTGGCGCCCCCCACCATCAGCCTGCACGTGGCCGAGCTGGAGGCGCGCATCGGCGCGCCCTTGCTCACCCGCACCCGCGGCCAGGTGCGGCCCACCGCAATCGGCGAGACCTTGCTGACCCGCGCCCGGCGTCTGCTGGTCGACGCCGACCAGGCCCTGGACGAGGTGCGCCGCCAGGTCGAGGGTCTGACCGGCCGGGTGCGGCTGGGCGCCTCGACAGGCGCCATCGCCCACCTGTTGCCCCAGGCCCTGGAAACGCTGCGGGTTGATCATCCGGGGATCGACGTGCAGGTCCAGGTGCTCACTTCGCAGGCATCCCTGGCGCGGTTGCGTGAAGGCACCCTGGACATCGGCCTGGTGGCGTTGCCGCAGGTGGCGGGCAAGGGCTTGCGGATCACCCCGTGGCGGCGCGACCCGATCATGGCCTACATCCCTGCCGACTGGCAGCCACCGTCACGGGTGACGCCGGCCTGGCTCGCCGGACGGGCGCTGATCCTCAACGACAGCACCACGCAACTGTCGCGGGTGACCTCGGAGTGGTTCGCGGCAGCAGGGTTGTACCCTGAACCGCGGATCGAGCTGAACTACAACGATGCGATCAAGCGCCTGGTGGCCGCCGGCTACGGCGCCACCTTGCTGCCGCAGGAAGGCGAGGTTCATCCGCCATCGCCGCGTATCACCCGGCGGCCGTTGCGGCCGGGGTTGTGGCGTCAGTTGGGGATCGCCTGTCGCGAGGGGGCGCTGGAACGGGCGACGGGGCATGTGCTGGAAGCGTTGGGAAGGTTGCGGCAATAGACGGGGCTGAGCCTGTGGGAGCGATGCTGGCCCGCTCCCACGGCGTCTGTCATTGGTTGCGTTCGCGTGCGCGCAAGGCTGTCACCGTCTCGCCGCCGACACCCCAGTTGTCAGTGGCTACTTCCTCGATCACCACGAAGGTGCTTGCTGGCGGTTTGTTCAGTACCTGCTCCAGCAGGCGGGTGGTGCCTTCGATCAACTGACGCTTGTGTTCTGCCGTGACCCCTTCATCGGTCACGCGGATATGGACATAAGGCATGTGCGTCGCTCCAGGTTCAGTGCCAGGTGCCGGCGGTGCTGCCACCGTCGACGGGCAGGATGACACCGCTGACGAAACGGGCGTCGGTCAGGTACAGCACGGCGTCCACCACATCCTCGGGCGTGCCGGTGCGCCCGCTTGGCGACAGCGCGCCGAGCCCTTCGGTGTGGCCGCCGTGCAGCGGGGTGTCGATGATGCCAGGGGCCACCGCGTTGACCTGCACGCCGCTTGCTGCCAGCTCCAGGGCCAGGCCCTTGACCGCCTGGTTGAGCCCGCCCTTGACCAGCACCGGTAGAAGTGCCGGGACGCGGGTGTCCGGCTGCAGGGCCACCGAGGCGGTGATGGCGACGATATGCCCGTGCCCTTGGGCCCTCATGACCCGGGCTGCGGCCTGGGCGGGGTAGAAAAAGCCCTTGAGGTTGGTGCCGACCAGCGCGTCGACATCGGCCTCGGTGTAGTCGGTCACCGGCTTGGGAATGAAGATGCCGGCGTTGTTGACCAAGATGTCGACCCGGCCGAAGGCCTCCAGGGCGGTGGCGAACAGCCGTTCGGCGGTGGCTTTCTCGGCGATGTCGCCAGCCACGCCGATGAAGCCGGCCGGGTTGCCCAGGCGGGCGGCGGCCTCGTCGAGGCGGGCCTGGGTGCGGGCATTGCCGACCACGTTGTCGCCACGCTCGAGGTAGGTCTGGGCCAGGGCGAAGCCCAGGCCGCTGGAGGCGCCGGTGATGATGACGGTTCTTGCGTTGCTCATGGGAGGATCTCCGATCGTGCGAGGTGTTGCTCGGGTATGGAGTCACTGTAAGTTGCAACGACAGCTTGAAAAATGAGGCGTATGGCATTTCAATCAATACATCATGTAATTAATCGAGCCCGCCATGACCCGCCATTTCGATGACCTGCAACTGGGCAGCCTGGAGCTGTTCTGTCTCGCCGCCGATGCTGGCAGCTTTACCGAGGCGGCCACCCTGGCGGGCGTCACGCCAGCGGCGGTGAGCCGCTCGGTGGCGCGCCTGGAGGAACGTCTGGGCGTACGCCTGTTCGTGCGCACCACCCGGCAGATGCGCCTGAGCGAGGCCGGCCAGGCCTATTACCAGCATTGTCGCCAGGCGCTGGGCCAACTGGTCGAGGCCGAGCGCCAGGTCACCGGTGGCCAGCTCGAGCCCGCTGGCCGCTTGCGCATCAGCGCGCCGACGCCCTATGCCCATCACCGCCTGTTGCCGCTGCTGCCACGTTTTCGCCAGCGTTATCCCGGGGTGCAGGTGGATGTGCATGTCAGCAACCGCAACGTCGATTTCGCCGACGAACACTTCGACCTGGCGATTCGCGGCCGGGCGCCGGCCGATTCGCGCCTGGTGGCCCGGCGCCTGGAGGACGCCGAGCTGGTGGTGGTTGCCACACCCGGCTACCTGGCCCGTGCCGGTACGCCACGGACCCTGGAGGACCTGGCTGGGCACGAGTGCATCCAGTTCGAGTTGCCCAGCAGCGGCAGGCGGCCGCCCTGGAGCTTTCGCCGTGACGGACAGCTGGTCGAGTTGCAGACCCAGGGTGCGTTCACCTGTCTGGGTGATTTCCTCGCCACCACGACCCTGGCGCGCCACGGTGGCGGCCTGATGCAGGCCTACCGTTTCACCGTGCAGGATGCGCTGGACAGTGGTGAGCTGGTCGAGGTGCTGGCCGGGCATGGCGGGACGTCGCGGCCTTTCATGCTGGTGTATCCGCAGGTCTGGCACATGCCGTTGAAGGTGCGGGTGTTCATCGACTTCCTGGTCGGCGAAGTTGCACTACCGTTGGGCTGAAGCCCCGGCGCGCGCTGACGAACTATGCTCTGTGCTGCATCGGTTCTCCAGGAGAGCACGCCATGAAATCCATGACATTGTTAGCGATCACCTGCGTACTGAGTTTTGCCGCCCACGCCGAGGATGGCCCGGCGACCAACTGCGATGCCAAGATCAATGATCTGGAGAGCATCAGCAAGACCGATGGCCAGGCGCTACATGGCGGCATGGCCCATGACTACCACGAGCTGCTCAAGCAGGCCAAGGACGCCCGGGACAAAGGTGACATGGCCAAGTGCCAAGCCTCGGCCGACCGCGCCAAGACCATCTACAACAAGGCGCGGGGCAAGTAACGCCCGGTACAGCTTTGCAGGACCGGGCTTGCCCGCTCCCTGAGGTATTACCCAGCGCTCTGGTGTAAGCTCTTGCGGACCTTTCCACGAGACCGCCGCATGACCTCGCCCAGCCCGCGCCTCGACAGCCTGCTCACCGGCTGCGCCCGACCGTTTACCCGCCCGGGTTCGCACAGCGCCATCGACAAGCAACCTCGTCAAGGCCCCTTGGCGGTGACCTTCCTCGGCATCGCCGGCGACGAACAGGGCGATCTGCGCGTACACGGTGGCGTCGAGAAGGCCATCCACCATTATCCCCTTGAGCACTATTCGGACTGGGCCGCCGAACTGGGCGAGCACCCCTTGCTGACCCGGCCCGGCGCGTTTGGCGAGAACTTCAGCAGCTTCGGTTGGCGTGAAGCCGATGTCTGCCTGGGCGACCGGATCCGCGTCGGCACGGCATTGCTGGAAATCTCCCAGGGGCGGATGCCGTGCTGGAAGCTCAATGACCGCTTCGACGTGGCGCAGATGGCGTTGCGCGTGCAGCAGAGCGGGCGCACTGGCTGGTACTACCGGGTGCTGGAGGAGGGCGTGGTCGAGGCGGGCGATGCCCTGCATCTGGTCGAGCGTCCCCACGCCCAGTGGTCGGTGGCGCGGCTCTCGGCGGTCCTGTTCGACAAGCGGCTGGAGCCCGAGCTGTTGCGCGAATGCCTGGCGCTGCCGCTGGTGCCGAACTGGCGCAGGACACTGGAAAAGCGCCTGGAGCAACACCAGGTTGAGGACTGGACATCGCGCCTGCAGGGCCGCAGCGAAGGCTGACCGGCGTCGCGTTCAACATTTATCAAGACAAGGAAAGCCCCATGGCCTTCGAACTGGATGATCGCCTGGTCATCGGTGTCGCCTCCAGCGCCGTGTTCGACCTCAGCGAATCGGACGCGGTGTTCCGTCGCGAGGGCGAGGCGCAGTACCGCAAGTACCAGGAGCAGCACTTGGACGTGCCGCTGGGAAAAGGCATCGCCTATCCCTTCATCAAGCGCCTGCTTGCGCTCAATGACCTGCGCGGCGATCCCGAGGACCCGCTGGTGGAGGTGGTGCTGCTGTCGCAAAACGATCCGGACACCGGCATGCGGGTGATGAAGACCATTGGCCACTATGGCCTGAACATGACCCGGGCGATCTTCACCCAGGGCCGTTCACCCTACGAGTACATTCCGGCGCTGAACATCGCCCTGTTCCTGTCCGCCGACAAGCAGCATGTCGACGCCGCGATCAAGGCCGGCTATCCGGCGGGGCAGGTGCTGGACTCGAAGTTCGACGATGACGAAAGCGATGACAACCTGCGCATCGCCTTCGACTTCGACGGTGTGCTGGCTGGAGACGAATCGGAGGCGGTGATGCAGTCGGGCGGGTTGGACAGTTTTCATGCTCATGAAGTGATCAACGTCACCCAGCCGCACAACCCCGGCCCGCTCAAGGAGTTCTTCGTGCGCATCGCCCGTATCCAGGCTGCCGAAGAGCAGCACAAGCTGGCGCATCCCGGCTATGAGAACCGCCTACGTGTGTCGATTGTCACGGCGCGCAATGCGCCATCCCATGAGCGGGCGCTCAACACTCTGAAAAGCTGGGGAGTGATGGCCAATGACGCGTTCTTTCTCGGGGGCATAGAGAAGCGGCGGGTGCTGCAGGTGCTCAAGCCGCACATCTTCTTCGACGACCAGTCGGGGCACCTCAAGAGCACCAGCACGGTGGTGCCTTCGGTCCATGTTCCGTTCGGAGTGACCAACCGGGCGCGCTGAGCCACAGGGGCCGCGCAGCGGCCCCTGTTTTCCTGCGATCAGTGATCCGCCAATCCGTCATCCTGCGACAGCAGCGCCCTGGCCAGCTCCTCGTCACTGGCTTGCAATCCGGGATTGGCCTGGCGGACCTGCGCCAGCGCCGACTCCAGGTAAGCTCCGCGAATGGCGCCGCCGCTGGCGACAAAGGCCGACAGTTCGTCACGGGCGGGAATGATCCGTTTGTCGTCCTTGAAGGTCGAGTACAGCGAGGCGGACACCCCGGCCGAGGTAGCGACGTCACCGGCGTCGACACGGGCCAGGGCGGCACCGGCGGGGAGCAGGAGCAGCAGCGATGGGATGAGCAGTAAATGACGCATGGTGAGTCCTCCGCGAAGGTGAAGCCCAAGGGTGTTACTGCATGATGTTAAGAGCGCTGTGACGCGCTGGGAGTTCCGGCACGCTTGTGATATTGCGCCTGCAATACTGAGCCACGTTGTATTTGACCTACAACCCTCGCGCATGATCTTCTCGCAGTCCTGCCGTCCGTCAATCAAGGGAATGTGATGCCATGACCGAATACACGCTCCACTGCTTCGCCGAATCCGGCAACGCCTACAAGGTTGCGCTGATGCTGGAGCTCACCGGCCAGGACTGGGCGCCTGTGTTCGTCGATTTCTTCAACGGCCAGACCCGTGGTCAGGACTGGCGCGACGCGGTCAACGAGCAGGGGGAGGTGCCGGTGCTCGAGCATGCCGGGGAGAAACTCACCCAGTCGGCCTTGATTCTCGACTACCTGGCCGAACGCACCGGCCAGTTCGGCCCGCGCGACGACGTCGAGAAGCGCGAGATCTGGCGTTGGATGCTCTTCGACAACCACAAATTCACCAGCTACTACGCGGCGTTGCGGTTCATCTTTTGCCTGAAGCAGATGGGCGAGTCGGATGTCACCCGCTTCCTGCGCGAGCGGGCCAGGGCGGCCTACCAGATCGTCGATGCACACCTGTCCAAGACGCCGTTCATGGTCGGCGGGCGCCTGACCATAGCCGACCTGTCCCTCGCAGGGTACGTGTACATGCCCGAGGACACGGGGTTGGCGCTCAGCGAGTTCCGTCATGTCGAAGCATGGAAGGCGCGTATTCAAGAAGTGCCGGGATGGAAGCATCCTTACGACCTGATGCCTGGAACCGCTGCTTGATCCCACTCAGGGCCAGTAGCGCGGGTTAACCTGCATCACCGACGCAGCCGCTGCAGCGTATTGGGGCCGTTGTGCTGAAGGCGGCTCCTATCACAAGCGCGCCCCCCATGAGACCGGGGCCGCGCCTGTGTCGGTCTAGGAGTGTGGGATGCTCCTGGCCTGCGGCACGCCGGCATACTGCGCCTTCAAATGCCCCTGCTCATCCAGCAGGTACGCATCCATCACCTCACGCACCACCGGCCCGGCCACCCGACCACCGGCCTCGCCGTTCTCGATCATCACCGCCACCACCATCGCCGGGTGCTCGGCCGGGGCGAAGCCGACGAACAGGGCGTTGTCGCGGTGGCGCTCGAGGGTCTTGTCGCGGTTGTAGCGTTCACCCTGCTTGATCGCCACCACCTGCGCCGTGCCGCTCTTGCCAGCGATGCGGTATTGCGCGCCGGCGGCGGCGGCGCGGGCGATGCCGCGCGGGTCGTGCATGACCATCTGCATGCCCTGGCTGACCTGGTCCCAGGCGTGCTTGTCGTGCAGCACGATGTCCGGCATCGGGTTGGGGTCGACCGGAGCCTGGCCACCGATGGTCAGCGCCAGGTGCGGGCGGTGCCACGCCCCCTTGCTCGCCAGCAGGCTGGTGGCCTGGGCCAGCTGCAGCGGCGTGACCTGCATGTAGCCCTGGCCGATGCCGAGGATCAGCGTCTCGCCGGGGAACCAGGCCTGGCGCCGGGTGGCGCGCTTCCAGGCCTGTGACGGCATCAGCCCCGGTGCTTCCTCGAACATATCCAGCGAGACCTTCTGGCCCAGGCCGAACTCGGCCATGTAGTCGTGCAGGCGGTCGATGCCCAGCTTGTGCGCCAGGTCGTAGAAGTAGGTGTCGTTGGAGCGCATGATCGCCGTGTACATGTCCACCCAGCCATCGCCCGTGCGGTTCCAGTTGCGGTACTTGTGGTCGTAGTTGGGCAGCTCGTAGTAGCCGGGGTCGAAGACTCGGCTGGCGGGGCTGATCACGCCGCTGTCGAGGCCGGCGATGGCCACCTCGGGCTTGACCGTCGAGCCGGGTGCGTACAGCCCGCGCAGCACGCGGTTGAACAGCGGCCGGTCAATGGAGTCGCGCAGGGCGGCGTACTGCCTGTAGCTGATGCCCTTGACGAACAGGTTGGGGTCGAAGGCCGGGTTGCTGACCATCGCCAGTACGTCGCCGTTGGCCGGGTCGAGCACCACCACCGCGCCACGCCGATCGCCCAGGGCCTTTTCGGCGGCCTGCTGCAGGTGGGCGTCGAGGCTCAGCACGATGTCCTTGCCCGGCACCGGGTCATGGTGGTTGAGTACGCGCATCACCCGGCCCTGGGCATTGGTCTCGACTTCCTCGTAGCCCACTTGGCCGTGCAGTTCGTTCTCGTAGAAGCGTTCGATACCAGTCTTGCCGATCGACTGGGTGCCGCGGTAGGCGGTACTGTCGAGGGTCTTGGCTTCCTTTTCGTTGATGCGCCCGACGTAGCCCACCGAATGGGCGAAGTGCTCGGCCAGTGGGTATTCGCGTATGAACTGCGGCTCGACCTCCAGCCCCGGCAGGCGGAACTGGTTGACCGCGATCAGGGCGATCTGCTCTTCGCTCAGGCCCACCAGCAGGGTCACCGGCTCGAACGGCTTGCGTCCGCGGCGCAGGTCCTTGTCGAACTGGTGGCGGTCGTCCTCGGACAGACCGAGGATCTGCGCCAGGCTGTCGAGCACCCGTGCCGGATCGCCGGCCCGTTCGCGGGTCATGGTCAGGTTGAAGCTGGGCTTGTTGTCGGCCAGCACCACGCCGTTGCGGTCATAGATCAGGCCGCGCTCGGGCGGGATCGGCAGCACGTGCACGCGGTTGTTTTCCGATACCGCGCTCTGCTGGTCGTGCTGCAGCACCTGCAGCACATAGAGCCGGCCCACCAGCACTGCCACCAGGCTCATCACCAGCAGGGCACAGGCCAGCAGCCGGCGGTTGACCAGATGCTTTTCCTTTTCGTGGTCCTTGAGGGGAATGGGCTGGGGCATGGACGTCGTGGTGCTACGGATGGGGTCGCGATGCTACGCGGGCGGGCAGGGCGGCTCAAGGCGGGGCCGGCTGCCCCGCCGCCCCGCGATGCCCGCCGGCCCCGGTGCCAAGGGGCTGACGGCTAACATGAAGTTTCCTTCATGTGCTGGGTCAAAGGCTGAGCGTCAGGCTCACACTGACATTGCGCGGTTCGCCCGGCAGCACCCACGCGCTGTTGTAGGAGCGTTCGTAGTACTTGCGATCGAACAGGTTGTTGAGGTTCAGGCCCACGGTCACCTGTTCGCTGGCCTTGTAGTGCGCCAGCAGGTCGACCGTGCTGTAGGCATCCAGGGTGAAGTGGCTGCCGGCCTGGCCGGAACGCTCGCCGACATAGTTGAACGCCGCGCCGATGTCCGATCCGCGCAGAGCGCCGTCCAAGAACTCGTACACGCCCATCACGCTGCCGCTGTTGCGGGCAATACCCAGCAGGTCGCTGCCCTTGGGCAGGGCCGCGTCGCCCTTGGTGACCTCGGCATCGATGTAGGCATAGGCGCCGATCACCCGTACGGCGTCGGTCAGTTGGCCGCTGAACTGCAGGTCCAGCCCCTGGCTGCGCGCCTTGCCGGCCGCCACGCTGTCGCCGAGCACGTCGGTGGTGATGACGTTCTCCTTGTCGATATGGAACAGCGCGATGGTCGCGCCCAGGCGGTTGTCGAGCAGGTCGAGCTTCAGTCCGGTCTCATAGCCCAGACCTTTCTCCGGCTTGTAGACCTGGCCCTGGGTGCCAATGGTATTGGGCTTGAACGACGTCGAGGCGTTGGCGAACACGCCGACCTGTGGGGTCAGCTGGTACAGCAGCCCCACGCGCGGCGTGGCGACGTCCTTTTCCTGGCTGTCGCTGGCACCGGTGGCGCGGTTCTGCGAAATCTGTTCGATGCGTTCCAGGCGCACGCCCACCAGCCCGCGCAGGCGCTCGGTGAAGGCGATCTGGTCCTGCAGATTGAGGGCATGGCTTTCGGTGTGCTCGAAGAAGTCGTTGGGCCGGGCGATGGCCGGCTTCGGCTTGCCGTATACCGGGTTGTAGATGTCCAGGCCATAGCCCGCCGAGGTCGCGCTTTGCGGGTATTTCTGGCTGTTGCGGTAGTTTTCGTATTCCAGCCCGATCAGCGCCTGGTGTTGCCAGCCCCCTAATTCGAACTGACCGTGCAGCTCGGCCTGGGTGATGTTGTCGTTCCATTCGAAATCACGTTCGCGATAGAAACGGGTGATCGTCGTGCCGACCAGGGCCTGGGGCTCGGAGCTGTTGCCCTTGAGCGTGCCCTGGGTGTAATGGTTGGCCAGGCGCAGTTTCCAGCTGTCGTCGAGAAAATGTTCCAGCGCCACGTCGAGGGTCTGGTTGTCGTTGCGGATCTTGCCGTCGTTGGGCTCGCCGAGAAAGGTCGAGCGCTTGACCGAGCCCATCTCGCCATTGACTGCCGGAATGCCTCGGTCAAACACCGACTCGGTGCGGGAGAACTCGGTGTCGATCAGCAGCCGCGTATCGGGCGACAGCTGCCAGCTCAGGGACGGGCTGACGATACGACGCTCGCTGCCGACATGGTCACGGAAGCTGCCGTTGTCCTCGACCGCCAGGTTGATCCGACCCAGCAGATTGCCTTGGCTGTCCAGCGGCGAGTTGGCATCCAGGGCGGTGCGGTAGCGGTCCCAACTGCCCGCGCTCAGGCTTAGGGTGCTGAAGGTTTCGGCCTGGGGGCGCTTGCTGACGATATTGACCAGCCCGCCAGGGTCGCCGCGGCCATAGAGGCTGGCGGCCGGGCCCTTGAGCACTTCGATGCGCTCGATGCTGGAGGTGTCCGGGGAACTGTAGCTGCCGCGGTTGATGGCGAAGCCGTTCTTGTACAGCTCGCCGGTGGTGAAGCCGCGCACACTGTAGTTGAGGAAGGTCAGGCCACCGAAGTTGTTCTGCCGCGACACGCCGCCGGCAAAGTCCAGGGCGCGGTCGATGCGGGTGGTGTTGAGGTCCTTGATCACCTGGGCGGGCACCACCTGGATGCTCTGCGGGGTGTCGCGGATATCGCTGTCGGTGCGGGTGGCGGTGGCCGAGCGGGTGGCGCGGTAGCCTTGCACCGGGCCGTCGGCGCGTTCTTCGAGGTAGGCGTCGGTGATCGAGGTTTCTTCCAGCAGCAGGGGTTGGGCTGCCGAGAGGGGTTGGCCGAACAGGCCCAGGGTGAGGCCGGCCAGAAGCGGTGCGCGAGGGTTCACAAGGGATCTCCAAATAATATGTAATAACGTAGCATTTATCGATGCGCTGACGCCATAGCGAAATGAGATCTGAGGAGTGATTGGCAGATGAAAATGATTCGCGTTATTGTAATGTTATTACGTAGCCGGAGGTTCCTATGCAAGTACTGTCCTCACTCAAGCAAGCCAAGCGTCGTCATCGTGACTGCCAGGTGGTCAAGCGTCGTGGCCGGATCTATGTGATCTGCAAGTCCAATCCGCGGTTCAAGGCCCGGCAGGGCGGGGTGAAGAAGAAGCGGGGGTAGCCTGTAAGGTGAGCGAAGGGGGCCGCTTTGCGGCCCCAGTGACGTTAACGGAACGTCCTGCGCAAACGCCGCCAACCCAGCACCACGCCACTGAGGGCAATCACCAACCCACCGCTGCTCAGGACGATGATCAGCCCTTCACGCAGCAGCGGCCGCGCCAGCAGCGGTTGCCAGTCCCAGCTGTGCAGCAGGTTGAACAACCAGCGCCCGGTGCGTTGCGCCCGGTCATGGTTGGCCACCATCATGCCGCTGGCCGGGTCCAGGTAGACCCAGGTAGCGGCCGGGTCATCGAAGCGCAGGCGCAGCACGGGCAATGGGCGGGATTGGAAACCGTACATGCTCTGCGGGTCGCGGGCGAAGTAGTGGAAGTCGTAAGCGCTCTGCCAGTCGTCTTGCACCGCCATGCCTGGGGCCATGGCCTGCGCGGCCGCCAGCAGCCGTTGCCGGGCAAACGCCCGGGTCGGCGGCGCGCCGTCTTCGAGGATACGGCTGTCGCCGTTGGCATTACGCGCCACCATGTAGGTGACGTCGGCCAGGCGCTGCCACTGCAACTCGACGGTGTTGAAACCTGCCTCCTCGCGCAACCGCGCCAACGCGGTGGCAACCGGCAGCTTGAGGTCGGCGGCGTGCAGCGGGCCGGGTTGCAGGGCGATCTGCGAACGGCTGTCGGTCAGGCCCCAGGGGCGCATCGACATCAAGCCGCTGAACACCCACAACACCAGCACCCCACCGAACAACAGCCCACCGATGTGGTGCCAGCGCAGCCAGCCTCCGGGGTAGGGGCTGCGCGAGCCGCTGCGATAGCGCTTGCGCAACCGCAGGCGCAGGATGCCCACCGCCATGCCCAGGATCGCCATCAGCGTACCGAGCACGGACAGGCCGATCACCAGCGTGCGCCAGCCGTTGTCGAAGCCGAACCCGCCGCGCAGGGGATAGAGCCAGTGCAGCCAGGCACCGACCCAGTTCCAGGCGCGTTCCTGCGCGGTGGCGTCGCGCACCACTTCACCGCTGCGCCCGGACAGGTACAGCCAGGTGCCGGCGGCATCGTCCACCCGCACCCGATGCAAGGGCCGGTCAGCGTCCAGGGCCCGGGAGTGGGTCCACATGTCCTCGTCCACCGTGCCTTGATAGGCCAGTGCCGAGTCACCGGCGTACTGCCGCGCATTGGCCAGGGCCCAGGCGGCATCCGCATGAACCAGGGGCTCGCCGCTGGTGGCATCAAGGGTGACGCGGCGACCGTCGGCCAGTTCCAGCAGGTAGTGTGCTTGCCCGCCCAGGCTGGTCAGACGCAGCGCCTTCAACGGCTGTTGCGCCCACTGCGTCGGCAGTTCGGCGCAGCATCCCGCCGGCAGTGCCGGCAGGTGGGCCAGGCGCTCAGCCGGGGTCAGCTTGGGGTAGCCGACATACAGCATGACCACCCCGGAGACGAACCACAGCGCCATGAACAGGCAGGCGACGATGCCCAGCCAGCGGTGCCACAGGTACAGCTGGCGCTTCAGGCCCATCAGTAGCGCCACTGCACAGCCACTTCCAGGCTGCGCGGCTCACCCAGGTAGTACTGGGTGTTGGTCTGGTGGATGAAACGCGCATAGACCTCGTCGGTGAGGTTGCGCAGCCGCGCGCTGAGCTGCACGTGCTTGTCCAGGTCGTGGGTCATGGACAGCCCATAGACGGTGTACGACGGCACCCAGGCGGTGTTGGCGGTGTTGGCGTACACCGACGACACATAGCGGGCGTCGGCGCCGACCTGCCAGCCCGGCGCCAGGTCGTAGGTCAGCCACAGGTTGGCGACCCGGTCGGGGATGTTCACCGGGTGCTTGCCCTTGCGCGAGTACACCACGCCGCCGATGGTCTCGTTGAACTCGTCGTACTCGGCGTTGACCCAGCTGAAGTTGCCCGCCGCCAGCAGCTTGGGCGTGACCTTGAACGAGGCCGCCAGCTCGAGGCCGGTGGAGGTCTGCTGGCCCGCCTGCTCGGTGGTGTTGGGCACGGTCGAGGAGGGCACCGAGATGTTCTTGCGCACGATGCGGTAGGCCGCCGCGGTGGCCGAACCGCGCCCGTCGAGGAAGTCGAACTTGCTGCCCACTTCCACCTGGCGCCCGGTGCTCAAGTCGAAGTCGCCGACCTGGCTGAGCGAGGCGCCAGTGAGCGAGCCGCCCGGCGGCTCGGCCGAGGTGCTGTACTGGGTGTACAGGCTGACATTGGACGTCAGGTCGTAGACCAGGCCCAGGCGCCCGGTGAAGGCGTCCCAACGCCGGTCCAGCTTGGCCCGGCTCACGTGGTCGACCACGTCGAAGTCGATATGGTCGTAGCGCAGTGCCGATATCAGCGACAGTTGGTCGGTCAGGCGGGTGCGGTTCTCGACAAAGCCCGCCGTGGTGTCGGTGGTAGTGCTGCGGCCTTTGGCGCGCGGCGCGTCCATGCCGGGGATGTCGAGGAAGTGGTCGGGCTGGAAGCCATTCGGGTCGATGATGTCGAAGGCACCTTTGGACAGCGGATAGGCGGTCTGCTGGTTGCGGCTGTAGTCCACGCCGAACGCCCAGTCGCTGGCCAGACCGAACAGCTGGCCTTGATGGGTCAATTCGGTGCGATTGCCGTTGACCTCCTGGTCGTGGCGCTGGCGGTAACCGCCGGAGCGGGCGATGTTGGTGTTGCTGGCGTTGTAGCGGTACACCTCGAGGTTGCGATAATCGCGCTGGCCGTTGTAGTGGTAGAAGGTGTTGCGCAGCTGGTTGCTGTCGTCGATGCGGTAGTCGGTGATCGAGCGCAGCCAGCGGGTGCGCTGCTCGTAGCGGCCGTCCTCGACGTTGTAGTTGTTGAAGCGATTGTGTTTGTCGATGTGCAGGGTGCCGACCGCCGGCTGCAACACCGGCGTGCCCCAGTACGGGCTGTCTTCCTTCTCTTCCAGGTACTCGATGGCCAGGGTGTGCGAGAGCTGCTCGTTGATGTCGCTGAGCAGCGAGAAGGCCAGGTTGCCGGCACCGTTCTCCTGGCGGTCGATGTAGCCATTGGTACTGGTGCGGCTGTAGTCGAGCCGCGCGTAGTGGCGCGGGCCGTCGCCGCTGTTGAGCGCCTTGTTGAAGCCGACCGAGGTTTCCAGGGTGTCGTAGCGGCCGTAGCTGACGCGGCCTTCGAAACTGTCCTCATCGCGGTTGGCCAGTTTGGTGATCATGTTCAGGCTGCCGCCGACCGCGCCACTGCCGTTGAGGAACGACGAGGGGCCGCCGAGCAGTTCGACGCGGTCGTAGATCCACGCGCCAACCGGGCGCGCCGTGGCGCCGTACTGCAGGTTGATGCCGTTGAACAACTGGCTGATCTGGGCGCCGTTGAAACCACGGTAAGACACGTAGCCGCCCCAGCCGGGCGGTGCCGAGGCGTTGACCCCGGGCAGGGCGTTGGCGGCGTCCTGGAAGTTGCGCGCGCCGATGCGCTCCATGGTCTTGCGGTCGGCAACGCTGACTGAGGCGGGGTTTTCGCGGGCGCTGAGGTTCAGCCGCGAGCCGCTTTCGATGGGGCGGTCAAGATCGAGCGTGGTGGCTTCTTTGGGTTGGTCGGCGGTGGCCGTGACGTTGCTGGCGGGCAGGGTCAGGGTGTCATCCTGCGCCCAGGCGCAGGTTGCGCTGCCTACGAGCAGCGCCAAAGTGGTCATGCGGAACATGCAAGGCTTCCTGGCTGAAATCGGTGGGCGCACGCCCGCTGCCGATCAGGCAGTAGTACTTGGGCGTGGCGATGTCAGAACGCGAGAAGCGAAGCGGGGGAGGCGCGCGGATTGACCAGGGGCCAGCGCTGCTTGGGCAGGGGCGGCGCGGGTTGTCTGGGTAAGGGTTTGCTCGACTCCCCGGCGAGCAAGGCCAGCAGGCCGAAGAACACCGCCAGCAGGGTGGCGCTGAACAGGCTGGCGATCACGCAGTCGCCGCCGGCAGGCAGCACCGGGTCGGTGATGTCCTGGTCGCCCTTGAACACGCCGCTGCTGTCGGCCGCGCACCAGGCGGCGTCATCCAGGCCGGCCAGGCGCAAGCCTGCCATCTGTCCATGGCCCATGGCGCACAGCAACGAGCCGAACAAGATGCTGAAATACAGCACCCAGGCGACTTGCGATCGTGTGTGGCGGGCCAGCTTCATCGGCAAAGCTCGAAGGGAATGGGTTGGGCGTGCGGATTCTACAACTTTTGACACATCTGCCTAGAGTGTTCCTGCGATAAAAAGCATTCGAAACGATACGCCTGCCTGGCTTGACGCCTCTGGGCCCCAGGTGTTCAGATGCCGACCGATTTCAGGTGTCCCATGCCGCCGCGCATGGGGTTAAACGGGAAACCGGTACGAGTCCGGTGCTGCCCCCGCAACGGTATGCAAGTGATGCCTTCGACAGACCACTGTGGCCAATGCGCCATGGGAAGGTGAAGGCGTCTAGTCTTGCGAGCCCGGAGACCGGCCTGGAATGTGGTAGGCAAACTCCTGCGGTGGGCGGGCATGGGCCGGTATTGGCGTGTGCGCGATCCGTGCTCCTGCGTGCTTCTGCGAAAGTCACTTTCGAGAAGAGCATGATTGCTGTGATTCACTCCCGACGTTTATCCCCCAAGGCCCGGACCCTGCTTCTGGGATGCCTGGCCAGCCCCCTGGCACTGGCCGAAAACACGCCCCTGGTCCTCGACCAGCAGATCGTCGTCGCGCCGTCGGTGGAGTCGACCAACGTCGCCGCCATGGCCCAGTACGGCAGCAAGGTCGAGATCGTCAGCCGTGAGCAGATCGAGCGCGCCGGCCCCGGCGCCGACATCACCCGGGTGATGCAGATGTTCATCCCCGGCTTCTACGTCGCGCCGAAGAACGGCCCGTTCGACTACGGCACCTATTCGCTGCTCGGCGGGCGTAACGACGACACCCTGATCCTGCTCGACGGCGTGCGCTTGAACAACCGCCTGTACGGCGGCCTGTACCTGGACACCCTGCCGGCCAACGCGGTGGAGCGCATCGAGGTGCTCAAGGGCGGCCAGAGCCTGTTATTCGGTACCCAGGCGGTGGCCGGGGTGATCAATATCGTCACCCGCAGCCCGCAGAGCCGCGAGGCTTCGGGTGAGGTCAACCTGGGCCTGGACAGCTTCGCCGGCAGCAGCAAGGACGCCCGCGTCGAGCGGATCTTCAGTAACGGCTTCGGCGACCTGGGCCTGCTGGCCTATGTCAGCCACAACGTCTCTGATGGCTACCAGCCGTTTCGCAACCGCGACTACAGCGGCAACGTCAGCGACAAGAAACGCGGTTACGAGGTGACCACCTTCGGCGGCAAGGCGGTCCAGGCCTTCGGCGACGATGCGCGGCTGGAACTGTTCTACCAGTACACCGACGCCAACCTTGATTTCGCCCGGCCAGTGAACAACTACAAGACCACCAACGACCGCGTGCAGCAGATCGCCACGGCGACCTTCGAGCAGCGCCTCAACGAGCGCCTGAGCTACTTCATCAAGGGCCACGTCAACGATTGGGACACCCGCTACACCCGCATCAACAACCGTGACGATGGCAGCCGTAACGTGGTCAACCACAACGACTACTGGGGTTTCACCGACTGGGGCGTGCAGGCCGAGGGCAAGGCCGAACTCGACGGCGGCCATGTGCTGGTGTTCGGTTCCGACAACCAGTGGTTCAAGGGCCAGGACGATGTGCTGGTGATCGACGACAACAAGGCCCAGGCCAATGCGCTGTATGCCCAGCTGCGGCCCAGGATCGAGGCCTTGCCGGACTGGCACCCGAGCCTTGGCGTGCGCCACGAGGCCATGAGCGGCGGCGACAGCGCCACCGTCGGCATGCTTGCCTCGCTGTACGACCTGAACGACAACTGGCAACTGCGTGGCCAGTACGGCAGCGCCTACAAGCTGCCCAACGCCGAGCAGCTGTTCGTCAACGAGCCCGGCGACGAGATCGGCAACCGCGACCTCAAGCCCGAGAAGAGCCGCAACGCCGAGCTTGGCCTGGACTACCACGGCCTGCTGCTGGCGCGCGAATTCAGCGCCAGCGTCACCGTGTTCCGGCGCAAGATCACCGACCTGATCACCCTGGACGGCAGCCAGTGGGTGAACGGCCAGGGCCAGGTGCAGATGCGGGGTTTCGAGGCCGATGCACGTATCCAGCTCGACGACCAATGGAGCCTGCAGGCAGACATGACCCGTAACCTCACCGAGTCGCGCACCGGGGCGACGATCAACGACGTGCCGAGTTTTTTCGCCCGCTCGCGGCTCGGCTACGAATCGGTGGACCGCATGTGGGGTGCCGGAGGGGCCATTCGCTACATTCGCGATGTGGTCAGCTCCAAGGGCGTCGAGTACGGCCATTACTCGGTGGTCGACGTCGATGCCTACCGCTACCTGGACGGTGCCCGCCAGCACCGGTTGAGCCTGCTGGTGGAGAACCTGTTCGACCGCGACTATGTCACCAGCCGGGCGAGTAACGTCGACAATCTCGGACGGCCGTTCACCAGCGAACTGCGGTACACCTACACCTTCTGAGGGGCGTGAGCATGGACTACCAGCGCGTGTTGTTCGTCGGCCCTGGCCTGGGCGTTGGCTCTGCGGCCGAAACCTTTGGCGCCGAGGTCCGCGACCTGCGTGGCCGCGAGGCGGGCCGGGATATCGTAGATACCCTGGAGGGCTTCGATGGGCTGTGGGTGGTTATCCGCGAGGCCCTTGACCAGGGTGTTGAGCGCTTGCTGGTAGTGGACCTGGAACCCACCTCGGACAGCGCCTACCTTGACTGGCTGCGCGATGAGCTGGGGCGTCTGGCGCAAGGTCGGGCCGGTGTCTGGGTCACGGCCCAGGCCTTGGGCCGTCGCGGCCTGGACGCGCGGGCGGCCTGTGCCAGCATCGGTGAGCACACCCGCCACCTGCCGTGCGACCAGGTCAACGCGGTGGCCAGCGATCCGGACTGGTCGCGTGTGCCCGAGCATGCCCGCCAAGTGTTCCTGTGCACCGGCCCGCGCTGTGTGCGGCGCGGTGCCTTGCCGTTGTGGAAACGCCTGCGCCGGCGGCTGCTGGACCATGACTTGATCGAGACGCCGGGCGGCGTGCTGCTGACTCGCACTGGTTGCCAGTTCCCCTGCAACCTGGGGCCAGTACTGACGGTGCACCCGGACGGCTGCTGGTATCGGGTACGTGATGATCGGGAGGTGGAGGAATTGGTGGAAATGCATCTACAGGGCGCAAGGATCGCCGAAAGACTGCTGATCAAAGGAGGGGCTGGCGATGCGTAGCGCCTGGCTGCTGTCGTTGGCCTTGTGCTGTGGCACACCGGTCCTGGCCGACAGCTATCGCAACTGTGGGCAGGACTGGCAACGGCCCGCTGCGGCGCCTGCGCGTATCGTCGCCCTCAACCAGCACGCGGCCGACCTGCTGCTCGCCCTCGGCGCCGGGCCATCGATGGTCGGCGTGGCCTACCTGGACGACAACGGCGCCGCCTACACGCAGGGCCGCTACCAGGGCGTGCCGGTGATCGCCCGGGAGTACCCGGCCAGCGAGGTGCTGTATGCGCAAAGGCCTGACCTGGTGGTCGGCGGATTCGCCTCGGCCTTTGGCGACGGGGTCAGCTCGCGAACTCGGCTGGCCGGCAACGGGATCTCCAGCTATTTGCTTGAATCGGCCTGTGCCGGCCATTCGCTGGATTACTACGCCCATGTCCGGCGTGACCTGACCCTCCTCGGCGAGCTGCTGGGCCGGCAGGCAAGGGCCCAGGCGCTGATCGAAGCGATGGACGCGGACCTGGCGCGGGCCAGGGCGATTGTTGCGAACGGCAGGCCGTTGTCGGTGTTCTACCTCGACAGTGAGGTCCGGGGGCTGGACAGCGAAGGCGGGCGGGGTTTCGTCACGCCGTTGCTGGCCGCCGCCGGAGCGCGCAACGTGCTCGGTGGGCTTGACCAGTATCGCGTGACAGTCAGCCGCGAGTCGCTGCTGAGCAGCGACCCCGATGTGATCCTGCTGGCCGACGCCCTGTGGTCGCCGGCCAGTCGCAAGCGTCAGTTGCTGACCCGCGACCCGGTGCTCTCGAGCCTGCGGGCGGTGCGCGAGAACCGCTTGATCGATATCCCATTCACTGAGTTGGTGCCGACGCCGGCCAGCGGGCGGGTGGCCCTGGAGCTGGCGCAGCGGCTCAGGGAAATGGCTGTTCCATAGCTGGCCTACTCGCCGATGACCAACTGTCGCGCCAACTGGTTGTGACGCTCCAGCACCCGCGGCAGGTCGACGGTGGTGATGCGTCCGTCCTGCACCACCACGCGCCCGTTGATCACGCTGGTGTCGACATGGGTCGGGGTACAGAACACCAGCGCTGCCAGCGGGTCATGCAGGGCGCCGGCATAGGCCACATGACCCAGGCCGAAGGCCACGAAGTCGGCGACCATGCCTGGGGCGAGGGCGCCGATATCGTTGCGGTTGAGTACCTTGGCACCGCCCAAGGTGGCGATCTCCAGCGCCTCGCGGGCGGTCATCGCATCTGGCCCGAAACCGACCCGTTGCAGCAGCAGCGCCTGGCGCACCTCGCCGATCATGCTGGCGCCGTCGTTGGACGCCGAACCATCGACCCCCAGGCCCACCGGCACGCCGTGGTCGCGCATCTTGCGGATAGGCGCGATACCCGAAGCCAGGCGCATGTTCGAGCACGGGCAGTGGGCGACGCCGGTGCCGGTGCGGGCGAACAGCTCGATGCCATGCTGGTCGAGCTGCACGCAGTGGGCGTGCCACACGTCGTGGCCGACCCAGCCCAGGTCCTCGGCGTACTCGGCCGGGGTCATGCCGAACTTCTCGCGGCTGTAGGCGATGTCGTTGACGTTCTCCGCCAGGTGGGTGTGCAGCGACACGCCATACTGACGGGCCAGCACCGCCGCCTCGCGCATCAGGTCGCGGCTGACCGAGAACGGCGAGCAGGGCGCCACCACCACACGCAGCATCGAGCCGTGCCGGGCATCGTGGTAGTCCTCGATCAGACGCTGCGACTCCTTGAGGATGTCGCTTTCCTTCTCCACCACCGAATCCGGCGGCAGGCCGCCCTGGCTGCGGCCGACGCTCATGCTGCCGCGGGCGGCGTGAAAGCGCATGCCGATCTGCTCGGCGGCGTGGATGCTGTCGTCGAGCTTGCAACCGTTGGGGTAGATGTACAGGTGGTCGCTGGAGGTAGTGCAGCCCGAGAGGATCAGCTCGGCCATGGCGGTCTGGGTCGATACCGAGATCATCTCCGGGGTCAGCCGCGCCCAGATCGGGTAGAGGTTGGTCAGCCAGTTGAACAGCTCGCCGTCCTGGGCCGCTGGCACCACGCGGGTAAGGCTCTGGTACATGTGGTGGTGGGTGTTGACCAGGCCAGGGATGACCACCTTGCCGGTCATGTCGAGGATCACGTCGGCGTGCTGTGGCAGGGTATCGCTGGGGCCGACCTGCTTGATCACGTTGTCTTCGATGTAGAGCCCGCCGCGTTTGATCTCGCGGCGCTCGCCGTCCATGGTCACCAGCAGTTCGGCGTTCTTGACCAGTAGTGTCTTGGGCATGAGGGTCCCCTCCCGGTTGGGGTGTGTTTTCTGAGTGTAGGGAGGCACCCGGCGTTCGCACCGGGCGCGACTGAGCTGTCAGGCGCGGCGAGGCCGGGCGTCGAAAGCTGGGGCGAACGATGTGCCGTGCACGCGTAGCGCCGGTGAGGGCATTGGCAGCGTGTGGGCAGACGGTAGCAGGACGGATGCGGCGTTCAGGACGCACGGCATTCGAGCAGGAAACCCGATGAGGGTGGGCGGTAGCGGATGTCGCATGGCTTGTGCCTGTCGCAATACGCAACGGCGATGACCGTTGTCGTAGGCGCCGCGTAGTGTAAACAGAATTGCTTTTTTTTGTATACGGGATATTTGCTGGCGAGCCCACGAGTGCCATGAAGACGGCGTGGGCGATGGGGCACTGCATGCTTGATGCCGATATGCCAGTATGCGACTGTCTCGCTGCCGACTACGCTGTGGCCGGCATGTTCGCATTGGCTGATTACACTGTGGAAATCACCACACGGGGAGTACCTGGAATGGGCTGCGCGTTGATCGAGCATGCGCCAAGGCGGGTGTCTGCGGGGGGCAGGCATTGATGAACAACCATGGCCGGAGTATTTCCCTGCAGTGGCTGGTGGCGCTGGCGATCATGCTGGGCATGCTGGCGCTTGGCTCGGCCCTGGCCTGGCAGGGTTACCTGGGTGTGCGCCAGACGCTGGTGGCCGCCGCTGGTGATGCCGCCCAGCAGGTCGGCAGGACCATCGACGAGCGCGCCCGGCGCCTGGTCGATCCGGTGCAGAGCAGTATCCGCCTGCTGGCCTTCGATGGCTCTGCGGGCACAATGGCGCAGCACCTGGAGCGCCTGCCGCAACTGGTCGAGACCCTGCGCGCCAATCGCATGCTCAGTGCTGCCTACCTTGGTTATCCCAATGGCGAGTTCCTGCTGGTCCGTCGCCTGCGTGATCCACAGTTGCTTCAGCGCTTCGCGGCCCCGGCGAATACGACGTTCCTGGTGCAGACCGTCAGCCTTGGCGCAGACGGTGCGTTGCACGGCGAATGGCGTTTCTATGACCAGGCAATGACCCTGCTGCTGCAACAGCCCAAACCGGATTATCGCTACGATCCGCGCCAACGGCCTTGGTTCGTCGAAGCCTCGGCGCAATCCACCACTGTGCTCACCCGCCCTTATGTGTTCTTCACCACCCGCGAGATCGGCCTGACCATGGCCCAGCGTAGCGTCGATGGCGCGGCGGTGATTGGCATGGACGTCTCGATCACCGACCTGGCCAGCGAGAGCCGCGACCTGCGCATGACCGCCGGCACCGAGATCGCCGTGGTCGATGACCAGGGCAGCGTGGTGGCTTATCCGGACCTGCAACGGGTGATCGTTCGCGAGGGCGACGCGGTGCGTCTGTCGCGCATTGATGAGCTGGGTATTGCCAGCCTTGCGCGGGTCCACACCGATGCTCTCCAAGGTACGCGTCCACAGGCGTACCAGGTCGAGGGGAAGACCTGGTACGGCATGCGCGTGCCGCTGACCACCGTGGCCGGGCAGGACCTGCAGCTGCTGATCGCCGTGCCGGCCCATGAGCTGCTAGCCGGAGCGCGCCAGGTGCTGTTCGAGCAACTGCTCTGGGCCGCGGCGCTGGCGGCCGTGCTGTTGCTGCTTGGTGGCTTGCTGGGCCGGCGTATCGGTCGCCCGCTGCGGCGGCTCACCGAGCAGGTGCAGGGCCTGGCCGGTTTTGATTTCAGCCGCGAGGTGGGGGTGCTCTCGCGGGTCTCGGAGGTGCGTGAGCTGAGCCGGGTGCTGAGCCGCATGTCCGGTACCATCCGCAACTTCCAGGCGATCACACTCACCCTCAGCCGCGAGACCCAGCTCGAACGCATGCTCGACAGCGTGCTCAACCATCTGGTGGCCGCCGCCAGCGCCAGTGCCGGTGCGGTGTACCTGTACGACGCGGACAACGCTCGCCTGCGCCTGGCCGCGGCCTGCCGGGCACAGGACTATCCGGGAGAGCTGGCGGTCCACGAAGAGGATCATCAGGATCTGGCCAGCGCCGTGACCCAGGCCCTGTCGTTGCAGGGGCGCAGCCTGGCGGTGGTACTCAACGACCGTGGCCAGGCGCTGCTCGGCATCCTGGTGCTGCAACTGGAGAACGAACATGCAGGGCAGGCGTTCCGGCGTTTCGTCGACGAGTTGTCCGGCGCCGCCGCCATGGCCATCGAGACGCGTCAGCTGATCGAGTCCCAGCAGCGCCTGCTGGATGCCATGATCAAGCTGCTGGCCGATGCCATCGACGCCAAGAGCCCCTATACCGGCGGCCATTGCGAGCGCGTGCCGCAGCTGGCGCAGATGCTCCTGGACCAGGCCGTTCAGGCCGACAGCGGCCCCTATGCCGCCTTCACCATGAACGAGGCCGAGCGCTATGAGTTTCGCGTGGCCGCCTGGCTGCACGATTGCGGCAAGATCACCAGCCCCGAGTACGTGGTGGACAAGGCGACCAAGCTCGAGACCTTGTACAACCGCATCCACGAGGTGCGGATGCGCTTCGAAGTGCTCTGGCGCGACAGCGAGATCGCCTATTGGCAAGGCCTGGCCAATGGCGACGACGAGGCGGTGCTGCGACGCCAGCTGGAACAAAGCCGGGCCGAGCTGCAGGACGAGTTCGCCTTCGTCGCCAACGCCAATATTGGCGGCGAGTTCATGCAGGAGGCCGACATCGAGCGCCTGCGCCTTATCGGCCAGCGCCGCTGGCTGCGGCACTTCGACAACCGCCTGGGCATCTCCCGCGACGAGGCCGCGTGCTTCGCCGACACGCCACCCGCGCCCTTGCCGGTGGAGGAGCCGCTGCTTGCCGACCGCGACGAGCACCAGGTGCCCTGGGGACCGCGCAAGCCACCGGTGGCCAAGGACGATCCGCGTAACTGCTGGGGCTTCGATATGCACCTGCCGGCCCATGCCAGCAACCACGGCGAACTGTACAACCTGTCGATCCGCCGGGGCACGCTCAACGACGAGGAGCGCTTCAAGATCAACGAGCACATCGTGCAGACCATCATCATGCTCAGCGCCTTGCCGTTTCCGCGTCAGCTGCGGCGTGTGCCGGCGATTGCCGGCAACCACCACGAGAAGATGGACGGCAGCGGCTATCCACGCCGGCTCGGCCAGGACGCGCTGGGCATTCCCGAGCGGGTGATGGCGATCGCCGACATTTTCGAGGCGCTGACGGCGGCGGATCGGCCGTACAAGGCGCCCAAGACCTTGTCCGAGTCGGTGAAGATCCTGGTCTTCATGGCGCGTGACAACCATCTCGACGGGCAGTTGCTGCGGCTGTTTCTCAGCTCCGGCGTGTACCGGCAGTATGCCGAGCAGTTCCTGCGCCCCGAGCAGATCGACGAGGTGGACGTGGCCTACTGGCTGACGCAACTGTAGGCGTTGCCGGGCCTGTCAACGCAGGCGCCGGTTCCAGTCGCCCCCGTGATCGCGCCAGCAGGCTTCCTCGCTGTCGAAACGCACGTGCCAGGCCACATGATCCAGCACGATTCCAGCATCCGCCAGCGCCTGGGCCGTCAGCGCGATCATCCGCGCCTTGTCCGCGCCGGCCAGGGCCCGGGCCTTGTCGGTGTCGTCGGTGAAGACCCAGGTGATGCGCAGGCTGGCGGGGAAGTCGCCGAGGTCTACCTGGTGGGTGAGCCAGGCGAAGCCGACGATCTCGCCCTGGGCGGTGGCGCAGGCTTCGGTCAGGCAGGCGACCATTTCCCGCTCCAGGCGCGCCAAGGCACGTTTGCCTGTAGCCATCAGACGTTGTCGATCTGCTGGCAGAAGCGAAGTCGGTTGCCGAACGGGTCGACCACCTGCATTTCCAGGCCCCAGTCGACCGCCTCGGCTTGTGGGCGCGCATAGCCATAGCGCTTGGCCATGAGCTCGCCCTCCAGGGCCTTGAGGTCCTCGACCCGGGCGAACACCGCCGCGCCCGGCGTAGCGTCGCCGTGGTGCTCGGACAGGTGCAGGATCAGGCCGTCGCGGTGAACCTGCATGTACAGCGGCAGGTCCGGGGCAAACCGGTGTTCCCAGTCGAGCTGGAAACCGAGGAAATCGAGGTAGAACTCCCGGGCTTTGTCGACCGAGAAGATCTGCAGGATCGGAATGGCGGGGGCGAATTGCATGAGGGCGTCCTTGGCTCGAAAAAGGGCAGGGTGGTCACTTTAGCGCAGTTCGCCACGGAGGCTGGCACTTGAATTGCGCACCGGGGCGCAGCCGCTCTGGGCCGCAGCCTCGCGGCGTGACTGGCGGTCCGAAAGTTTCATCATCGTTCATCTGCGCAGTTGGCCCGTTCCCTGCTATATCCCCTCAGCGAATATTGATCGAGCGGTCAGCCCGGCGTGCCCGAAAGCCCCCCGCGCTTGACCCTCAATCCGGCCGCCAGGCCACGGATTTCAGGGGTTCCAGGATGTCGTTGGCGCAACAGATCGACCCACCGCAGGCAGACCCGGGCTGGAGCGCCCATCTGCAGTTGCGCTTTGTCCAGCGTGAAGGCGTGACCCGCCTTGGTGCGCGCCATCATGTCGGACCTCTTTTGGTGCAGCGGCCGTTCTATCCGGAGGGCGCACCGTGCCATGTCTATGTGCTGCACCCGCCCGGGGGGATCGTCGCCGGTGACCGGCTGGAACTGGACATCCACCTGGAGGCCGGCAGCCACGCCTTGCTGACCATGCCCGGCGCCAGCAAGTTCTACCGCAGCATCGGCCCCACCGCACGGCTGGCCCAGCGCTTTCACCTCGCCACCGGCAGCACCCTGGAGTGGCTGCCCCAGGACAGCATTTTCTTCAACGGCGCCCGAGCCCGCCTGGACAGCCGTTTCACCCTCGAGCCCGGTGCCCGCTTGCTGGCCTGGGAGACGCTGTGCCTGGGCCGCCCGGTGATGAACGAACGCTTCGAGCAGGGCGCCCTGGACAGCCGGCTACTTATCGAATTGCCCGGTGAGCCCGGGCTGCACGAGCGCCTGCGTATCGAAGGCGGGCAACTGGACAAACTGGCCGGGCACCCGCTGGTCGCCACGTTCTGCGCCGCGCCGGCCGACCAGGCGCTGCTTGAGCAGGTACGCCAGGCCCTCGACGAACTGGCCACGCCCGCCGGCGCGACCCTGCTCGGCCCGCTGCTGGTGATCCGCCTGCTCGACCACGACAACCAACACCTGCAACGCAACCTGCAGCGCCTCTGGCACCTGCTGCGCCCGGCCGTGCTCGGCCTGGCGCCGTGCCCGCCGCGCATCTGGGCCACCTGAAGAGAGCCGCCATGGAGCTGACCCCGCGAGAGAAAGACAAACTGCTGCTGTTCACCGCCGCCTTGCTGGCCGAGCGGCGTCTGGCCCGTGGCCTGAAACTCAATTACCCGGAAGCGGTGGCACTGATCAGCGCCGCCGTGCTCGAAGGCGCCCGCGATGGCCGCACGGTGGCCGAGCTGATGAGCCTGGGCCGCGAGGTGCTGGTGCGCGAGCAGGTGATGGCTGGCGTGCCGGAGATGCTGCACGACGTCCAGGTCGAGGCGACCTTCCCCGACGGCACCAAGCTGGTGACCGTGCATGAACCCATCGTTTGAGGAGGCCGGCATGATCCCCGGAGAAGTCCAGGTCGCCGAGGGCGACATCGAACTCAACGTTGGCCGCCAGACCCTCAGCGTGAGCGTGGCCAACCATGGCGACCGTCCGGTGCAGGTGGGCTCGCACTATCATTTCTACGAAGTCAACGACGCTCTGGTGTTCGAGCGCGAGCCGACCCGTGGTTTTCGCCTGGATATTGCGGCCGGCACCGCGGTGCGCTTCGAGCCGGGACAGGCCCGCACCGTGCAACTGGTGGCCTATGCCGGCAAGCGCGAGGTGTACGGCTTTCAGGGCAAGGTGATGGGCGCGCTGGAGGGCAAGGCATGAGCCGTATTTCCCGTCGGGCCTACGCCGACATGTTCGGGCCCACTGTCGGCGACCGCGTGCGCCTGGCCGACACCGCGCTGTGGGTGGAGGTGGAGAAGGACTTCACGATCTATGGCGAAGAGGTCAAGTTCGGCGGCGGCAAGGTGATCCGCGACGGCATGGGCCAGGGCCAGATGCTGGCGGCCGAGGCCATGGACCTGGTGCTGACCAACGCGTTGATCATCGACCACTGGGGCATCGTCAAGGCCGATATCGGCGTCAAGCACGGCCGTATCGCCGCCATTGGCAAGGCCGGCAACCCTGATGTGCAGCCCGGCGTGACGGTGCCGGTAGGGCCGGGCACCGAGGTGATCGCCGCCGAAGGCAAGATCGTCACCGCAGGCGGCATCGACTCGCATATCCACTTCATCTGCCCGCAGCAGGTGGACGAGGCGTTGACCAGCGGCGTGACCACCTTCATCGGCGGCGGCACCGGGCCGGCCACCGGCACCAACGCCACCACCTGCACCCCCGGCCCCTGGTACCTGGCGCGCATGCTCCAGGCCGCAGACTGCCTGCCGATCAACATCGGCCTGCTGGGCAAGGGCAACGCCTCGCGCCCCGAGGCCCTGCGCGAGCAGATCGCTGCCGGCGCCGTGGGCCTCAAGCTGCACGAGGACTGGGGCTCGACGCCCGCCGCCATCGACTGCTGCCTGGGCGTGGCCGAGGAGATGGACATCCAGGTGGCGATCCACACCGACACGCTCAACGAGTCGGGTTGCATTGAGGACACCCTGGCCGCCATCGGCGAGCGCACCATTCACACCTTCCACACCGAAGGGGCAGGTGGCGGCCACGCGCCGGACATCATCCGCGCGGCGGGGCAGGCCAACGTGCTGCCGTCCTCGACCAATCCGACGCTGCCCTACACCGTGAACACGGTGGACGAGCATCTCGACATGCTCATGGTCTGCCACCACCTGGACCCGAGCATCGCCGAGGACGTGTCTTTCGCCGAGTCGCGCATCCGCCGCGAGACCATCGCCGCCGAGGATATCCTCCACGACATGGGCGCCTTCGCCATGACCTCGTCCGACTCCCAGGCCATGGGCCGGGTCGGCGAGGTGGTGCTGCGCACCTGGCAGGTGGCGCACCAGATGAAGCTGCGCCGTGGCCCGCTGGCGCCGGATGGCGCCTACAGCGACAACTTCCGGGTCAAGCGCTACATCGCCAAGTACACCCTGAACCCGGCGCTGACCCATGGCATCGCCCACGAGGTCGGTTCGGTGGAGGTGGGCAAGCTCGCCGACCTGGTGCTGTGGGCGCCGGCGTTCTTCGCGGTCAAGCCGGCGCTGGTGCTCAAGGGCGGGATGATCGCCACGGCGCCGATGGGCGATATCAACGGCTCGATCCCGACCCCGCAACCGGTGCACTACCGGCCTATGTTCGGCGCCCTGGGCGCGGCGCGGCATGCCACGCGCATGACCTTTCTGCCCCAGGCCGCCCTGGACCGTGGCCTGCCCCATGAGCTGAAGCTGCAGAGCCTGATCGGCGTGGCCCATGGCTGTCGGCGGGTGCGCAAGGCCGACATGGTCCACAACACCCTGCAACCGCTGATCGAGGTCGATGCCCAGACCTACCAGGTGCGCGCCGACGGCGAGTTGCTGGTGTGCGAGCCGGCCCACGAGCTGCCGCTGGCGCAGCGCTATTTCCTGTTCTGAAGGAGCGAACATGATTGTCCTCACCCGTCGCATCACCCAAGCCGGCGCCATCACCGGCACCGTCACCCTCGATGTCGACAGCCGCATCAAGAGCCGTCTGCGCGTCACCCTCGAGGATGGCCGCGAGGCCGGATTGATGCTCGAGCGCGGCCATCTGCTGCGTGGCGGCGAACTGCTGAGCGACGCCGAAGGCACTCAGGTAATCCAGGTACTGGCCGCGCCGGAGGCGGTGTCCACGGTGCGCTGCGCCGACCCGCACCTGCTGGCCCGCGCCGCCTACCACCTGGGCAACCGCCATGTGCCGCTGCAGATCGAGCCGGGCCTGTTGCGTTACCAGCACGACCATGTGCTCGACGACATGCTGCGTGGCCTGGGGCTGGAGGTGATCGCCGAGCAGGCGCCGTTCGAGCCCGAGGCCGGCGCCTACCAGAGCGCGCCACACGGACATTCCCACGGGCATGACCATCCGTTCGTACGCCTGCCAGCCCATTCCTGACCTCACCCTGGAGCCCACAATGAAAAAGACTTTCGCCCTGGTACTGCTGATGGTGGCCCTGCCGGCCTTCGCCCACCCCGGTCACGACGCCAACCCGTTGCAGGACGGCCTGCTGCACCCGCTGACCGGCCTCGATCACCTGCTGATGCTGCTCGGTACCGGCGTGCTCGCCGCCCTGACCCGACGCAACCTGGCCCTGCCGTTGGCGACCCTGGCGGCGATGTTTGGTGGCGCGGTGTGCGGCCATCTGTTCGGCGACGTGGTTGGTATGGAGCAGATGATCCTCGGCTCGCTGCTGGTGGCCTCCGCCGCCATGCTGCTGCCGAGCCGCCAGTTGCTGCTGTCGCTGATCATGCCGGTGTTCGCCCTGTTCCACGGTTGGGCCCATGGCGTGGAAGCCACACCCAGCGCGTTCTGGCAGTTCAGCGCCGGCTTCGTCACGGTCAGCGGCCTGCTGCTGGCGGTGGGCTTCGGCGTCGGCTGCCTGCTGCGTCGTCATGCCGGCCTGCAGAAAGCCTTTGGCGGCGGCCTGCTGGCCGGTGCCGCCCTGGTGCTGGCCGGCTGATGACCAGCGACCTGGCGTTGCTGCGCCTGTTGCAGCTGGCCAGCCCCGGCCTGCCCGTGGGCGGCTTCACCTACTCGCAAGGCCTGGAGTGGGCCGTGGAAGCCGGCTGGGTGAAGGATGCCAAGGGCTTCGCGGCCTGGCAGCGCGAGCAGTTGCACGACACCCTCGGCCATCTCGATTGGCCGCTGCTGGCACGCCTTTACCGGGCATGCCAGGCAGACGATGCCGATGCCTTCGCCCACTGGAGCCTGTTCCTGCTGGCCAACCGCGAGACTGCCGAACTGCGCCTTGAAGAGCGCCAGCGCGGCAGCGCCCTGGCACGCCTGCTCGATGGCTGGCAACTGGCGCAGGCTCCGGCCTGGCGCGCCAGCCTCGAACTCAGTCAGTTGGGCGGCATGGCCTGGCTCGGCGCGCATTGGTCGATTCCGCTGCGCCAGCTCGCCCTGGGCCATGGCTTCGCCTGGCTGGAAGGGGCGGTGATGGCGGGGGTGAAGCTGGTGCCGTTCGGCCAGCAGGCCGCCCAGACCTTGCTGCGTGACCTGGGCGAGGAGCTGCCCGCGGTGCTCGATCATGCCCTGGCCCTCGACGACGACCAGCTCGGCGGCGGTCTGCCGCTGCTGGCCATCGCTTCATCGCGTCACGAAACCCAATACACCCGTTTGTTCCGTTCCTGAGGACTGCCTAGATGGAAAACTACCAGCAACCCCTGCGTGTCGGTGTCGGCGGCCCGGTCGGATCCGGCAAGACCGCGCTGCTCGAGTGCCTGTGCAAGGCCATGCGCGACCACTATCAGATCGCCGTGGTGACCAACGACATCTACACCAAGGAGGACCAGCGCATCCTCACCGAGGCCGGGGCCCTGGCACCCGAGCGTATCGTCGGCGTCGAGACCGGTGGCTGTCCGCACACCGCCATCCGCGAGGACGCCTCGATGAACCTGGCCGCCGTCGAGGCACTGGCGCGCAGGTTCGGCAACCTCGAAGTGATCTTCGTCGAGAGTGGCGGCGACAACCTCAGCGCCACTTTCAGCCCCGAGCTGGCCGACCTGACCATTTATGTGATCGACGTCGCCGAAGGCGAGAAGATTCCGCGCAAGGGCGGGCCGGGCATCACCAAGTCAGATTTCCTGGTGATCAACAAGACCGACCTGGCCCCCTATGTCGGTGCTTCGTTGGAGGTGATGGCGCGTGATACCCAGCGCATGCGTCCGGAGCGGCCATGGACGTTTAGCAACCTGAAGAAGGGTGAGGGATTGCAAGCGGTGATCGACTTCATCGTCGAACGAGGGATGCTGGGAGAAAGAGGTTGTAGGAGTAATGGGGTGTGAGCGATTTTCTTAACTGATTTCCTACCGCTCTGATGTGGATTTCGTGCGGCATGGTGGGCTTTTCCTAAAGCTGTAGGGCCCGGCTGACAGATAAAGTCTGTCGGGCTGCAGGGGAAAGATTTCGCCAGCGGTAAATGAAATCAGGATTTACTCAAAGGACACCGTATGAAAAAGGTCGTATTGGCAGCGTTTTTGGCATCTGCAGGCTTGATCCAGGCTGCGCATGGTGATGAGCAGGCAAGCGCTGTCGTTGCCAAAGCGCATTCGCCGTTCAGTCGCGACGACGCTGCCGAGCAGAGGCTGCAGCTTGCCGCTGCATACCTTGGCGATACGGGGTGTGGGGCATGCCCACAAGGAACGGCGCGGACACCGGCCGGGAACTGTCAGCCGCCTTTCGATTTCGATTGATCGCAAGTTCTGAGTCTACCGAGCCAGCGCCTGGTTCGGCTTGTAGAACAGGAAGTGTGTGGTCTCGGCGGTCTTGCGGTAGGCCTTGGCCCACTCCGGGTTCACATTGCGGTCATGGAAATAAAGCGCGCCGCCGGTCGGGTCCTGCAACTGCTGGTTGAGGGCCTTGCGAGCGATTTCCTTGGCTACCGCATAACGTTGCGCTTCTTCCACCTGGTCGGGGCGCCCGTCGCACCACCAGGAAAACTGGCAGCTCTTGCTCTCGACGCCCTGCTTGACCACCCCACAGATGCTGTCGGGAAAGCCCTCGTGGCCCAGGCGGTTGAGCACCACGCTGGCCACCGCGCTCATGTCCTTGGTGTCGGCGCCCTTGGCCTCCCAGTAGATGGTGCGCGCCAGGCAGGTGATGCTGTCGTCCATCGGCGCCTGGCCGGCTGGGTCGACGGCCTGGACTTCACCGGGGGTAAGGGTTTCCTGCTTTTTCGGCGGTGGCGCATCCTCGACCACCTTTTCTTCCAGCGCCTGTGCCTTGTCTTCGGCGACCGCGGCCTTCTGGCTGTCGGCGGCAGAGAGGGGGCCTGTAAGCAGGGTCAGGGACAGGCCGAACAGCATCCACGATAGGCGCATGATCGAGTTTCCGCGAGGTGGGCTGTCCACAGTCTAGCTGTATCGCATCAACTCAACGTCAAAGTCAGCATCAGCGGCAGGGTTGCGGCGGCGACGACGGTTTGCAGGGCGATGATGGTGGCCATCAGCGGCGCGTTACCGCCCATTTGCCGCGCCATCACGTAGGACGACGAGGCGGTGGGCAGCGCCTGGAACAGCACGGCTACCACCGCGGCCTGGCCGCCCAGCCCGAGCACCCGGCACAGGCACCAGGTGGTCAGCGGCATGACCAGGAATTTGAACAGCGACGCGGCCACCAGCGGTTTGACCTGCTGGCCCAGGCGCGCCCCGCCCAGCGCCGCGCCGACGCACAACAGGCCCAGGGGCAGCGCCGCCTGGCCCAGGGCCTTGACCGTGGGTTCCAGACCGGCCGGCAGGCCCAGGCCGGTCAGCCGTAGCAGCAGCCCAGCGGCGCAGCCGATGATCAGCGGATTGGCGAAGATCGCCTTGAGCACGGTGGCGGGTGAACTGTGGCGTGCGCTGAAGCGGGCGAAGACCAGCACGCAGAGCAGGTTGACCAGTGGCACGATGGCGGCGTTGGCCACCGCCGCCAGGGCGATGCCGGCCGTGCCGTAGATTCCGGCGGCCAGGGTCGCGCCAATATAGTTGTTGAAGCGCACGCCACCCTGGAACACCGAAGTGAAGTCGGCGCCGTCATGACTGGCCGCGCCCTGGTAGAGCACCAGCAGCAGGGCGCCGAGCAGCGTCGAGAGCATCAGCACGCCGACCATGCCCAGCACCGGCACGCCGTCGAGGTTGGCGGTGGCCAGGCCGTGGAGGAACAGCGACGGCAGCAGCACGTAGTAGCTCAGGCGCTCGGCACCGGGCCAGAAGGTTTCGGCGAGAAAGCCACGCAGCCGCAGCCAGGTGCCCAGGGCGATGAGCAGGATGATCGGGACAAGGGTGGTGAGCAGCAGAGGGAGCATGGGCGCGGGTCCATGGTCGGGTACGGCCACAGACTAACGGAGTCGAGTAAGCAGAAAAAACGCTGTTTTCTTTAGCAACTGTTGAGGAAAACTGCATGGATCTGGGGCTGCTTCGCAGCCCTTGGGAGTCATGCCTCGAGCGCAGTCTTGAGTACGGCGCTTAAATGCCGGCGCTGACTCTTCTCGTGTTCCAACAGCACCATGCGCCGGGTCAGCTGTGGCTCGCCGAAGGGCAACACGGTGGCGGCCGGCAATCGTTCGAGGTCATCGTCGCTCATGGGAATGACCGCCACACCCAAGCCCATGGCTGCCATCCGCGCCAGGGCCTCCTGGCTGTCCAGTTCCATCTGCTCGTTGACCTGCAGGCGCTGGCGGCGCAGTTCCTGTTCGATCTGCCGACCGGCCCAGGCGCGCTTGTCGAAGCGCAGGAACGGCTGGTTGGCGAGCAGTGTCGGCAGGCTCTGACCGGCCAGGTCAGGGCTGGCGATGGCCCAGAAGCGGTCCTCGAACAGCGGCGTGTACTGCAGGCTCTGCGGGTACGGACTGACGGGCTCGGTAGTGATGGCCGCGTCCAGTTCGCCATCCTCGACCCGGCGGGCGAGCTCCGCCGACATGCCCGAGACCACGCTGACATGCAGCTCGGGATGGTGGGCCTTGATCCACACCAGCGCTCTGGGCAGGCGCCGGGCAAGCACCGTGTGGATCGCGCCGATGCGCAGGCGCCCGCGCAGGCTCGGGCCACTGGCCAGGGTATCGGCCAGCTCGTCGTAGGCAGCCAGGATGCCTTCTGCGCGCGCTACCGCCAGTTGCCCGGCCTCGGTCAGCACGACTTGCCGGCGGCTGCGGTCGAACAGGGCGACCTGCAGCTCGTCTTCCAGGGTCTTGATGTGCAGGCTCACCGCTGAAGGGGTCAGGCTCAGCAGGTCGGCGGCGCGGGCGAAGGTACCATGGCGGGCGATGGTGACCAGGGTGCGCAGGGCTTTGAGGGACACGTGTGGCAGGCTCCGGATGCTGGCAGGGCTCGGGTACGATACGCGAATGTGGGCCTCAGCGCCCGGGGCGACCATAGGCCTGGCTGATGCGGTCGATGACCATCGCCAGGGCGACGATCGCCAGGCCCGCTTCGACGCCCTGGCCGACGTTCAGGGTCTGGATCCCCGCCAGCACATCCTCGCCCAGCCCGCGGGCGCCGATCATCGAGGCCACCACTACCATCGACAAGGCCATCATCACCGACTGGTTGAGCCCGGCCATGATGCTCGGCAAGGCCAGCGGTAGGGCGATGCGTCGCAAGCGCTGCCAGCGGCTGGCGCCCAGGCCGTGAGCGGCCTGCAGCAGTGACGGGTCGATCTGCGCCAGGCCCAGGTCGGTCAGGCGCACCAGCGGCGGCAGGGCGTAGATGAGGGTGGCGAACACCGCAGGCACCTTGCCCAGGCCGAACAGCATCAGCACTGGAATCAGGTAGACGAAGGCCGGCAACGTCTGCATCACGTCGAGCACCGGCAGGATCAGGCGCCGGGCCAGGGGGCGGGTGGCCAGCAGGATGCCCAGCGGCACGCCAACCAGCATACACAGGCCGGTACTCACCAGCACCAGGGCGAGGGTCTGTAGCAGCTTGTCCCACAGCCCGAGCATGCCGATCAGCGCCAGCAGCAGCGGCAGCACCACTGCCCGTGCCAGGCTGCGGCTGGCGTGCCAGGCCAGCAGCCCGACCAGCAGCAACAGCAGCCACCAAGGCAGCAGCCGGAGCAGGTTTTCCAGGCCCACCAGCAGTTGCAGCAGTTGATCGGAGATGCCGCGCAGGTGATCGCCATAGTGCAGCACCAGCCAGTCGACCAGGCGGTTGACCCAGCCGGCGAAGGAGAATTGCAGGGCTTCGGGGAAGCCGCCGCTCACAGGCCGGCCTCGACCTTGGCGGCGTTTTCGGCGGGCAGCCAGGCCTTCCAAACCGCAGGGTTTGCACGTAGGAAGGCGATCGCCGCGTCGCGGGGTTTCTGTCGGGTTTCGCTCATGTCGGCGAGGGCCTTGTTCAGAGTGTCGATGGGCAGGTCGACTTTCTCGAACACGGCGACCAGTTCCGGGTGGGCGTCACGAAACGCCTTTGACACCCCGATCGAGAGCTTGGCCGGCAGCGAACGGCTGCCTTTGGGGCTGGGGTTGGCGGCATCGGTGAGGGTGGCCCAGGCGGTTGCATCGAACGGGGGTTCTTCGAGGCGTACCAGGTCGTAGCGGCCCATCAGTGGAGTAGGGCTCCAGTAGTAGAACAACACAGGCTTGCCGAGCTTGATCTTGGCGGCGATTTCGGCGTCGAGGGCCGCGCCGGTGCCGCTGCGGAAGTTGTTGTACAGCCCGTCCAGGCCATAGGCCTTGAGCTTCTGGCTGTTGACGGTCTCGGAAGTCCAGCCGCTGGGGCTATTGAGGAAGCGGCCCTTGCCGGGCGCCTCGGGGTCGTCGAATACCTGGGGGTAGCGCTTGAGGTCGTCGACGCTGCGCAGGTCCGGAGCCAAGGGCTTGAGTTTGCGGGCCGGGTCGCCCTTGATGACGTAGGCCGGTACCCACCAGCCTTCCTCCGCGTTCTTCACCGTGTCGCCCAGGGCGAACACCTGGCCGGCCTGCTCGGCCTTGACCCAGGCCGGGCTGCGCCCGGCCCATTCCTCGGCGATCACTTGCAGGTCGTTGCGTGCCAGGGCCACTTCCATGCTCACGGTGCTGCCGGGCAGGGTGTCGGTGGAGTAGCCGTAGCCACGTTCGACGATCAGGCGCAGGATCTCGGTGGTCAGGGCGCCGCTTTCCCAGCCGATGGCGCCGAAGTGGATAGGGGCGGGTTGTTCGGCTGATGCGGCGCTGTCGGTGCTGGCCAGGCCGATGGCCAGCAGCAGGCCGGCCAGCAGGGTGGGGACTTTCTTCATCGGGGCCTCGTCGGTTGCCGGTCCTTGGGTTCCGGCAGAAGTGTAGACGACGAGGTTGCCGGGGCTGCTTCGCAGCCCTTTCGCGACGCAAGGCCGCTCCCACAGGGGAACGCGCCAGCCTGGGAAATCGGGGCTGGTAGCAGCCCCGGCGGGGTGGACTCAAACGCGGAACTGATCCATCAGCCCCTGCTGCTGGTTGGCCAGGCTGTTGAGCGACTGGCTGACCCGCGCCGATTCGTTGGCCTGGCCGCTCAGCGACTCGGTCACGTCACGGATGGTGGCGACGTTGCTGTTGATCTCCTCGGCCACCGCGCTCTGCTCCTCGGCGGCGCTGGCGATCTGCAGGTTCATGTCGGTGATCACGGTCACTGCCTGGCCGATGCGCTGCAGCGCGGTGACGGCCTGGCCGACCTGCTCGACACCGCCCTGGGCCTGGCGGTGGCTGCTGTCCATGGCGCCGACCACTTCCTGGGTGCCAGCCTGCAGGGCCTCGATCACCTGGCGGGTTTCCTCCACCGACTCCTGGGTGCGACGGGCCAGGTTGCGCACTTCATCGGCGACCACGGCGAAGCCACGGCCGGCTTCACCGGCGCGGGCGGCCTCAATGGCGGCGTTGAGCGCCAGCAGGTTGGTCTGCTCGGCGATCGAACGAATTACCTCGAGCACCGAACCGATCTTCTCGCTATTGCGCGCCAGCCCCTCGACCTGGGCCATGGCGCCGCTCATGTCGGCGGCCAGAGTGTCGATGCTGGTGGTGGTGCGGTCGATCACCGCCAGCCCTTCGCGGGTTGCCTGGTCGGCCTCGCGCGCGGCCTGGGCAGCCTGGGCCGCGCTGCGGGCGACGTCCTGGGCGGTGGCGCTCATCTCGTGGGAAGCGGTGGCCACCTGGTCGACCTGGCGGTACTGCTGCTCCATGCCGGCGCTGGTCTCGGCGGCGATTGCCGCCGACTGGTCGGCGGTGCCGCGGGCGGCCTGCACCGAACGTTTCACCTCGGCGATGGTCGGCTGCAGCTTGTCGAGGAAACGGTTGAACCAGCCGGCCAGCTCGCCCAGCTCGTCCTGCTTGTCGTACTGCAGGCGGCGGGTCAGGTCGCCTTCGCCGCTGGCGATGTCCTTGAGCATGGCGGCCACGCCGAGGATCGGTTTGGTCACGCCGCGGGCCATCAGCCAAACCAGCAGCAGGCCGGCGATGGCGGCGGCCAGGCCCAGGCCCAGTTCGAGCAGGGTGCCGCTGGTGTTGAGGGCGTCGAGTTCAACCTTGAGGGCCTCGGCCGGGCCGGTCAGGGCACTTTCCGGCACATCCAGCAGCACGCCCCAGGGCTTGCCGCCGGGGATCGGCTCGAAGGCGGCCAGCACCTTCAGGCGCTGCTGGTCGTGGAGAATCTGCAGCTTGCCGTCGGCGAGTTTTCGAACCAGTTCCGCGCCCTGGGTCCGGTCGACCTGGTCGAAGCGCTGGGCCAGCTTGCCGGCATCGGCGCTGTAGCCGGCCAGCAGGCCCACGGGGCTGAGGATGCCGACCGTGGTCTGGCCTTCGTAGAGACTGCGGCTGGCGGTCTGGCTCAGGGCCTGGAGGCTGTTGAGGTTGATGTCGATGGACAGGGTGGCGATAACCTTGTCGCCCGCCTTGAGCGGGAACACGATGCTGGTCATCAGCACGCGCTGGCCGTCGATGTCATAGAAGTACGGCTCGACCACGCATACCGTGCCGGTGCTGCGCGGGCACACCCACCAGGTGTTGGCCGGCTGGCCGCTGGGGCCGATCTCGGTGTTGGCCATGTCGTGCTCGGGCAGGGCCATTGAGGTCAGCTGGCCGACCCGTGGCTGCGACCAGTACAGGGCGAAGCGCCCGGTCTCGTTGCTGCCCAGCTCGCTCTGACCGGTGAACAGCTTGTCCTTGCCATCCAGCGCGCCCGGCTCGAACACCAGCGACAGGCCGAGCAGGTCGGGGTTGGCCTGCAGCGCGGCACGCACCTGGGCGGTCATGTCCTGGCGCAGGTCGTAGGCGTCGAGGAAGCGTTTCTCCGCCTGTTCGCGCAGGAACAGTACCTGGCGGGCAAAGCCGGCGCCGTACTGGTAGGCGTCCATGAACTGGCGGCGGATGTTCAGGGCCTGGACCTCGCCCTGGGACTCGATTCGCGACTGGGCCGAGTCGGAGAGCATGCGCATGCTGCTGGCTTTCACCAGGTCCGAACTGTGATCCATGCGGTACAGCGAAAGGCCGACGAGCAGGGTGACGATGGCCGCCAGGCACAGGCCCGCCAGCAGGGTGATCTTCCATTGGATGGAGAGTTGTCGCAGCAAAGGCATGGGGAAAATCCCTTGTAATAGGTTTGATGCTGCCGACTGTGTCGGCCTGTTCGGAATTTTCTTTATTCAAACGTTCAATTAAACCCTGCGACTTTCGTCTATTTCCTACGCGATGTTGCGGCGCAGACGCTTTTGACTTCTGCCGGCCTGTGCTTCAGAGTGTGCGCCCTCCATAACAACATCCCCTGGTCCGGCCACTGCCCGTGTGCAGTCTGTCGCCGGAATGCCCGCTTTTTGTCTGTCGTAACGAGGTTCGCACACCATGAATGCAGTGATTGCCGCGGTCGGGCTCATGCTGATCCTGAGCCTGTCCCGCGTGCATGTGGTCATCGCGCTGATCATTGGCGCCCTGGCCGGAGGCCTGGTCGGTGGACTGGGTATCGAGGGCACGCTCAAGGCCTTCAACGGTGGCCTGGGTGGCGGTGCCACGGTGGCCTTGTCCTATGCCTTGCTTGGAGCCTTCGCGGTGGCCATCGCCAAGTCCGGACTGGCCCACGCCCTGGCCGACCGGGCTCTGGCGATGATCGATCGCCAAGGGCATGCCGACGGTGGCAAGGTCAAGTGGCTGCTGGTCGGCCTGATGCTGGTGGTGGCGGTGTCGTCGCAGAACATCCTGCCGATCCACATTGCCTTCATTCCCTTGCTGGTGCCGCCGCTGCTGTATGTGCTGACGCGCCTGCGCATCGACCGCCGGCTGATCGCCTGCGTGATCACCTTCGGCCTGATCACCCCGTACATGTTCCTGCCGGTGGGCTTCGGCAACATCTTCCTCAACGAGATCCTGCTGGCCAATGTCAGCCGCGCCGGGGTGGATGTCAGCGGCGTCAACGTGACCCACGCCATGGCCATCCCGGCGGCGGGCATGCTCGCCGGCCTGTTGCTGGCAGTGTGCTTCAGCTACCGCAAGAAACGTGACTACGACCTAGAACGCATCGAGCAGGTCGAGCAAGTCAGTGTGCAGTACAACCCAGTGACCCTGCTGGTGGCTGGGGTGGCGATCGGTGCCGCGTTCATCATCCAGCTTTGGCTGGACTCGATGATCATCGGCGCGATGGTCGGCTTCCTGATCTTCTCGTTGTCGGGCATCGTGCGTTGGAAGGACACCGACAGCCTGTTCACCGAAGGCATGAAGATGATGGCGATGATCGGCTTCATCATGATCGCCGCGTCCGGCTTTGCCGAAGTGATGAAGGCCACCGGTGAAGTGAAGAGCCTGGTGGAGGCCTCGGCCCGGTGGATCGATCACAGCAAAGGTGTCGGTGCGCTGCTGATGCTGCTGGTGGGGTTGCTGGTGACCATGGGCATCGGCTCTTCATTCTCCACCGTGCCGATCCTGGCGGCGATCTTCGTGCCGCTGTGCGTGCAACTGGGCTTCGATCCGCTGGCCACGGTGTGCATCGTCGGTACCGCAGGCGCGCTGGGCGATGCCGGCTCGCCGGCGTCGGACTCGACCCTGGGGCCGACTTCGGGGCTGAACGTGGACGGGCAGCACCACCACATCTGGGATACCGTGGTGCCGACGTTCATCCACTACAACCTGCCGTTGCTGGCGTTTGGCTGGTTGGCGGCGATGACGTTGTGATCGGCGACTTGTCCTGATATCACCGGGGGCCGCCCTGCGGCCCCAGATCGGGGTTTCAGCCGCGGGTCGGCGCAGGGACGATGCGGTTGAGGACGGTGCTGCCGTCCTTGCTGCGGGTCAGGTACACCGGCAGCACCTTGGGCAGGGTGTCGACGAGGCGGGCGACCTCGCGGGTACTGTAGACGCCGCTGATGCGGATGCTGGCGGTGCTGTCGTCGGCCAGCATGAGCGGCTTGTCCAGGTAGCGATTGATCACCGGCAGCGCCTGGCCGAGGCTGAGGTTGTCCAGCACCAGCTTGCCGCTGCGCCAGGCCAGGCTGTTGCCGTAGTCGTCGCTCTGGTTCAGCTCGGGTTCGAAGTCACCCTTGTGGTAGCTGGCCTGCATGCCCGGGCCAAGGCGATAGCCGCCGGCGTTGCCGCTGGCGCTGACCAGCACCGAGCCTTCCACCAGCGTCACCTTGACCTGGTCCTCGTACTTCCACACGTTGAACTGGGTCCCGGTGACACGGGTCTGGCCGTTGGCGGCGTGGACGATGAACGGGTGACTGCTGTCGTGGGTAACCTTGAAGAACGCCTCGCCCTTGACCAGAGTGACCTTGCGCTCGTCCTTGTAGTTGAGGAAACGCAGTTCGCTGTGGAGGTTCAGCTCGACGCTGCTGCCGTCGCTCAGACGCACCTGGCGCAGATGGTCGGTGGCTTCGAAGTGCTGGTAGCCGTTGGGCAGCCAGCCCTGCTCCCAGCCGACCCAGCCTGCCAGGGGCAGGGCGAGCAGGGCGATGGCTGCGGCGGAGGCGAACGGCCGCCAGTGGCGCGTCGGCGCCGCTGGCCGGGTGGCTAGCGGGATCACCTGGGCGCTGCGCGGCAGCAGGTCGGCGGTGTCCCAGATTTCCAGCATTGCCTGGTATTCCTCGGCATGCCGCGGGTCGCTCGCCAGCCATTGGCCGAATGCCTCGCGCTCGGCCGCCGTGCAGTCGTCGGCGTGCAGGCGCATGCACCAATGCGCGGCGGCATCGGTGATGGCATCTTCTTCGCTTGGAATGTGGCGGTCCTGGTTCATCGCGGCTCCCGGTTTTGCGGCATTCTACCCCCGGGCGGGTGCTTCCGAGAACGAGTTAATGGCGAATGACTATCAATTGTGTAGTTTTTCGTCGTATCTGCGGTTGTGTTTCATCTACAACAGGGCAGGGGGCTGCGTGGGAAGACAAGGGAGGTAACACCAAGCCTTGACTTCTTCTCACGCCACACGCTAGTTTCCCACCCCATGAACCTATTCCCGCAGCGTCGTGCCCTCAGCATTATTACCGCCATTATCAGTTTGGCGGGCTAGCGCACACATGCACTGAACCCGCCCTGGAGGCGGGTTTCTTCTCTCTGACTCCTGGGCACTACAAAAAACCAGGAGTCATCGATGACCAGCTTAAGCGCCACCCTGCGTACCCCGGCAACGCCCCAGCAACTGCTGTCCGAGCAAGTACGCCGGATTCTTTCGGCCCCGGTGTACGACCTGGCCATCGAAACCCCCTTGCAAGCGGCGCCGGCCCTGTCGGCCAGCCTGGGCAACCAGGTCCTGCTCAAGCGCGAAGACCTGCAACCGACGTTCTCATTCAAGATCCGCGGCGCCTACACCCGGCTGTCGCGCCTGACTTGCGCCCAGCGCGAGCGCGGCGTCATCACCGCGTCGGCCGGCAATCATGCCCAGGGCGTGGCCCTGGCCGGTGCACACCTGGGCATCAAGACCACCATCGTCATGCCCACCACCACCCCCTCGCTCAAGGTCGAAGGCGTGCGTTCACGGGGTGGCCATGTGGTGCTGCACGGCGAAAGCTTCCCCCACGCCCTGGCCCATGCCCTGCAACTGGCCGATCGCGACGGCGCGACTTTCGTGCCGCCGTTCGACGATCCTGACGTCATCGCCGGGCAGGGCACCGTGGCCATGGAGATCCTTCGCCAGCACCCCGGCCCGCTGCATGCGATCTTCGTCCCGGTCGGCGGCGGCGGCCTGATCGCTGGCATCGCCGCCTACGTCAAGTACCTGCGCCCCGAGGTCAAGGTGATCGGCGTCGAGCCGGAGGACTCCAACTGCCTGCAGGCCGCCATGGCCGCCGGCGAGCGGGTGATCCTGCCGCAGGTCGGCACTTTCGCCGACGGCGTGGCGGTGGCGCAGATCGGCGCGCACTGCTTCGAGCTGTGCCGCCACTTCGTCGACGAGGTGGTGACGGTCAGCAGCGACGAACTGTGCGCGGCGATTAAGGACATCTATGACGACACCCGCTCGATCACCGAACCCTCCGGCGCCCTGGCCTTGGCCGGCATCAAACGCTACGTGGCCCGCGAGGGCCTGCAGGGCCAGGCCCTGGTGGCCATCGACTCCGGTGCCAACGTCAACTTCGACCGCCTGCGCCATGTGGCCGAGCGCGCCGAGCTGGGCGAGCAGCGCGAGGCGATCATCGCCGTGACCATCCCCGAGCGCCCCGGCAGCTTCCGCGCCTTCTGCCTGGCCCTGGGCAAGCGCCAGATCACCGAGTTCAACTACCGCTACTACCCGGGCAAGGAGGCGCGCTTGTTCGTCGGTGTGCAGACCCACCCCCTGCACGACCCACGGGAGCAACTGCTAACCAGCCTGCACGAGCAGGGCTACCAGGTGCTCGATCTGACCGACAACGAACTGGCCAAGCTGCACGTGCGCCACACCGTTGGCGGCCATGCGGCGCCGGGCGCCGGCGAGCGGGTGCTGCGCTTCGAGTTCCCCGAGCGTCCTGGGGCGCTGCTGGGCTTTCTCGAACGCCTGGGCAAGCGCTGGAACATCAGCCTGTTCCACTACCGCAACCACGGCGCGGCGCAGGCACGGGTGTTCGCTGGGTTGGAGGTGCCGGACGACGAGCTGGCCGGGCTGCCGCTGGCGCTGGACGAGATGGGCTATCAGTACTGGGACGAGACGGAGAACCCGGCGTATCGGCTGTTCATGGGGTAGGTTTGCCCTGGATCAACTCGCCCACGCCCAATTCGGCGGATGCTCAAAGCCTACCGTCAGCTTGAGAGGATCCGGCCATGAGCAGCACGTTCTTCATTCCCGCCGTGAACATCATGGGCATCGACTGCCTGGAGGAGGCGATGACCGCGATCGCCGGCTACGGCCTGCGCAAGGCGTTGATCGTCACCGATGCCGGGCTGGCCAAGGCCGGCGTCGCCGAGCGCATCGCCGGGATGCTGGCCATGCGCGACATCGATTCGCGGGTGTTCGACGGCGCCAAGCCCAACCCGAGCATCGCCAACGTCGAGGCGGGTCTGGCGATGCTGCGTCGCGAGGGCTGTGACTGCGTGATCTCGCTGGGGGGCGGGTCGCCCCATGACTGCGCCAAGGGCATCGCCCTGTGCGCCACCAACGGTGGGCATATCAGCGATTACGAAGGTGTGGATCGCTCGGCCAAGCCGCAGCTGCCGCTGATCGCTATCAATACCACGGCGGGCACCGCCAGCGAGATGACCCGTTTCTGTATCATCACCGACGAGGCGCGCCACGTGAAAATGGCCATCGTCGATCGCAACGTCACTCCGATCCTGTCGGTCAACGACCCGGCGCTGATGGTCGGCATGCCCAAGGGCCTCACCGCCGCCACCGGCATGGACGCGCTGACCCACGCCATCGAGGCCTATGTCTCCACCGCCGCCACGCCGATCACCGACGCCTGCGCGCTCAAGGCCGTGAGCCTGATCAGCGACAACCTGCGCCAGGCGGTTGCCGACGGCGGCGACCTGGTGGCGCGGGAGAACATGGCTTATGCCCAGTTCCTGGCAGGCATGGCCTTCAACAACGCGTCGCTGGGCTACGTGCACGCCATGGCGCACCAGCTGGGTGGCTTCTATGACCTGCCCCATGGCGTGTGCAACGCGGTGCTGCTGCCCCATGTGCAACGCTTCAACGCCAAGGTCAGCGCCGCGCGCCTGCGTGACGTGGCCAAGGCCATGGGGGTGAAGGTCTGCGGGCTGGACGCGGAGCAGGGCGCCGGGGCGGCGATCTCGGCCATCGAGCACCTGGCGGCGGCCATCGGCATACCGGCCGGGCTGGCGGAGCTGGGGGCCAAGGTCGAGGATGTGCCGGTGCTGGCGGCCAATGCGTTGAAGGATGCCTGCGGGCTGACCAATCCGCGGGTGGCCAGCCAGGTGGAGATCGAGTCGATCTTCAAGGCCGCGTTCTAGTCCGGTCGCGTCATCGCGGGGCAAGCCCGTTTCCACGAGGGTCGCGAAAAACGACCCTCATGGGGCTTGCTCAGCGTTCGCGCATGAAGAACCCGGCCACGTACTTGCGGAAGGTCTCCAGGCTCTTGAAGTCGGCGTAGCGCTTGAAGTTCTCGGCATCCGGCTCCGGCCCGATCGGTTGCTCCAGCAACGACACCGACAGCACCCGGTCCTGGTCCGAGGTCAGCACAAGCTCGTCCATCACCTGGCCGCCGATCACCGGGCGGCGCATCAGTACCTTCACCCCTTTGCTCGCCATCCAGTCGATCAGCGACACCAGCGCCTTGAGCGGCTCGCGCTCTTCGTCGCGGTACACCGGGAACAGGTGCGCGCGCGAAAGCACCGGCACGCTGGCCACATGGATCAGCTCGTAGAAATGGCTGCCGGCGGTGGCCGGCGAGTACAGCGCCAGGGCCAGCAAGGGGCCTGAGGCGCGGTTACCGCCCCAGTAATGGTGATGACCTTGGAAGTCGAAGCCGTCCTCGCTGCGGTTGTTGAACAGCTTGCGGCCCTTGATCTGGTCGACGCAGTCGAGCAGCAGGCCATGGCGGCGATGGTTGCCGAACACCGTGGCCTCGCGCAGGCGCGCCTTGAGCATCATCATGTGCTTCATGTCCAGACGTGTTTCCAGGTAGTTGCTGGCCGGCACCCGCTCCAGCAGCGGATAGCGGCTGGCGACGCCGCGCAGCTCGGCGAACTGGGCGGTGAGATCCTTCTTCAGGTGGGTGGCGTAGACGTTCAGGCCGCTGGCCTCGATCCAGGTCAGCAGCAACGACAGCAGCCGCTGCTGCTCGCGGCGCTCGCCGGGGTCGCGTGGTCCGGCGGTCGTTTCGCCATCACTGGCACGGCGGTAGTCGCCAAGCAGCCGCAGCGGCGCATCCGGTGCCAGCCAGGCCGCGGGAGGCGTGTTGTCCTCGGCGCTTGCGCCGGTCTCGCGCTCGTCCTTGCTGAACGGGCAGCCCGGGGTATGTTCGGCGGTATCGGGATTGTTGCGCAGGAACAGGGTGCCGGTGTTGCCGTTCAGCGACACGTTGAGCACCGGCAGGGCATCCTGGCGGCAATCGCAGGCCAGCCACTGGTTGGCGCTGCGCACCTTCATCAGCCACTGGTTGGCCTGCAGCAGGCTGGGGCCGGCCAGGGTGCCGGTGGCAAAACTGGCCAACAGTTCCTCTTCGGCCAGGGTCAGGCTGCGCACCTGCGCGCCAGATTTTTCGATGATACGCATTGAGAGGCAGCTCCAAGCTACAAGCCTCAAGCTTCCAGCAAAGCGCGATGGCTTTCAACTTGAAGCTTGCGGCCTGGGGCCCGCCGCTCACTGGCCGCTGAACAGTTTGGCGGCGCGGGCGCGAATTTCCTCGGGGGTGAGGTCTTCCTTGTGGGTAGAGACGAACCACAGGTTGTTGAACGGATCCATCAGGGTGCCGCTGCGGTCGCCATAGAACTGGTCCTGCACTGCGCGCACTGGCGTCGCGCCAGCACGCAGGGCCTGGGCATAGACATTGTCGCAGTCCTCGACATACAGGTGCAGGCCAACCCCTGGGACCTTGATGTCCTCGCTGGGCTTGAGGCCGCCCTCCATGTCACAGGGTGAGCCGAGCATCAGTGACGAGTCACCGATTTTAAGCTCGGCATGGCCGACGCTGCCGTCAGGGCCTTCGAGGCGGAACATCTCGATGGCGCCGAAGGCCTGCTTGTAGAATTCGATGGCCTTGGCGGCCTCCCTGATGCCGAGGTAGGGGGTGATGCTGTGCTGGCCTTCGGGGATGGGTTTGACTGCCATTTGCGTAAGCTCCTTTCACGTGGGTTGTTGTTTGCAACAGCCTGGTGATTAGAGTCGTCTAGGCGGATGGAAAATCGACAGTCGAGTTATATCGATTGTCTATAAAAAACCTGTTTTGTGGCTGATGCGGTCGGTGTAGGAGCGGCCTTGTGTCGCGAAAGGGGCGCGTAGCGGCCCCAGGATTTGATGTTGATGCATCAATCGCCGGGGCTGCTACGCAGCCCTTTCGCGACACAAGGCCGCTCCTACAGGGGAAGTGCGTGAAGCTTTAGAAAATGTAATCAGTCGTCAGGAAGCTCGACTGCCGGTTACGGATGATCTCGCTGATCAGCTCCTTGTTCGCTTCCTGGAACTTGGTCGCCACCAGGGTACGGATGGAAAACACCCGCAGCGCATCATGCACCGACAAGGTCCCCTCGGCGCTGTTCTTGCGGCCGTTGAACGGATAGGTGTCCGGCCCGCGCTGGCACTGGGCGTTGAGGTTGATCCGGCCGACCTGGTTGGCGAAGGTGTCGACCAGGGCGCCGACGGTCTCGGGGTCGTTGCCGAACAGGCTCAGTTGCTGGCCGTAGTCGGAGTCGAGCACGTAGTCGATCACCGTCTGCAGGTCGCGGTAGGGCACCACCGGCACCACCGGGCCGAACTGTTCCTCGTGGTAGACACGCATGTCCTGGCTGACCGGGTAGAGCAGGGCGGGGTAGAAGAACGAACCTCGACTCTGCCCGCCGCCTTCGTTGAGCACTCGCGCGCCCTTGGCGGTGGCGTCCGCCACCAGGCCGTCGAGGTAGTCGACCTTGCCCGGTTCCGGCAGCGGCGTCAGTGCAACGCCCGGCTCCCAGGGCATGCCCGGTTTGAGTGCGGCGAGCTTGCGCTGGAACTTGTCGAGGAAGGCATCGACCACGTCCTCGTGCACGAAGAGGATCTTCAACGCCGTGCAGCGCTGGCCGTTGAACGACAGGGCGCCAGTAACGGCCTCCTCGACGGCGTTGTCCAGGTCGACCTGGGGCAGGACGATGCCGGGGTTCTTGGCGTCCAGGCCCAGGGCCGCGCGCAGGCGGTGCGGGCGCGGGTGGAGTTTCTTCAGGTCGCTGGCGGCCTTGTGGGTGCCGATGAAGGCGAACACGTCGACCTTGCCGCTGGCCATCAACGCGCTGACGGTTTCGCGGCCGCGCCCGTAGATGACGTTGATCACCCCCGGCGGGAAGCTGTCGCGGAAGGCCTCGAGCAACGGACGGATCAGCAGCACGCCGAACTTGGCCGGCTTGAACACCACGGTGTTGCCCATGATCAGCGCCGGGATCAGCGTGGTGAAGGTCTCGTTGAGCGGGTAGTTGTACGGGCCCATGCACAGCGCCACGCCCAGCGGCGCCCGGCGGATCTGCCCCAGGGTGCCCTGTTCGAGCTCGAAGCGGCTGGAGCGGCGGTCGAGGTCCTTGAGCGCGTCGATGGTGTCGACGATGTAGTCGCAGGTGCGGTCGAACTCCTTTTCCGAGTCCTTGAGGTTCTTGCCGATCTCCCACATCAGCAGCTTGACCACCGCCGCGCGCTGCTCGCGCATGCGCGCCAGGAAGGCTTCGACATGCTGAATGCGCTCGGCCACGCGCATGTTCGGCCAGGCGCCGCGGCCCTTGTCGTAGGCGGCCACAGCTGCGTCGAGGGCGGTGAGCGCGGTGTCGGCATCCAGCAGCGGGGCGCTGCCGAGGATCACCTGGCGTTTGCTGTCGCCTTCCTTGAGCCATACCGGACTGCGCACGGTGGCCAGCGGGCCGTCCCAGCGGCGCAGCTCGCCACCCACCAGGTAGTCGCGTTGCTCCAGCGGCGCGCCCAGGCGCCAGGCTTCGGGGATGTCCTCGGGGGCGGGAAACAGCGAATCGAGCAGACGGTCCATGGGTACTGCACCTCTCAAATCCGGATGATGAAACGCTTCAGCTTGCGAGCATGCGCCGACCGGCTGAAAATTGCCAGCCTGGCGCAGCCGCTGGCGGTCATTCCTCGAAAGGCGGCGGGAACACCTCGTCGTCCAGCAGCCTCATCGCGCCGATCGACAAGCCATAATCCATGGCCCGCGGGTCGGCGAACGTGCGCAGGCGCCGCCACAGCCGCGGCTGAGTGTAGTCCGGCAAGTCCTGCAGTCCACGCAGTTCACGACGATACTGCAGGGGCAGATCGTTCCAGATAGTCCAGTCGTCGACATCGGTGTCTGCCAGCATCTCTTCATAATCGGCGTCGGCCACCAGCAGATCGATGTTATTTCGCTCGTAGTAGGATTGGATCTGCTGGGTGACGCGTTCGCTGAGTTCGGCGCTCTCCAGCCACAGCGCCTGGGCCGCGATCCGAGACAATTGCAGGTTGTCCGGCAACTGGGTAAAGCGGTTGTCCCGTAGATCGAACACGACGGGGCGCCAATCGTCATCGCTACGGATGCCGGGGGGCCAGTCGGTGAGCTCGCAACTGTTGAGGTTGAGCATGTCCAGCGCATTCTGCCGGCTCAGGTCAGGACTGCGGGCCAGTGGATTGTGCGACAGGTCCAGCAGGCGAAGATTGTCGAGGCGATCCAGAGCAACCTGGTTGGCGTCGTTCCAGAGGATGCTGTTGCCTTGCATATCAAGCCATTCCAATGTGTGTGGCATGGCGACCGCAGGGATCTGCTCGAAGCCGCAGTTTGTCAGGTGCAGGCGTTGCAACTGGGGAAACCGTTCGAGGAACTCTGCGGGCAGTTCGCTCAAGGCGGGGTTCGCGGCCAGGTCGATCCGCTGGATATGGGTGAAGCGGTCAGGCAGCGCCAGCGAGGCGAGGTCATCGTTGGTCAGGCCCAGGTCGGCCAGGTTGATCATGTGGATGAGCTGGCCTTCTTCCTGTGAGTATTCCGATATCCGTTGCCAGTTGCTCATCAGCCTGCGCGCGGCAGCCTGGCGCAGCGGACTCTCACCTGCCCAGGCACGTACCCGGGCACGGAACGCCAGCAGTTGCTGCTCCAGTTCGGTGAGTTGCTGCATGGGATCCAGGCCAGCCTCGAACCATTGACTCAGTTGCTCGTTGACCTGGAAATCGGCGGACTCGGGGTAGAGCGCTCGGTAGCGGCGCCAGAACGTGCCGACATCGATACGCCGAGCGGGTGGCGCAGGCTCGTCCATGCCGCCGCGCAACTGGCCGCGGTTGCCCCAACCTGGCGCCGAGTCTGTCAGTAGACGTCGGACCATGGCAGGGTCCGAGCGGGCCAGGTCGTTGATCTGTTGGCGCAACCCATCGCCATTGGTGCTCGTCAGACCCAGGGCTGCACGGTCGTTGGGAGACAGCGCCTGCACGACCGCACGGCAGAGATCGTGGTCTTGTTGTAGAGGGGCTGGTCGTTCGCCAAGGTAGGCTTCGTAGCCCTCGGCTGACTTGAGCACGGTACAGACACGACTGGTGTCCTGGCCACCGGCGACAAGCAACAGCGGGCCTTGGGGGGACGCGGCCCGCAGTTCCAGGCGCAGTTGCTCCGGCCAACCAGGCAGCTGTGGCATCGCGTTGATGATCAGGCGCTCGCTCAGCAGGCTGGCTTGCTCGGGGAGATACAGCCCCTTCAGGGCGTTCTTCAGGATGCTCTCGTCACGCTGATCGACGCGCCGCAGGCGCTGGCTGCCGTCTTCGAGGGTGACGGGTTCGAGGCTTTCCATCAGTGAACTGCTGGCGAGGCGTGACATGGCCTTGCCGGCCAGATGCAGCCCGCCGATCAGCGCCAGGTTCAGGCCTACCGACCTGAGGTGGGCCATGGCCTGCGCGCGGTCACCGACCTGCCAGGACTCATAACCTTCGTAGGCTTCATCGAGCAGTTGGTAGGCAATCACCGCGGTCATGACCGTGCCCAAGGCGGGGACGAACATGCCGGCAATCATCAGCATGTCGAGACCGGCGCTGGCCCAGAGGGCCTTGCGCGTCTTGAGCGCCTGTTCGTCGGCCTGCGCGGTAGGCACGGCCAGTTGCCGGGCTTCGTGCTTCAGGCGTGCCACGTGGTCGTCGTGGAGGAAGTCGAACAGGTCTGCGGCGATGGGCAGGGGGCGCAAATGCAGGTCGCCACCGGCATTCTGGCGCAGGCGGCTGGCGAACTGGCCCTGCTGCTCGCTTGGCACATAAACCATGAAACCCTGGCGAAACGGCTCCTGCTGCAAGTCGCTGCGCAACTGGCTATGCAGCGCTTCGAGGTTGTCGAAGGCGCGCAGGCTGTCTGTCTGTCCCGGCAGGTACAACACGATGCCTGAAGTACCGGTATCGATCAGGGTCGCCTCGTGCAGGGTGATGCCGAACAGGCTCAGTTGGCTGCAGGGCAATGCTTCGCCATTTTCCGGCAAGGTCTGCAGCGTATCCCATCCCGCACCACTGAGGCGGTTGCGGACTCGCGCCAGGTCAGCCGCCAGACGCAGGCTGTCCTGGTGAACGCGCAGCGCCGCCGGGCGCACGCCGGACGCGGCGAAGGCGGTATCGAGGTGATCCTGGTAAGCCTGCCCGAGGTCCAAATCGCGACAGGTTCTGGCGAACACTTCGGGTGTCAGTGCCAGGGGCTTGATGCGGATCTGCTCCGAAGGCAGGTCGATGTCGACTTCGGTCTCGCTGTCGCCCAGGGTCGTCTTGCCCGTGATCACGGTCTGGCTGACATGCCAGTCGCTGTCCAGGGCGAGGGCGCTGTCGCGGCTGAAGGTCACGGTGTCGCTGAAATTGTGCAAGGCGGCTTCGAGCAGGCTGCGGTGTTCGTGGTGGGTGAGGTAGACCTGGAAGCTGTAGAGGTGCTTCACCCAGACCAGTGATGTACTACGCAGTGGCGCACTGAGTCCGTGTTGCGTGCGCAAGCGTTCGGTGAGCAGGGGCTCGGCGAATTCGTTGATGTTCTTTAAACCGCGCAGGTGCCGTGCCATCGCGCGTTGCGCCCGCATCAGGCGTACCTGGCTGGTCTGGACCGCTTCGCGCAGGTGCGGCGCGGCATTGGCGAACCAGGCCGCCTCGGCGCCGGGCAGGCCCTGCGCCGGCAGGATGGCGTCGCTCAGTTGCTGCCAGTGCCCTGCGCTGGCCTCCCGGACCCAGACGGGCAGCTGGCGTTGCACAAGGGCATGGTGTGAGTGGGGGATATTCGCTGTCATCTGTGGCTCCTTGCAAAGCGCACATCAGAGCAGCCGTGACGGAGCTGCCGGTGGTACATGGTTGTACCGGCAAAACGAACCTCAATATTGGCCGCGCAGCGCCGATAAATGCGTAATCGACTGCCATCGCCTGCCTATGATCACTCCCCAGCACTCTCAAGAACCCACGCCAGCGCCAGTAGGGACGTTGCGCCAATCGCTCAATCGCCTGCTGCCGGTCGGCCTCGCCCTGGTGGGGATCGGCCTCTCGGTCGCCCTGGGGCATCTGGATGCACAGCGCGAGCGCACTGAGCAGCTGGGCAACCTCGCCGCCCGGCTGGCGGGCCTGCGTGGCGCGCTGGAAGCCCAGCTGGGCGCGGCGTTTGGCCAAGCCGAGGGTATCGCCCAGCTGATCACCGCCGATGGCGGCATCAGTGAGGCGCACTTCCACGGCATGGCCCGTGATGCCCTGCGCGCTGTGCCCTACATGCGTCATATCGCCCTGGCCCCGGGGGATGTCATCCGAGATGTTTACCCGATGGCGGGCAACGAGCGGCTGATCGGGCTGGATTACCGCCAGCTGCCGGACCAGTTCCCGATGGTGCGATCGGCCCGCGACCATGCCCAGCCGGTGCTGGCCGGTCCCCTGCAGCTGTACCAGGGCGGTCGGGCGTTGATCTACCGGCGCCCGGTGTTCGTCACCGGCAAGCGGGGTGTGCGGTTTTATTGGGGCAATGTGTCGATCGTCGCCGATATCGACCGCCTGCTGCTGTCCGCGGGGCTGCGCCTGGACACCGAGTTCGAGCTGGCCGTGCGTGGCAGCGACGGCAAGGGCGCCGAAGGTGCGCTGATCTGGGGCGATCCACGGTTGTTCGAGGCGCCGCAGGTGATGATGACCGTGGCGGTGCCGGGCGGTGCCTGGCAATTGGTGGCCGTGCCTCGGGGCGGCTGGTCGGGGCTGGACCTGTTCGGCTCGCCGCTGTTCCTGTTCGCCCTGAGCTGCACGGGGCTGTTCAGCCTGTTCGTCGCCCAGCTCAACCGCAAGCAGCGGTTGCTCGAACAGCGCAACCGCGAGCTGCAGCGCTACCAGGCCCAGCTCGAGCGCCTGGCCCACTACGACACCATCACCGGGCTGCCTAACCGGATTTTGTTCCAGCAGCAGTTGGGTACGGCGATCCTGCAGGGGCATGGGCTGGCGGTGCTGATGCTCGATATCGACGGCTTCAAGCAGGTCAATGACAGCCTCGGCCATCCGATGGGCGACCTGTTGCTGCAGCAGGCGACCGCGCGCTTCTTGCAGGAGCTGGACAGCCAGGACCGCCTCTGCCGTCTGGGCGGTGACGAGTTCGTGTTCATGCTGCAAGGTGCCCAGGGCCAGGTGAACCACCAGGTCCGTGCCTTGCTGCGCTGCCTGCAGCGGCCGTTCGACCTGAACGGCAATGCCGCCCTGGTCACCGGCAGCATCGGCCTGGCCTGGTGTCCGCAGCATGGCGAGGACGCCGACAGCCTGTTGCGCCATGCCGACACTGCCATGTACGTGGCCAAGGAAGCCGGGCGCGATGCCTGGCGTCCCTATCACCCGGACATGACCGAGCGCCTGCAGCAGCGCCTGGAGCTGGAGCGCAACTTGCGCCGGGCCCTGGAACACAACGAATTCGAGCTGTGGTACCAGCCCAAGGTCGATCTGTTCAGCGGCCAACTGGAGGGCGTCGAGGCCCTGCTGCGCTGGCGTGACCCTGAGCATGGCCTGGTCTCGCCAGGGGAGTTCATACCCCTGGCCGAGCGCACCGGGCTGATCATTCCGCTCGGTGAGCGGGTGCTGGAGCTGGCCTGCGCGCAGCTGGCCGAATGGCGTGCCGGCGATGGCCTGCCCGGACCGTTGGCGATCAACGTCGCAGCCCTGCAGATCGAACGCAGCGACTATGTCACCAGCCTGGCCTCGGCACTGGAACGCCATGGCCTGCCGGCCAACCTGCTGGAGGTGGAGATCACCGAGAGCCTGCTGATGGAAAGCCAGCAGCAGGCCTGCGCGGTGCTGGCGCAGTTGCAGGCCATGGGCGTGGCCACGGCGGTGGACGACTTCGGCACGGGCTATTCGTCGCTGGCCTATCTGCGCGCGCTGCCGATCGATCATCTGAAGATCGACCGTGCCTTCATCAAGGATCTGCCCGGGGACGACGACGCGGTGGCCATCGCCAGGGCGATCATCGACCTGGGCCATGCCCTGGGTTTTCGCATCACCGCCGAAGGCATCGAAACCCAGGAGCAATACGATTTCCTGCGCCATGCCGGTTGCGACCAGGGCCAGGGCTTCCTGCTCGGGCGGCCGATGCCGGCCGAGGCGCTGCGCCGCTGGCTGGCCGACAACCACGAACGGCGGCATCGCCCACCGGGGCGTTAGCTTGCTTCGTCTACGCCCAGGCTCGCATACCCCACCCGTGGCACCTGCCCCAGGCGCTGCTCGACCAGTGCCAGCAGCGACTCGCCGCTGGCCAGGTAGGCATCGCCGAAGTCATGCCCGCCCAGCGCGCTGGGGTGGGCCACCAGCTCCAGCACGCCATGCGCGGGGGCCAGGCCGGCCTTGAGGTCGGCCGGGGTGCAGACGAAGTCGGCGGTGCTCCCGGCGAGCTGACGCAGGCGCCAGTTGAGCAGGGTCTTGAACGCACGCTTGGCCGGTCCGATGTTGTGCCCGAGGTTGCGCGCCAAGCGTACCGGCACGCCCTGGTCGCGGGCGAAGCGGGCGACGACGGTGCCCACCGGCCAGATGTTGTGCACGTGCTGGTGCGAGTCCAGGTGACTGGGCATCAGGCCATGGTCCAGGCAGTGTTTCCACTGGGCCTCGAGTTCCGCTTCCACCGCGGCACGTTCCCGGCGCGACAGACGCAGGGTGCGTTGCTTCAGGCGCAGGTCGAACTCGCCGTGGGGCGTGCAGAAGCGTGGCTCGGCAAGGATCGCCTGGCTCAGCGGCCGGCCGTAGGTGAGGTTGAAGTGCAGCCCGATACGCCCCTTGAGCAGTGGCTGCTGGGCCAGCGCGCAGGCGGCGGCAAAGGCTGGCATGTTGGCCATGGCCGTGGCCGAGCTGATCAGCCCGGCCTGGAAGGCGTGCAGGATGACCGCGTTGGTGTGGGCACTGAGGCCGAAATCGTCAGCGTTGACTATGACCTGGGATGGCATCCGGGCGCTCCTGTGGCGGGGTGGGGGCGACAACATCGGCTTCGTAGCGCGGCGAGCGTCTGCGCAGGCGCGGCTTGAGCCAGCGCCAGCAGCGCTGCGCCAGGCCCAGCAGCACGCCGTCGGGCCGCCAGCTGTAGCTGCTCAGGCGCCACTGGTCGAGCTGGCCGGTCATGCGTTCGTGCAGCTGGTGGCTGGAGTTGTCCAGGCTGACCCGCGAGGCGTCGATCCATTTCCAGTCCGCGTCCAGGCCCCAGTGGATCCACTCCTCCAGCAGCACGCGGCCGCTGCCCAAGTCACGGTGTTCGGGCATGAAAGCGAGGTTGTAGTCGTAGACCCGGCCGCGCTCCACCAGGCCCAGGCGGTAGCTGATGCAGCGCCCGTCCAGCTCCAGCAGCACCAGGCAAACCAGGCCTTCGCCAGCCAGCGCGGTGAAGGCTTGGTACATCCACTGGCGGCGCAGGGGGCCGGAGAAGATACCAACCTCGTCGTCGCCTTTCCAGCTTGCGGCCTCGACGGCGCTGATGGCGTCGAGCAGCTCACTCATGTTCTCGGCGCTGGCCGTGACCCGACGCACGCTGGCGCCACAGGCCTTGATCCGTTTGCGTGCGCGGCGCAGTTTGTAGCGCGGGTCGCCGCTGACCTCCTGGCGATCCTGTTCGTTGATGCGGTGCACCGGCACGCGGCAGGTCAGGCGCTGCTGCCAGGTGGAACTGGCACTGGCCCACTGGCGCAGCCAGCCTTCGTGCTCGGCGTTGTCGGGCACCTCGTTCAGTTGCAGCAGGGCATGGGGCAGGTGCTTGCGGATGGCCTGCAGGACTTGGTCGGCGTATAGCGCCGGCAGGTCGATGAGCAGGGCGATACGGTCGTTCAGCGGATAGCCCAGGTGGCGCACCACCGGGGCGAACAGCGGGCCGAAGGGCTCCCGGGCGCGGACCAGGGGCAGGCACAGGCACAGGCGTTGGTCCTGGTAGCCGAGCAGCACGCCGAGCTGCTGGCCGGGCAGCAGGGCGGCCTCGGCGGCGCACAGCCAGCCGAGGTGGTTGAACGGCGTGCTGCCGGGCAGGCGCCTGCGCAGCGCCTCGTAGTCGGCGGCGGGGAAGTCGTCGCTGCGCAGCGAGGCGCACCAGCTGAGCTGCAGGGTCATAAATTCAGCCCGCCGAGGCCGATGAGGCCGGGACCTCAGGCTTGCGCAGCGGTTCCAGGCGCGAGGTGGTGTAGCGGCTCTCGCGGTAGAGCCTCCAGCGGCCGAACAGGCAGTACACGTTCGTGATCCGTTTTTGTTCCTGGTAGCCCATGCGCAGGTGCAGCTTGAGCGCCGGGATGTTGTGCTGTTCGCACACGTCCACCACCTTGGTGCAGCCCTGGGCGGCCATGGCCTTCCACAATGCCAGCTGCAGGTCCACCGACAGTTCGGTGCCCCAGTACTTGCGGATCAGCTCGCCGCCGAACTCGAAGAACTCGCCTGGCCCGACCGGGAACCAGCACCCGTAGTAGTGGCGGTCGTGGTAGTGGCGGTTGCTGCCCCAGATGAACGCCACGGCGTCGTTTTCGTCGTCGAGGAACATCAACCCGGTGTGGCCCTCGGCGGCCAGTTCGCGCATGGTCTCGACCCGGTCGCCGAAATGGCGGGCGAAGGCCTGCACGTTATGCACGGTGATGCTTTCGACGCGCAAGGTGCCGTAGGGCTTGAGCCGGTGCGGCGGTACCGGGCTGTCCAGGTCGCGCTCCATCCACAGCAGTTCCCAATGGTAGAAGACGTAGTGCCGGAAGGCGCTACCGAGGGTGTCACGCAGTCCCTTGCGCTTGATGCGGTCCTGGATCTTGGTAAATGCAGTCATGGTGCCTCCTGGGCATGGCTGAGCGAGATGCGTCTCATGACGCGCTCCAGGTCAGGGCGAACACGGTCTGCCCTGGCAGTTGAAAACGGACCTGGCCATCGGCGCAGCTGAAGCTGGCGCGGCGGCTCTGGTTGTCGGGGCCGAACAGTTCGAGCTGGCCGGATGGGCAGTCGCCCAAGGTGAGCGCCACCTGTTGCAGGCGCTCGGCTTTGTTCACTCCCAACAGGCTGCGCTGGTGCTGACGGGCCATGGCCAGGGCGTCGACCTCGAAAGCGTCGTTGTCCAGGGCCAGCACCTGGTCCAGCCAGTGGCGTTGGATGAACTGCTGGGCCAGGCCCACCGGCTTGAGTTCGTAGCGCTGGTCGCCGGCATCGCGCAGCATGCCCTTGGGCCATTCGGGCTCGTCGGCGACATGGAACCAGTTGAGCATGTCGAGCAAGCCATCACCGGCGGCATTGATCACCACCGACGTCCACCACAGGCCGGCGTAGTGGGTGTTCTGCTCGTAGGGGCTAAGGCTCGAGCCGCTGGACAGGTTGGTCTGGTCCAGCAGCAGCGCCTTGCGCGGCCGGCCCTGGCCGTCCAGGCCGACCAGCTCGGCGGCCTGGCGCACGCTGTCACGGTAGCTGCGGGTGGCGAGCAGGTCGCGGACCATCCATTCGTGCCAGGCCAGGGCGTCGATCTGCGCGCCCTGTTCGGCGAGCAGGCGCCGTGCCCAGTCGATGCCACGGCGTTGCTTGCCATCGTCGGTGAAGGGGCCGCCGAGCAGGCGCGAGGAAGCCGGCATGGCGATGCGCACGCCGGCCTCGCGGGCGCCGGGGTATTCGCGCACGCGCCTGACCATGGCCTGGAAGAAGTCGCGGTAGCTGGCGTAGTCGCGATAGTTGAGGTTGGGCTCGTCGGCAAAGGCCAGGTAGTGGGTGCCTTTGCCGCCCAGGGCCTTGGTCGCCTCGAGCCAGGCGTCAAGGCCATCGCTGCTGGTGCGGTCGCTGCGCAGGTCGGCGACCCGGGCGCTGCCGGCCAGCAGGGTGATGTCCTGGAGGATGCCGAAACGTTCCTGGTAGAGCTTGCGCCAAGTGTTCTCGAAATCGGGTTGCCGTTGCAGCACGTCGACGAAGCTGTAGAAACCGGCGGCCTGGGGGCGCAGGGCATCCAGGGCGGCAAAGCTCGAGGCCGGCGGCAGCACATAAGGCAGGGCCACCCCTAGCCTCGGCGTGGGGCCGAGTACTTTGCTGCCCAGGGCCAGGCGCACCTGGCCTGGTTGCTGGGGCAGGTCGCCCAGGTCGTCAGTACGCTGGGCGAACAGATTGGTGGTGCCGTCGAGCCAGAATGCCGCCTTGCCGCTGCCCTGCAGGCCCAGGCGCCAGGTCTCGTCGCGGGTACTGACCGGCAGTGGCAACTGGTCGAAGCGCCAGTAGGCACGGTAGGGCTTGAGCGGCAACTGCACGCGGCGGCCGTCGCCGAGGCGTTCGGCGAACAGCCCGTGGACGCCGCCATGGTGCTTGCCGGCCAGCACCGCCCGTTCGCCGGCCTTGACCCGGAAGTACAGCTCGACACCCGGCCCGACCTCGGCGCTGAAGTGCACCTTGGACGGAGCGAACAGTGCACGGGTGCTGGCGTCGTGCTGTATACGGTAGTCGCGAAAGCTGTAGCCGGGCACTTCCAGGCGATAGGCGCCGCCAGCCGGTGTCAGCGGCCAGCGCTGCTCGCCGCGCACCTGCGTGGCGTCAATGCGCCGCTCGCCGGCCAGCCGGCCCTGTCCATCCAGCAGGTACAGGCGCTCCGGGTTGGCGTCGGCCTGCCAGGCCGGACGCCACTGGATGCGCAGCTCGTCGGCGCGGGCCGGCAGCAGGTACAGGCTGCCATCGCGGATCTCGCCCCATTGCACGGGCGCGGCGAGCGCTGTCTGCGCCAACAGCGTGGAGCACAGCAGCAGGGCTTTCATGCCGCCCTCCGTTGCAGCATCTGGCGCAGCGGCGCCAGGTCGGCGGGCAGGATGATCAGGGTCTGGCCCAGCGGCACGCCGCTGAGGCGGCAATACAGCACCAGCATGGCCACGGTGACTGCCAGGTAGGCAATGGATGAGGCCGCCGCCGCGCCGACGATCCCCCAGGTCGGAATCAGCGCCACGTTGAGCACCAGGTTCAGCGCGGCGCCCGCGCCCATCAGCAGCGACACCGTGCCGGGACGGTTCTTGCCCAGCAGGTCCAGGCGCAGGATGCTGGCGTAGCACAGGCCGAGCAGGCCCGGCAGCAAGGCCAGCAGCGCCGGATAGGCCGGCGCATAGTCAGCGCCGAACAGGGTGACGATCAGCCACTGGCCGATCAGCGCCATGCTCAGGCAGGCGCCGAGCATCACCGTGGCCGTGAGGCGCAGCGCCAGGGGGGTCAGGCGCTCCATGCCGGCGTCCTGCTGCAGCAGGCGCTTCATCAGCGGCGTGGTCACCGCTTCGGGGACGATCAGCAGCAGTTCGGCGGCGGCGCTGGCCATGGCGTAGTGGCCCAGGGCGGTGCTGCCGAGCATGGCGCCGATGAACAGGTAGTCCGAGCGCAGGATCACCTGCTGGAACAATAGGTCGGGGTGGCTCTTGGCGCTGTAGCTCAGCAGCTCGCGCTGCCCGCCGCGATCCCAGCGCAGGGCCAGTGGGTGCTGGCGGCGCAGCCACCACAGGCCCAGCACCAGCACCAGGGCGATGCCGCACAGCCAACTGATCAGCGCGGCTTCCAGGGCCTCGTCGCGCCACATCCAGAACAGCCCGAGAAACAGCAGCAGCGGCGCCAGCGATTCGGTCAGGCGCAGGGCGTTGAAGGCGCCGACACCGCCGCTGGCGTTGTGCAGGGTCAGCAGACCGCTCTTGAGCACGGTCATCGGCACCGCCAGCAGCAACAGCCAGGCCAGCAGGCCCAATTGCACGGTAATTTCCAGATTGGTGCCCAATTCGCGCACCAGGAACACGCAGACCAGGGTCAACAACCCGGCCAGCAGGCAACCGTAGACCAGCACCTGGGTCAGCAGCAGGCCCATGTCGCGCTGCTTGGCCGCCTGGTAGCCCACCGCGCTGTTCAGGCCGCCGCTGGTGGCGGCGCTGATCAGGTCGGGCAGGGTGCTGAGCAGGGCGAACAGGCCGCGCTCGCTGGGCCCGAGGATGCGCGCCAGCAGCACGTTGCGCAGCAGGCGCAGAGCGATCATCGCAAGCTTGGTGCCCATGCTCAGCGCCAGGTGGCGCAGGTAGCTGTTGCGGTTCATCAGCGTTCTCCGCGGCTGATGCGCCAGGCCAGCAGCGAAGGACGGCTGGCATTGCGCTGGCTCACGCCGATGCGCGGCAGCGCCAGCGGGTCGTCGTGGCCCTGGCAGATGCCCGGGCGGGTGCTCAGGGCGTAGGGGTAGCGGTGCGCGGCGACCCGCGCGCGCACGCGTTCGTCATGGTCGCCATTGGGGTAGCAGTACACCGGCAGCGGTTCGCGGCAGCCTTCGTTGAGCGCGGCGTGGCTGCGTTGCAGCTCTTCGTTGAGGCGGTGATCGTCCAGGTAGGGCAGCAGGGCATGGCTGGCGCCGTGGGGGCCGAAACGCACCAGGCCGGAGTCCTCCAGGGCGCGCACCTGCTGCCAGTCCATGGCCTGGGGCAGCGACTCCGGCGGGCAGGCGTCGGTCAGCACATGCAGGGCCTGGGGGCTGAGGCTCTTGAGGGTCTGCAGGTAGCGCGCCAGCACCAGGCTGCGGGCCTTGCTGTGTTCGTGCATGAAGTAGGCCGCCGGCAATGGCCGGCCAAGCTTGCGCAGGCGTTCGATCAGTTGCCGGCGGGCGTCCTCGCCATGGCTGCCCCAAAGGGTCTCGCCGACGCTCTCCCACCAGAAGCGCTGGCGGCTGCCGATGTAGTCGGTGGACAGGAAGATGCTCGCCGGCACCTGGTGGCGCTGCAGCAACGGGAAGGCGTTGACGGCATTGTCGCGCCAGCCGTCGTCGAAGGTCAGGGCCACCTTGGGGCGGGTATCGCCGCGGGGCTGCTCGTGGCTCTTGAGCAGGTCCATGAGGCTGACGCAGTCGAAATGGCGGTGCAGCCAGCGCAGCAGCCCTTCGAAGGCCCGGGGGCCAACGCACAGCTCGTTGCGATGGGGCAGGGCGGCGCTGGCGTCATCGGCCAGCACCCGGTGCAGCATGAGGATCACCCCGGCGCCGCGCAGCTCGGCGCGCCCGCGCGGCGACTTGAAATAGAACCAGCCACTGGCCTGCTTGATTTGAGTCTTGATCGGCATGTCCGTCGCTCATCGATTCTGGTCGGGGTTCCATTGGCTGTAGCTGTGCCCGCGCAGGAACTGCCACAGGCCCACGCTCATGCCGGCGAGGGTGACCAGCACGAAGGCGGCCAGGCGGAACGGGCGTGGCAACCGGCGGCGGGCGTCGAGCAGGCCGGCGATGGCGGCGGCATAGCCGAGCAGCTGCAGGGCCAGGGTCAGGCGGTAGAAACCGGGTTCGATGGCCAGCCACAGGTTGGCCAAGAGCAGCGGCAACAGCAGTACCGGGGCCAGGCGGCGGACCAGCTTGTGGCTGATCAGGGCGATGGCGTACAGGCCGTGGCGAGCCGGATTGAGCAGTTCGCGGCGCGCGGCCAGGCTCAACAGGCCACCGACGGTGACCCGCTGGCGGCGACGGAACTGCTTGTCGGCCTCGTCCACGCCCTGGTCCAGTACCACCGCCTCGGGCACGTAGACGATGCGCAACCCCGCGGCCGGGGCGCAGGTGCTGATGAAAAAGTCGTCGTTGACCTGCTTGGGAATCGGTTGATACAGCGTCCGGCGCAAGGCCAGCAGGGCACCGTCGGCCGAGACCATGCAGCCGGTGCGGTTCTCCACCTTGCGCACCCAGGCTTCGTAGTGGCGGTACAGGCTGTCGCCGATGCTCAGGCCCTTGCCCGGGTCGGGGATGATCATGTGCCCGGCGGTACCGCCGACCTGCGCGTCGGCGAACGGCGCCAGCAGCAGGCCGAGGGTGTCGGTCGACCATTGGTTGTCGGCGTCGGTGAACACCAGCAGGTCGCCCGTGCACACCTGCACCGCACTGTTCAGCGCTCCGGCCTTGCCCAGCCGCGGCAGGTCCAGCACCTGCACCCGTGAGTCGCCCAGGGCCCGGGCCAGCGCCACGGTGCGGTCGCTGGAGCCGTCGCTGGCCACCACTACCTGCAGTTCGGCGGCCGGGTAGTCCTGGCCGAGCACGCTGGCGAGCTTGGCTTCGATATGCCGCTCTTCGTTATGCGCGGCGATCACCACGCTCACCCGCTGCGCCGGCAACGGCGAATGCGTGCGCCGGGCGAAGAACGGCGCGGCCAGGGTCAGCAGCAGCGGATAGCCGAACCAGGCATACAACGGCAGCAACAGGCATAGCCAGAAGATGAACTCAGCCACGGGCGGGCCTCCTTGCGGTGCGGTTGAACAGGCTGAGGATGAACGCCGCGCCGGCCAGGTGCAGGCGCAGCCAGTGCAAGCCCCAGAGTTGCAAGGTGAGCAGCGGGTCATGGTGCCGGCGGCTCTGGCGCAGGCTCAGGAACAGCGCGGGCAGTGCGCTGACCAGCAGGAAGAACAGGGCCACATGGGGGAAACCGTCGAGCAGGGCCGACAGGGCTATGGCATCCAGTACCCAGGCCCCCACCGAAAGCAGCGGGAAGCGCAGCAGGCGCAGGCTGACGCCATGGCTGCGCAGCAGTTGCAGGTGGCTGCCCTGGCGCCACATTTCCTTGCCCAGCCATTCACGCCAGTTGGCCTCGTAGCCCCAGTGCAGCACCGCGGGCTGGCGCAGTACGCGCAGGCGCGCGCCGGATTCATGCAGGCGCAGGGTGAAATCCTTGTCTTCGCCAGTGCGCAGGCGCTCGTCGAAACCGCCGACCTGGTCGAACCAGCTGCGGCGCATCAGCAGGTTGGGGGTGGGCAGCCAGGTGCAGTCCTGCACCGTCTGCCCGGTGCGCAGGGTACGCCGTTGCCAGGCCTGGGCGAACCACGGGGCTTGGCGCGGGGTGTCGCAGTCGAGGGCGAAGACATCGCCTTCGCCGCGGCGCTGCAGGTCCAGCAGCAGGTCGAGCCAGTGCTCGGGCACCTCGATGTCGGCGTCGAGGAAGGCCAGCCATTCGCCGTGGCTGGCGGCTACGCCGGCGTTGCGCAGGGCGCCGATGGCCACACGGGGCAGGCTCAGCACCTGGGCACCGTGCTCGCGGGCGATCCGCGGGCCGTCGTCACTGGAGCCGTTGTCCACCACGATCAGCTCGCAGGCCAGGCCCGCCGCGCTGGCCGAGCGCCGGGCGGCATCTAGGGTGCGGCCGATATGGCGGGCCTCGTTGAACATCGGGATGACGATGCTCACCCGGCTCATCGGGCCACCTCCACCGGCTGTTGTTCACGGGCCTGGCCCAGCAGCACGCTGGACAGTGCCAACATCAGCCACAGGTACTTGTGGCTGGGGGCGCTGAGGAACATCAGGAACAGGCCGATGGCCAGCATGCTCATGGTCAGGTGGGTCATCAGGTCGGCGCGGTCTGGGTCGCCGGCGGCGCGGAAGGCGGCGCGGGCCCGCCAGAAGTTGCGCAAGGCCAGGGCGATCATGCCGACGAACAGCAGGCCCGCCGGCAGGCCGACCTCGCTGAACAGCTCCAGGTAGGTGTTGTGGGCGCGGCGGTAGAGGTCGGTGGTCTTGCTGTTGACCGGGGCGAAGGCCTTGGAGAAGCCGGTGTCGGCGTAATGCAGCGGGAAGGTGCCGGGCCCGGTGCCGAGCAGCGGGCTGTGGCTGATCATTTCCTTGCCCACCACCAGGTAGGAGGCGCGCCGACCCAGCGATTCGTCCTGGTGCGCGTTGACCCCCGACTTGAGCAGCATCAGCGACTGAATGCGGTCGGCGTAGCCTGCCGGCATCAGGGCCACGCCCAGGGGCAGGACGATGGCCAGGCCGAGCATGGCGAAGCCCAGGTGGCGCGGACGGATGCAGGTCAGTTGTTCACGGTAGTTGTACAGCATCATGCCCAGGCTGATCAGCAGCACCACCAGCCCCGAGCGCGATTCGGTCTTGGTCATGCCCACCAGCAGCAACAGGCAGCAGCCGGCCCAGAACAGCTTGACCGGGATCTGCCGGGCCTTGATCGCCAGCCACAACCCCTGCGGCATGGCGATGGTGATCAGCAGGGCGAAGGCGTTGGGATCGAGCATGGCCGAGGCGCGGCCCTGCTCCTGGTACTTGGTGGAGAAGATCGCGAACAGGCAGGTCACGCACACGCTGACGGTGATCAGCCGGGCCAGCATCGGCAGGTTGAGGTCGCGGCCGACCAGCAGGGTGATGACGAACACCACCAGGCCCACCAGCAGCTCGCGCAGGTGTCCGCCCGACAGGGCCAGGTCGTCGCTAGTCCACAGGCTCAGCAGGTACAGGGCCATGAACGGCAGCAGCAGGCGCCACTGGTTGCTGCGCAGGCGCTCCCCGGGCAACTGGCGCACCGCCAGTTGCAGGCTGAGGATCAGCACCAGGCCGATGCCCACCAGCTTGGCGCCGGACACCAGGCCGTCCTTGAGCAGGCCCTCCAGCGGCACCAGGGTGGCGATCACCAGCAGGCCCCAGGCGGGCTTGCGGTACAGCACCAGCACGCCGGCCAGGCCGATCACGCCGCCGGGGGCCAGGAACGGGTAGGGGCTGGCCAGCAGCCCCAGGCTCAGCAGGGCCACCAGGGCCACCAGCGACAGGGGAATGATCATGCGACAACCTCCTCGGCCGTGCCCCGGTAAACCAGGGCCCAGCGTTGTGCCAGGGTCGGCAGGTGGTAGCGTTCGCGTTGCGTGCGGCGGGCGCCGGCGACCAGCTCGGTGGCCTGCGCAGGATCCTGCAGCAGGGCCTCGAGGTGCGCGCCGAGCTCGGTGCTGGCCATGGGCGCGGCCAGCAGGCCGTTGCGACCGTGCTCGATGACATCGGGGATGCCGCCGACGCCGAAGGCCACCACCGGCACGCCATCCTGCATGGCCTCGAGCAGGATCATCGGCGTGCCTTCGGTGCGCGAGCTGATGACCAGGGCGTCCAGGCGCTTCATCCAGGCGCGCATGTCGCGCTGGAAGCCCGGCAGGGTGATGCGCGCGGTGAGGCCGGCGGCGTCGATGCGGGCCTGCAGGGTGTCGCGCTCGGGGCCTTCGCCGAGCATCACGGCATGGACCTGTGGGTGGCGCTGGCACACCGGGATCAGGGTGTCGAGGAACAGGTCGGGGCCTTTTTCGCTCGACAGGCGGCCGACATAGGCGGCGAGCCAGGGTTTTCTATCGCCTTGGCGAGGAGCAGACGTGGGAGCAGGCTTGCCCCGCGATTCACTGTTGTGTTCGGCATCGCCATCGCGGGGCAAGCCCGCTCCCACGCCTGCGGTCAGGTCAACCTCCTGGTGCTCGGGCAACCCGTTGGGAATCACCCGCAACTTGGCCTCGGGTACGCCGGCATCGCGATGGATGCGGGCGATGCTCTCGGCCACGCACACCACCGTGTCCACCGTCGGCGTGCGGCACAGTTGCAGGCTTAGCCAGGTATAGAAGCGCTGCTTGCGGCTGCGCGGGGTGAAACCATGCTGGGTACTGACCATCGGCAGGCGCCACAGGGTGGCGCCGATCCAGCCGAACAGCTGGCCCTTGAAGTTGTGGCTGTTCACCAACGGACGTTGCCCGCGCTGCGCGCCGAGTACCTTGAGCACCGCCCCCAGCCCCTGGCAGGTGTCGCACTCGACACCGGCTTCGCGAAAGCGCGCCACCAGCTCCGCCGGGGCATCGAGGAACAGCACCCGATGCTGGCCGGGGGTGGCCTGGCAGTGGTCCAGGAGCATGCGCTCGGCGCCGTAGAATCCGCCACTGCCGAGCAGGTGCAGGATCGGCCGGCCGGCGTGCAGCGCGGCGTTCAATTGCGCACCCAGTGCCACAGGCGTGGCAGCGACCAGCTTTTGTGCGGGTTGGGCAGCGCCGGGGCCTGGTCGTTGATCACCAGCAGCACCGGCAGGCCCAGCTCGTGGCTGATCTGCGCCGGATGCTTGAAGCGGTGGTCGAAGAACTCCCTGACGTAGACCACGGCGATCGCCAGCAGCAGGCCGGTGATCAGGCCGAACGGAATGATCAGGCCAGGTTTCGGGAAGCTTGCCGCGGTAGGTTCATAGGGGGCGCTGAGGATCCGCGCGTTGGACTGGCTGCCGTCGAGCAGGCCCTGGCCGCGGCTTTCCTCGTAACGCTGGGCATAGGTGGAGAAGGCCTTGTGCAGGGCATCGATCTCGGTATCCAGCTGGCGGGTCTTGCTCTGGGTCTCGCGCAGCTGGAGGATGCGCTTGCTGTAGTCGGCGATGCGCTGGGTCTTCTGCTCGATCACCTGCTGGGTCACCGCCAGGTCCTGCTGGCGCTCACGGATGCGGTTCTCGACGATCTTGAGGAACTGCGCGCGCAACTGGGCGATCTGCTGGCGGGCCATGACCATCTGGTCGGAGCTCGGCTGGAACACCGTGGCGTCGCCGTTGTAGCGGGCCAACTGAGTGGTCAGTTGCTCACCGAGTTGCTTGATCTCGCGGTCCTCGAAGGCGATGTTGTCGACCGTGGTGGTGAAGGTGTAGGGGAAGGCGTAGTCGGCCATCTTCGCCTTGTTGGCCGCGGCCAGGCTGCTTTGCAGGTAGTCGAGCCACTTCTGGTTCTGCAACTGGCGGTCACGTTGCAGGTTGAGCGCCTGCTCCTCGGTGTTGATGGCATTGAGGCGGAAGGTGATCTCTTCCTTGGGGTCCGACGAGCCGATGGCGGTCAGCAGCCCCAGGCGCTGGCTTTCCAGGTCGCCCAGCCGTGCCTGGTAGTGCAGTTTCTTCTGCTCGTAGAACGCTTCGGGCAATTCGTTGGACTGCAGGTCCTGGCGGTTGGTCAGGAAGTTTTCCAGCAGGCGGCTGACGAACAGCGTGCCCAGCTTCGGATCGTTGGCGCCGTAGGTGATGGAGATCACGTTGGAGCCGGGCAGGGTCTCGACCTTGAGGTCCTTGACCGCCTGGTCGGTGAGGGTGTCGAGCTGGGTGTCGCGGTCATCGGCGACGGTGTTGCCGAACAGCCGGTGCAGCGGGTCGAGCACCGCGTGGCGCAGCGGGTCGAGCACGGTACGGCGCAGCAGGCCGGGCTCGTCCGGGTAATGGCCTTCCTTGCGCAGCTCGCCGATGGTCTGGCGGATCAGGGTCGGCGAGCGCAGGATGTTGCTCTCGGTCTCCATGTCGGCCAGCGACGGCGGGATGAACTGATCGGCCTGCTGGCTGAGCGCCGAGGTGGTGTCGCTCTGCGAAAGCTTCTTGGACTGCACGATGACTTCGGCGGTGATGTCGTAGCTCTGCTTGAGCACCAGCGGCAACAGCACGGCGATCACCGCGAACACCAGGAACACCCGTTTCACCAACTGGCGGTTGGCAAAGAAGATGCGGAAGAACTCATGCACATAGTTTTCTTTGGGTTGCGTGGTCATGGTCCGTCCCCCGGTCAGTCGTTGCTTTCTTTGTTGTCGACGCGGTAGCTGAAGCTGAAACCGAAGCCCTGGAACAGCACCACGTCGGCCAGTTGCCGGGACAGCTCGGCGGCGCTGGCCAGCTTGGTCTTGGGCACGTAGAGCATGTCCTCTGGCTGCAGGTAGGCGAGCTTCTGGCTGCCGCCGGACAGCGCCTGGTCGACGTCGTAGTTGACCGCGTGCACGGTGTTGCCTTCACGGCGCATGATCACCACCGAACCGAGCTTGGCCTTGAGGGTCGGGCCGCGGGCCAGGGTCAGGGCCTCGAGCACCGATACCGGGCGGCGGATCTGGAAGGCGCCGGGTTGGCCGACTTCACCGAGTACGTAGATCTCGTTGGCGGCGGTGGACTTGAGCAGTACGTCCACGCTCATGCGCCCGGGCAGTGTGGCGTAGCGCTCGTTGAGGTAGTCACGCAGCTGGTTGACGGTCATGCCCTGCAGCGGCACCGAGCCAATTTCCGGGAAAGTGGCGCGGCCGTCGTTGCCCACGGTGATGTCGCGGCTCATGCCGGTGCCGGGGTGGTTGAGGGCGTTCTTCAGGTTGACCTCGTCGGTCATCGGGCTGATCACCCGCACGGTGACCTGGTCACGGTTGGGCTTGAACACCCGCTTGTCCTGGTAGGCCTGGCGGATGGCGCTCTCGGCCTCGCCGGGGGTCATGCCCTCGACGCGCACCGCGGCGTTGGTGCTGGGCAGGGTGATGGTGCCGTCAGGCTGCACCAGTTGGTTGCCGTTCAGACCGCTGGCGGCCATGAAGTTGAGGTCCAGGGTGTCACCGGACTGGATGCGGTAGACCCCGGCCGAGCGGTTGCTGACATGGAAGATCACCTCCAGCACGTCCTGCGGGCGCAATACCTGTTCGCGGCGGGCGACCTCGGTGGCCTGGCTCTCGGCCGGTGGCGCGGTGAGGATCTGCACCGGCATCTGGCGGTCTTCCTGGCTGGCGCAGCCGGCCAGGGCCAGCACGCACAGGGCTATCGATGGGTATCTCATGGCGTTCATCCTGTGCGGCCTCTCAGAGATTTTCGTACAGCCACTTGGGCATGTAGTACTTGCGTTTGTTGAACACGCTGCCGATCAATCGCGCGCCGGCCTGGGTCAGGCGCTGGCTGGCCGCCTGGGCGACCTCCCAGCGGGTCTCCTCGGCGCATACCACCAGGATCACTCCGTCGACCAGGGTGCCGATCACCAGGCTGTCGGCACTGGCGTAGATGGCTTCGCCGTCGATCACCACGAAGCGGTACTGGTTGCTCAGCTGGTGCAGCAGTACGCGCAACTGCTCGTGGTCGAGGCGGTCGCGGCCGCGTTTCCAGGTGCCCACCGGCAGCACGTCGAACGGCTGGTCGGACAGGCGCACGATGCAGTCCTGGGCCAGCGGCGGGGTGTCCTGGTTGAACAGCAGGTCGCTGTAGCCGCGCAGCTTGCCCAGGCCCAGTTGCTGGCTGAGGCCGCCGGGGCTGAGGCTGGCGTCGATCAGCAGCACGTTGCCCGCGCTCATCAATGCCAGTTGGCTGGCGAAGGCCAGGGCGCTGGTGCTGGTGCCGCTGCCGGTGTTGGCCGCGGTCAGCAGCAGGGTGCGCTGGTCGAGGTCGAGCACGGTGGCGGTCAGGTTGGTCTCGCTTGGGGTAGCGATCGTCAGGCTTCTCGAGGATGAACCGTCCATCTCAGCTTGCTCCGTGGCCAGTGAAGACTTTGAACGGGGTCTTGAGCAGGATCTTCAGGTCCAGCATCAGGCTCTGTTCGTTGATGTAGCTCAGGTCCAGCTCTACGCGTTGGTCGAAGTCGATGTTGCTGCGCCCGGAGATCTGCCACAGGCCGGTCATGCCCGGGTAGATCGACAGCCGCGCCAGGTGGTTGTCGTGGTAGCGGTAGGCGTTGAACGATGTGGGGCGCGGGCCGACCAGGCGCATGTCACCGGTGACCACGTTGATCAGGTTGGGCAGCTCGTCCAGGCTGCTGCGCCGCAGCCAGCCGCCCACCGAGGTGATGCGCGGGTCCTTGTCGATCTTGAAATCGATGGATTCGGCGCCGTGCTTGTTCAGGTGGCGCAGCGAGTCCTTGAGCGCCTCGGCGTTGGCCACCATGGTGCGGAACTTGTACATGCCGAAGGCGCGGCCACGGTAGCCGGTGCGTTTCTGCACGAAGAACACCGGACCCTTGCTGGATAGCTTGATCAGCAGCGCCAGCGCCAGGAACACCGGCGACAGCAGCAGCAGCAGGGTCAGCGCGGCCAGGCACGACAGCACGCGGTTGGTGCGCGACAGCGTCCAGGGCCGGCCTCCGGCGCGACCGGTGATCCAGCCACGACCCTGCATGTGGATGGCGGCATCGATGCGCTGGCGGTGCGCCGGATCCATGCGTTTGTCCTGATACAGCGCCTGCAGTTGCGCGCTCTTGGGTTGCCCTGTCATACCGCCCTCCGTTTATCTGGCTGCTCGCCCAGGGGCGCCGCTTCGCTGGCGGCGGGCGAGTGGTAGCTCTTGAACCAGGCGACAAAGCGCCCGAGCCCTTCATCAAGGCCTATCTGTGGGGTGAAACCGGTGACCCTGGCCAGCGCGCTGGCGTCGGCGCAGGTGGCCAGCACATCGCCTGGCTGCAGCGGCAGCAGCTCGATCACCGCGTTGCGCTGCAGGTGTTTTTCCAGTAGGGCCAGGTAGTCGAGCAGCTCCACCGGGCGCTGCCCGCCGATGTTGTACAGGCGCCAGGGCGCGTGGCTGCTGGCCGGGTCCGGGGCGAACGCGTCCCACTGCGGGTCGGCGACCGGGGGCAGGGGGATCAGCCGCACCAGGCTTTCGACGATGTCGTCGATGTAGGTGAAGTCGCGCTGGTGACGGCCATGGTTGAACAGCTGGATCGGCCGGCCTTCGCTGATCGCCTTGGCGAACTGCATCGGCGACATGTCCGGGCGGCCCCAGGGGCCGTACACGGTGAAGAAGCGCAGGCCGCTGCAGGGAATGCCATAAAGGTGGCTGTAGCTGTGGGCCATGGCCTCGTTGGCCTTCTTGGTGGCGGCATACAGCGACAGCGGGTGGTCCACTGGGTCCTCCACCCGATAGGGCGTCTGCTGGTTGGCCCCATAGACCGAGCTGGAGGAGGCGTACAGCAGGTGCTTGACCGGGTGGCGGCGGCAACCTTCGAGAATGTTGAGAAAACCGGCCAGGTTGCTGTCCAGGTAGGCCTGAGGGTTCTGCAGCGAGTAGCGCACGCCGGCCTGGGCCGCCAGGTGCACCACCACCTCCGGGCGCTCGCTGGCGAACAGCCGGGCCATGCCGTCGCGGTCGCCCAGGTCCAGGCAGTGCAGCGGAAAGTCGCCGACAGTCTGCCGTACCCAGTGCACGCGGGCGTGCTTGAGCGCCGGCTCGTAGTAGTCGTTGAAGTTGTCCAGGCCCACCACCTGGTGCCCCTCGAGCAGCAGCTGGCGGCAGGTGTGGGCGCCGATGAAACCGGCCGCGCCGGTCACCAGCACCTTCATGGCGCGTCCGCCTGCGGGGCGATTTGGCGCAGGCCGATGCCGCTGTAGTGCAGGCCGTGGGCGGCGACCTGCTCGGGGTTGTACAGGTTGCGGCCATCGACGATCACCCGCTCGCGCAGCTTGCTGGCCAGCATCGAAAAATCGACCACGCGGAAGTTCTTCCACTCGGTGCAGATCACCAGGGCGTCGGCGTCCTGCAAGGTGTCGTCGCGGGTGGCGCACAGTTGCAGGTCGTCCCGGTAGCCGTACAGGCGCCGGCATTCATCCATGGCCTCGGGGTCGTAGGCGCGCACCGTGGCGCCTTCGGCCCACAGGGCTTCCATCAGGTAACGGCTGGGGGCCTCGCGCATGTCGTCGGTGTTGGGCTTGAAGGCCAGGCCCCACAGGGCAATGGATTTACCGGCCAGGCCAGCCAGGCGCTGCTTGAGCTTGGCGAACAGGATGCGCCGCTGTTGATCGTTGACCTCGTGGACGCTTTGCAGCAGACGCAACGGCATGCCGCTGTGGGCAGCGGTGTGTAGCAGGGCCTTGATGTCCTTGGGGAAGCATGAACCGCCGAAACCGCAGCCCGGATAGATGAAGTGGTAGCCGATGCGCGGGTCGGAGCCGATGCCGCGCCGCACCGCCTCGATATCGGCGCCCAGGTGTTCGCTGAGGTTGGCCAGCTCGTTCATGAAACTGATGCGGGTGGCGAGCATGGCGTTGGCGGCGTACTTGGTCAGCTCGGCGCTACGGTTGTCCATGAACATCAGTTTTTCGTGGTTGCGGCAGAACGGCGCGTACAGTTCCGCCAGCTGCTCATGGGCCACTTCGTCGAGGGTGCCGACGATGATCCGGTCCGGGCGCATGCAGTCTGCCAGGGCGCTGCCTTCCTTGAGGAACTCGGGGTTGGACACCACGCGCGCGTGCAACTGGCTTTTGCCCAGGCGCTGCAGTTCGTCGCGGGCCAGGGCCATGACCTGATCGGCGGTGCCCACCGGCACGGTGGACTTGATGATCAGGGTATGGTCGGTCTCCATCAGCGCGGCGATCTGCCGGGTGACGTTGAGCACGTGGCTGAGGTCGGCCGAGCCGTCCTCGTCGGGCGGCGTGCCGACGGCGATGAAGATCAGCTCGGCGTGGCTGACCGCGTCGCTGGCCTGGGTGCTGAACAGCAGGCGGCCTTCCCTGATGTTGTCCTCGAGCAGGTCCGACAGACCCGGCTCGCTGATCGGCGGCACGCCCTGGCGCAACTGGTTGATCTTGTGGGTATCGACATCCACGCACAGGACCCTGTGACCGACGTCCGCCAGGGCTGCTGCCTGTACCAGTCCGACATAACCGGTGCCAAAAACGCTCACGTCCATGCGCGGTGCCTCGTATGGATGAGTAAGGGAGATGAAACAGTGGTGTGAATTGGGTATAGCTCAGCCCGGTGGAATTGCGTCAAAGCAATGGCATGTTTCGTCGAATTTACAGACCCTGGTGAAACGGGCGATCTGCCACCAACCCGTTGCCAATCCGTGTGTTAGCGCGCATAGCTAGTGGCAATTGGCCGTTCGATGAACCGATGAACGGTTCAATGCAGCGGAATAAGCGGGTTTCAGGCGATAGAGAGAATCAACAGCAACTTGCGTTAGGTGCCAGATTCCGGTGTCGGTATGTCGTCGGAATTTTGACTTTTTTGCGTTGTGGTTTGTTTCACAGCTGCTACGGTTTGAGAAGATTTCCATGACTGGAGTGGCCGAAACATGCGCGGATGGATCAAGCTCTTGCTGTTGCTCGTCTATCTGGCCAGCTTTCATGCCTATTACCGCGAACGCATAGAAGCGCTGGGTATTGGCCTGCCCCTTGTGCTGTACCTGGGGGTGTTCGCGATGTTGGCGCTGGCCCTGCTGCTGACGGCGTTCACCCGCCCCGGCTGGTTGCGCTGGGCGCTGGCGCTGGCGTTTACAATCAGCGCGATCTTTCTCGACGCTTATAACCGCATCACCGACGCCTATCTGACCTATAGCGCATTCGTGTCCATGGTCTATGCCGGCGCTTTCGTCCAGGAGGCCCTGCAGCAATACCACTACGCAATTACCCTGGCCGCGGCGCGAGCGCTGTTGCTGCTGTTTGGCCTTGGCTTGCGTCCGGGGCCGACCCCGTGGTTGCCAAGGTTGTTGCCACCCGTGGCGCCGGTGCTGGGCCTGCTGGTACTGATCGCCATCCTGTTCGTGCGCGCCGGCGAGGGCGCACGGGGTCTGCCGGTGATGTACACGCCGCTGGCCTACCTGAGCCTGTTCGGCTACGAGACCCTGCACGACCATGTCGGGCCGCGCCAGCCAGTGAGTCTGGCCCAGTCGGGGCCGGCGATGGCGCGGGATATCGTGCTGCTGATCGACGAGAGCATCTCGGGTAACTACCTGGACCTGAACACTCCGGCCGGGGTCACCAGCCACCTGGCCCAGGCCCAGCCGGGCGTTTCCATCGTCAACTTCGGCTATGCCGCGTCCATCGCCAACTGCAGCGCCGACACCAACGTCACCCTGCGCTACGGTGGCACCCGCGGTGATTACCTGCGCATCAACTCGACCCAGCCGTCGATCTGGCAGTACGCCAAACGCGCGGGCCTGGGAACGGTGTACATCGATGGCCAGCGCACGGGCGGCAACCTGCAGAACCTGATGACCGAGACCGAGAAGCGCGATATCGACCAGTTCATCCAGTTTGACGACACCCCCGTGGTGCAACGCGACATGGCGGCGCTGGAGCGGCTGGTGGCGCTGCTCAAGGACGGCAAGCCGCAGCTGATCGTGGTGAACAAGGTCGGCGCCCACTTCCCGGTGCACGACAAGTACCCGGACGACTTCCTCAAGTATCAGCCGGCCTTGCCACGGGGGCGCTACGTCGATATCGCCGACACCGGCACCCGCGATGGCTTCGATGGCCGGGCCCAGGACTGGGTGCTGTACCGCAATGCCTACCAGAACACCGTGTTGTGGAATGTCGGCGAGTTCTTCCGCCGGCTGTTCGCCCAGGGCGACCTCAGCCAGGCCGTGGTGCTCTATACCTCAGATCACGGCCAGGATTTGCATGAGCGCGGCAACCCCGGCCTGAACACCCATTGCGACAGCGATCCGGTACCCGAAGAAGGCCTGGTGCCGTTGGTGGTGATCCAGGGCGAGGGCCTGCGCACGCTGGACTGGCAGGCTCACCTGCCGGCCAACCGCAACGCCTCCAGCCATTACAACCTGTTCCCCACGCTGCTCAAGCTGATGGGCTATGACGGCACGGCCGTGAGCGCGCTCTACGGCCGTTCGCTGGACATGCCGACGGATGACCCGTTTACCTTCAATGTGCGCTTCAATGCGCGGTTGGGGGCCAAGCCGGACTTTCGCCATATCGACCTCGGGCAGGTGGTCACGCCCGCCAGTGTCCTGGCGGGGCAGCCGATGCCGGTGGGCAAGGCTGACTAGGATCAGAAGTCGATGCTGGCGGAGACCTGCACCGTGCGTGGCGCCCCCAGCCCCAGGCTGGTGAGCAGCGGCATGCCCCAGTAGGCCTTGTTGGTCACGTTCTCCACCGTGCCACGGAAGGTCACAGGATGGTCGGCCACCTGCAACCGGTAGCGGGCACCGACGTCATATATCGTGTAGCCGGGGATCGACTGGCTGTTATCGTCGCTGATGTACTGCTTCGATACGGCGGTGGCATTGGCGGTCAGGGTCAGGCCATCGAGCAGCGGGGTGTCCCATTCCACACCCAGCTTGCCCTGCAGTTTCGGCTGGCCGGTGGCGGTCTTGCCTTCCTCGGCGGGATTCTCGGCCTTGGTCACCTTGGGGTCCAGGCGAGCCACGCCGCCCATCAGGCGGACATCGGTCAGCGGGGTACCGAAGAAGCTCCATTCGAGGCCGCGATTACGTTGTTCGCCACCGAAGGAGAACACTTTGGTCACCGGGTCAGTGAAGCTGCTGGGGCGTTCGATCTGGTAAAGGCTCAGGGTGTGGGCGAAGTCGCCGAGGTCGAGCTTGATGCCGACTTCCCTCTGCTTGGACTTGTAGGGGGCGAACACCTGCCCTGCGTTGGGCGCGGTAATCGGGGCGATGGCACCCTTGCTCAGGCCTTCGATGTAGTTGGCGTACAGCGACACTTCGTCGGTGAGCTTGATCAGCACCGCCGCTGCCGGCGTCGTGGCGCTTTCGTTGTAGTGCGTGGTGTGCACGCCGGTGCTGACGTTGAAACTGTCGCTCAGCACCTGCTGGCGGCGCACGCCCAGGGTGAATTGCAGGCGCTCGTCGAGGAACGACAGGGTGTCGGCCACTCCGTAGCTGCTCAGGCGCGACTCGGTATGGGCGATGGCCGGGTAGCTCCTGGCGGCCTCCGGTCCCCAGACCGGGTGGTAGATATTGTTGATCCACTCGGCCCCCGGGACGTTGCGCCGGCCATAGTCGCGTTGCTTGTCGGAGTAGTGCGTGGCGTTGAGCGACCACTGATGGCCCACGCCGAAGGTGTCGAAATGGCCGCGCACGCCGGCTTCTCCCGAGGTCTTCTTCAGGTCGATCTTCAACTGGCCCATGTTCGTCTCCATATCCCCGGCGGTGTTGAACACTTCGGCGAGCATGGTGCCGCTGTAGGCATAGTCGGTCTTGCTGGTGCCGGCCGCGGCATAGGCCGTGAGGTTGTCGCTGAGGTCATATTCGCCGCGCACGATCACGCCCTTGTCGCGGGTCTGGACGAAGCCCCAGTCCGGGTTGAGCAGGGTCTCGGACTTAGGCGGCCTGGGCACCGGCACGCCCGCGGCCAGGCCGATGCCGCGGTTCTGGCCCCTGACCCGGTCCTCGCTTTCGTAAAGGTCGGCGGACAGGCGCGCCCGCTCGCCGCGCCAGTCGAGGCCCAGGGCATTGAGCTCGGCCTTCATCCGCTGATGGTCGGTTGCTGCATCACCGTCGCGATAGACGCTGTTGAAGCGCACGCCGAACTGCTGCTGCTCACCGAAGCGGCGGCCGACGTCGAGGTGACCGCCGAACTGTGCGTCGGACATGTAGGTGGTGGTGATCCGCGTCAAAGATTCGGCACCCGCGCGCTTGGGCACCAGGTTGATGCTGCCGGCCACCGAGCCGCCCGGCGGCATGCCGTTGAGCAGGGCGGAGGGCCCTTTGAGCACTTCGATGCGCTCGTACATCTCCGGCGAGATCCGGTAGTAGGGCGCCATGCCGTACAGGCCGCCGATGCTCACATCGCTGATGTTGGAGTTGAAGCCACGGATCGAGTAGTTCTCGCTGTAGGTACCCTTCAGGCCGTTGCTGAACACGGCGGGATCGGTCGCGGCAATCACGTCGGTGATGGTCTGCGCCTGGGTGTCCTGGATGTATTGGTCGGTGTAGCTGATGGTGCTGAACGGCGTCTCCATGAAGTCCTTGTTGCCCAACAGGCCGACCCGTCCGCCCGAGGCCACCTGGCCGCCGGCATAGGCGGGGGGCAATGCGCTCGGGGCGTCGAGGTTGCCCTCGACCCGGGTCTCGGTCAGCTCCAGGCTGCCATTGGTCTGGCCCTGTCGGGTCTTTTCCACTGCCTCGGCCTGCTCCACGGTCTGCGCCGCGGTCACGCCCATGGACACGCCGCCCAAGCCGAGGAGCAAGGCCATGTGCACGGCGGTGAAGGTGCGATTGAGGTCGAAGTGGGGCACAGCCGGCTGCTGCACCGGGCTGACACGCTGTTGCGACATGCTGGAGTCCTTTCGATTCGCAAGTGAGTGAAGGCATTCACTAGGGATTCCGAATCAGAAGGGGAAAACCTCAATGAAAATCATTGGCATTTGTCGCGTGTCGACGATTACCCCGGGAGTGCCAAGGGATGCAGGGCGCGGAATCCCAACGCTTCTTCCACCAACCAGTCATGCACCGCCCGCGCGCCAGGCTGGCTCAGCCCGCCCGGCGGATACAGCAGTACATAGCGCTTGTGGTTGGCGATCGGCACCCCGAACGGCACGATCAGCGCGCCGCGCTCCAGCTCGTCGTTGAGCAGGGTGCGTCGGGCGATGGCCACGCCGACACCGGCAATGGCCGCTTCGATGGTCAGGTGGTTGCGGTTGAAGGTGTGCCCACGACGCACATCCAGCCCGCCAGCGCCGATACCGTCAAGGTAGAACTCCCATTCGGCGTACTCCGAGCTGCCACGCCAGGCGGTGATGTCGTGCAGCAGCGGGTAGTGAGCCAGGTCCGCCGGCCCGTGCAGGGGCGGGCGGCCGCGCAGCAGGGCAGGTGAGCAGACCGGGAAGATCTGCTCATCCAGCAGCGGGGTGGAGAGCATGCCCGGGTAGCTGCCGTCGTTGAGGTCGATGGCCAGGTCGAAGTCTTCCGGGTGCAACGCCTGGTTGCTGTCCTCGGCCACCAGGCGCAGTTCGATATCCGGGTAGCGCTGCTGGAAGCGCGGCAGGCGCGGTGTCAGCCACTTGGCCAGGAACGACGGAATCGAGCGCAGGCGCAGGGTGCCGCGGATTTCGCCGGCATCCAGGCGCAGCAGCTCGGCCTCGATGCTGCCGTAGGCCTCGGCCACGGTCTGCGCCAGGCGCTGGCCTTCGGCCGACAGCTCGACGCCGCGGGCGCGGCGCAGGAACAGGCGAAAGCCCAGGCGCTCCTCGAGCTGGCGCATCTGCTGGCTGACCGCGCCGGGGGTGATGTGCAGCTCCTCGGCGCAGCGGGTGAACGACAGGTGCCGCGCCGCACAGGAGAACACGTGCAGCCAGACGAACACCTGGCCGTTGAGCGGGCCTTTCATTGTTTAGTCCTGCTAAAGGCTTATGTAGGAAGTTTCGTTGGTCAAGCTGGCCTGAGCGCGGCAGTATCGCGCAACTTGGCAATACCGCTCAAATTTTCCAGAGAGTCGTGGCACATCGTAAACGGTTGTCACGGCCAGGCATTAGCATGGCTATCAGTGTTTTCGACCTTTTCAAGATTGGCATCGGCCCATCCAGCTCCCACACCGTCGGCCCCATGCGCGCGGCGGCGACCTTCGCCCAGGCCTTGCGTGAGCGCGGCCTGCTGGCCCAGGTGCGGCGGGTCGAGGTGCGTCTCTACGGCTCGCTGTCGGCCACCGGTGTTGGTCACGCCACGGACCGTGCCTGCCTGCTGGGGTTGATGGGCCAGTGGCCGGACCGCATCGACCCGCACAGTATCGAGCCACGCATCGACCAACTGATGCAGGAGCAGTGCCTGATGCTCGATGGCAGCCAGCCGATCGAGTTCCAGTACAGCCGTGACATGCGCCTGCTCGACGAGAGCCTGGCCTATCACCCCAACGCGATGACCCTGGAGAGCTTCGACGGGCAGGGCAGCCAGTTCAGCCAGACCTACTTTTCCGTGGGTGGCGGCTTCATTGTCGAGGCAAGCGAGATCGACGCCCCGCAGGACGGTGCCAGCCAGGTCGCCTTGCCTTACGAATTCTCCAGCGGCGCCGAGTTGCTGGCCCTGTGCAAGGCCCACAACCTGAGTGTCAGCCAGTTGATGCTGGCCAACGAATGCGCCTGGCGTCCGCAAAGCGAGGTGCGCGAAGGCCTGCTGAAGATCTGGGCGGCCATGGGCGAGTGCGTCGACAATGGTCTGCGCAACGAAGGCATCCTCCCGGGCGGGCTGAAGGTCAAGCGCCGGGCGGCGCGCCTGCACCGCAGCCTGCAGGAGGTCGGCAAGCCCAACGTGATCGGTTCGACCCTCAGCGCCATGGAGTGGGTCAACCTGTTCGCCCTGGCGGTCAACGAAGAGAACGCCGCCGGCGGGCGCATGGTCACCGCGCCCACCAACGGCGCGGCCGGGATCATTCCGGCGGTGCTGCACTACTACATGAAGTTCAATCCCGGCGCCTGTGACGACGACGTGGTGGCGTTCCTGCTGGCCGCCGCCGCGGTGGGCATCCTGTGCAAGAAGAACGCCTCGATTTCCGGTGCCGAAGTGGGCTGCCAGGGCGAGGTGGGCTCGGCCTGCTCGATGGCCGCCGCGGGCCTGGCCGAGGTACTTGGTGCCACGCCGCCGCAGTTGGAGAACGCGGCCGAGATCGCCCTTGAACACAACCTCGGACTGACCTGCGACCCGGTTGGCGGGCTGGTACAGATCCCCTGCATCGAGCGCAACGCGATCGCCGCGGTGAAGGCAATCAACGCCGTGCAGATGGCCCTGCGCGGTGACGGCGAGCATTTCATCTCCCTCGATCGGGTGATTCGCACCATGCGTGACACTGGCGCGGACATGCACGCCAACTACAAGGAAACCTCCCGCGGCGGCCTGGCCGTCGCGTTCGTCGAGTGCTGACACACAAGCGCTTTCCTGGGCGGGACGGCTTCGTGAGAGCGGGCTGTTCCCACAATCCTGATTGAACCTGCAACACCCGCTGTACCTGCGACAAAAACAACTACAAGGCGATACCCAATGACTGATGTACAAAGCACCGCGAGCGTTCGTGCGGATTCGGCTGCCCTGGCTTCGACCAGCGGCTCGACCACCTGGAACCGCCACGACACCACCTGGGCCCTGGGCCTGTATGGCACGGCGATCGGCGCCGGCACCCTGTTCCTGCCGATCAATGCCGGGGTCGGCGGTTTCTGGCCGCTGCTGATCCTGGCGCTGCTGGCGTTCCCCATGACCTTCTTCGCCCACCGGGCGCTGACTCGCTTCGTGCTGTCCGGGCGCAAGGGCGGCAACGAGGACATCACCGAGGTGGTGGAGGAGCACTTCGGCGTCGGTGCCGGCAAGCTCATCACCTTGCTGTACTTCTTCGCGATCTTCCCGATTCTGCTGGTCTACAGCGTGGCGCTGACCAACACCCTGACCAGCTTCTTCGAACACCAGCTGCACATCGGTGCGCCGCCACGGGCGCTGCTGGCCTTGCTGCTGATCTGCGGGTTGATGATCGTGGTGCGCTGCGGCCAGCAGATCATCGTCAAGGCCATGAGCCTGCTGGTGTATCCCTTCGTCGCCTCGTTGCTGTTGCTGGCCCTGAGCCTGATTCCCAACTGGAACGGCGCATTCTTCGCCCAGGCCAACGAAGGCATCAGCGCCTCCAAGCTACTGCTGACCCTGTGGCTGGCGATCCCGGTGATGGTGTTCTCGTTCAACCACTCGCCGATCATCTCGGCGTTCGCCGTCGACCAGAAGCACCGTTATGGTGTTGACGCCGACCGCAAGAGCGGCCGCACCCTGGCCACCGCTCACGTGATGATGGTGCTGACGGTGATGTTCTTCTGCTTCAGCTGCGTGCTGGCGCTGAGCCCGGGCGACCTGGCCGCGGCCAAGGCGCAGAACATTTCGATCCTGTCGTACCTGGCCAACCACTTCCAGACCCCGGTGATTGCCTTCGTCGCGCCGCTGATCGCGCTGGTGGCGATCACCAAGTCGTTCCTAGGCCACTACATCGGCGCCAGCGAGGGCTTCCAGGGCATGATCGTCAAGAGCCTGCGCGGACGCGGCAAGACCTGGCCGGCCAAGCGTCTGGAGCGCGTCACGGCGTTGTTCATGCTGCTGACCTGCTGGGCGGTGGCGACCCTGAACCCGAGCATCCTCGGGCTGATCGAGAGCCTGGGTGGGCCGGTGATCGCCTGCTTGCTGTTCCTGATGCCGATGTATGCGGTGCAGAAGGTACCGGCGTTGCGCCAGCACTCGGGCAAGCTGTCGAATGTGTTCGTAGTAGTGATCGGGCTGATCACGCTGTCGGCGATCGTTTACAGCTTCATGGCCTGACCGATGATCGCGGGGCCAGCCCGCTCCCACGCATTCAGGTGGGAGCGGGCTGGCCCCGCGATCCGTTCAGGTCAGACGCTTTCCAGGTGCTTGATCGCAGCCTTCAGGCGCTCCGCGGGTTGCGGCTGGTCCTGGTGGGTGATGTCCGGCGCCTTGCGCACGCGACCATGCTGGTCGACCCAGTGGCCGTTGATGAAGTAACGGTAGCTGGCGGTGCCGGCGTTCCAGCCCTGGTCAAGCAGGCCCTGCAGATGGAAGGTCTGGGCGATCTGGCTGAGCGGGCCGCTTGGGCTGCCATCCAGGTGCAGGACGATCGACGGGCTACCAGCGGGCGCGAACGGCAGCTCGCTGTAGCCGCCCCACACCTTGGCCTGGAACACCTGGACCGGGTGCGTGGTCTGGATGATGGAGGCCCTGCCGGTGACCTTCTTCTGCACGGTATTCACCAGCAGGTCGAGGGTCAGGATAGGGGCGCCGAGCAGCCCGTTGCTGACATTCAGGCGGGTATGAAAAAGTCCGAAGGACATGCTGATTCTCCTTGTCTGCTCAGGCTTTCTTGGCGGCCTTGGTGGCCGGGCTCTTGGTCGAGGCGAGGGCTTGGTCCAGGGCTTTGCCCACGGCGCCGCTGGCCAGTTGCTTGAGTTGCGCGACGTCACCGGTGGCGATCACTGCCTCCAGGGTGGCGTTGTGCAGTTCGGTCGTGAGGTCGACGTTCGCCAGTGTCTGGATGCGTTTGAGTTCAAGCACGACGGGTACGTTGTCCACTTCGATCCAACGCTGGCCGTTGTAGTAACGGTAGCTGGCCGTGCCTTTCTGCCAGTCCAGGTCGAGCAATGCGAGCAGTTCGAACTGCTCCGGCGAATTGGCGTGCGGGCCGCCCTGGTTGCCACGCACCGTCAGCAGGATCTTGCCTTCGCTGGGCGGTTGCACGGTGAGGTAGCTGTAGGTGCCCCAGGCATCCAGCGCCAGCTCCAGCGGTGGGTTGGTGGTCTGGGTGATCAGCGCGTGGCCGTTGACGCTGCGATCTGGCGTGTAGACCAACAGGTCGAGCTGCAGGCGCGGGGCGCCAGGAGCATTGGTTCCAATGAGGTAGGACACCGGGAACAGGCCTTCCGACGGTGCGGTCAGCGATACAGACATGATTGCCTCCGTTGCATTCAATGAATGAAATACCGTAACCAACGCTTGCGCAGGCGGGCGGAGGAAAAGGGGAGAGGCAGGTAGACGGGCGGATGTACTGGCGTGCCCGGTGCGAGCGGCTGTTGGCAGCCGGCTTGTGCAGCCATCCCTGAGGTGCGGTGCCGCCTGCCTGGCAGCCCGCTTGAGTTAAGCAGGCAAAAGATGCCGTGATGGCCTTTTTGCATTATGTCCGACGAGTGGTGACATCCAGGTCTGCAAGCCGGCTCCCGCCCCGTGAGAACCGGCTTGTCCCGCGATGAGCTCTACAGGGCGGACCGCCTCACTTCGACTTCTGCTGCAACGCCACGAAGCTGCGGCGCATGTCGCTGGCCCAGCCATCAAGCACCGGCTTGACGTCGTTCAGGGTCAGTTGCGTGGTGTCGTTCTCCAGCGCCTTGCCGCTGCCCTTGCGCACCACCTGGGCCAGCACGTTCTGGCTGCCGCCATCGAGGAAAGCGGCCTCCACGGCGATGTCCACGGCCTGGTCGCGACCGCCGGCGGCTGTGTTGACCGCCGCGGCCACCAGGGCGATCGGGATCACCTCGTAGGGCTTGAGGCCTTCGGTGCTGGTGGATACCGCGGTGATCGCCGGGCGCACCACGATGGTGTTCGGGCCAGGCTCCTTGACCAGGGTGAGCACGCTGCCCAGTTCGCGGCGCATGGCTTCGTTGAAGTAGCGGGTGATCGCCTGCAGGGTCTGCGCCGAGATCACATTGGTCGGCTGTGGCTTGGGATAGAACTGGCTCGGCTCGATGAACACCTGGGTGTACTGGCTGGCCTTCACGTCCGGGTCGATCCAGCGCATCACTGGCGCGCCGGAGACGCTCTCGGCGGGCTTCAGGCGACTGTAGTCCTTCAGGAAACCGGAATAGTCCTTGGGATCGACACGGTTGCTGGAGCAGGCAACCAAGGCCAGCAGAGCAGCGCACAGCAGGGTGGTGCGAGGCAGGTGCTTCATGATGACGAGGTCCATGAGGGAAGTGGCCAGAACAACGCTAGCAGGTGGTTGGCCGAAGGCCAGCGGTCAGGTGTTGACGGTTGCCGTTTCCTACGGCGCTGTCTGAGTGCGCCGACTATCCATTGGTCTTTGAAGCTGGAAAAGTATGCCCTTTACGGGTATGTTTAGGAGTGCCGGCCATGGATGTCTACAAGCGAAGGGAGTTTGCCCGCTGGCAACTCAAGGAGTGCGTACCAGACCACCTGCGCTGCCGCGCTGTCCTGGAAATGCAGAGTGGGCTGGTTGACGCGAGCCTTGGTTGCTTGCTGTTCAAGAAACGTGTTGCGGGCCTGTGCAGCGGCAAGCGGGGAGGCTACCGAACACCGCTGTCGGCTCGCATCGGCAGTCGCTACGTGTTCCTTCATGGGTTCGCCAAGAGCGACATGGCCAATGTCACGCCGGCCGAGCAGAAAGCGCTTCAGTTCGCCGGCAGGGTCTTTCTGAAATTGTCACCCCACGCCCTGGCCAAGGCATTGGGTTGTGGCGTATTGATGGAGGTCCACTGTGACCAGCAAGCTCATTGAATCACTACGCGTCGACCTCTCGGACCTCGAGCAGGAAGGTGCCGTCGGCAAGGTCACGTTGCGCGACTTCGAGGCGATCTGTCCGGCCCCGGTGCGGGCATTCAGCGCCCAGGACATCCGCCACCTGCGCGAAGCGCTGAACTTCAGCCAACCGGTGTTCGCCCTCCACCTGCACACCAGCGCATCGACGATACGCAAGTGGGAGCAGGGCGAAACACGCCCGGCAGGGCCCGCCTTGAAGCTACTGAACATCATTGCCGACAAGGGGCTGCAGGCCATCCTCTGAAGCAGGGTTGTCAGCCCAGCGCCTCGCGCAACCGGTACCACAGCATGCCCAGCGCCAGCAGAGGCGAGCGCAGTGCCTTGCCGCCGGGGAAGGTCAGGTGCGGCACCGCGCTGAACACGTCGAACCCCTGGCTGTGCTCGGTGGCGATGGCCTCGGCGAGCAGCTTCGCGGTCCAGTGGGTGACGTTCAGGCCATGCCCGGAATAGCCCTGGGCATAGAACACGTTGGGGTGCTGGCCGAGGCGGCCGACCTGGGGGAAACGGTTGGCGGTGATGCCGATCATGCCGCCCCACTGGTAGTCCAGGCGCACCTCGGCCAGTTGCGGGAACACCTTGAGCACCTTGGGCCGCATGTAGGCGCCGATGTCCTTGGGGTCGCGCCCGGAATAGTGGCAGGCGCCGCCGAACAGCAGGCGGCGGTCGGCGGTCAGGCGGTAGTAGTCCAGCCCCACCTTCTGGTCGCACAGCGCCATGTTCCTTGGGATCAGCGTACGCGCCAGGGACTCGGGCAAGGGCTCGGTGGCCACCACGTAGCTGCCGGCCGGCAGCACCTTGCCGCACAGGCGTGGTTCCAGTTCGTCGAGATGAGCGTTGCAACCCAGGATCAGGCTCTGGGCGCGCACCTTGCCCCGGGCAGTGTGCAGCGTCACCGTTCGGCCATGCTCGATGCGCAGCACCGGGCTTTGCTCGAAGATCCGTACGCCAAGGCCGAGGGCGGCGCGGGCCTCGCCCTGGACCAGGTCGAGCGGGTGCAGGTGGCCCGAGCCCATGTCCACCAGGCCGCCGGCGTACAGGTCGCTGGCGACGATCTCGTGCATGCGATCGGGGTTGACCAGGCGGGTTTCGTGGCGATAACCCAGTTCGGCCAGGTCGCGCTGCTCGTCTTCGAAGGCGGCGAACTGGGCGGGGGTGTTGGCCAGCTCGCAGAAGCCCCAGCGCAGGTCGCATTCGATACCGTACTGCTCGATGCGATTGGCCACCAGGGCCACCGAATCGATGCCGGCCTGCTGGAGGTAGCGCACGCCGTCCTGGCCGACGTGGCGGGCGAAACCGGAGACGTCATGGCCGATGCCGCGGATCAGTTGGCCGCCGTTGCGCCCGCTGGCGCCCCAGCCGATGCGGCGCGCTTCCAGCAGGATCACCGAGAGGCCGCGCTCGGCCAGTTCCAGGGCGGCGTTGACCCCAGTCAGGCCACCGCCGACCACGCAGACATCGGCCTGCAGGTCCTGGTCGAGCGCCGGGTAGGTGGCCGTCTGGCGCGCCGAGGCGGCGTAATAGGAGGCGGTGTGTTCGTTCATCTGTGGCATGGGTGGGCTCGGCTCAGCGATTGGACTTGATCTTGCTCCAGGAGCGGGTCATCTGCCGCAGGATCGCGGGGCTCTGCATGGTCGAAACATACAGGTTGTCCAGCACGTCCTGGGGCGGATAGATCTCGGGGTTGTTCACCAGCGCCGGGTCCATGTCGGCCTTGGCATCCGGGTTGGCGTTGGCATAGCCGACCGTGGCGCTGACCTTGGCGATCACCTTGGGGTCGAGCAGGTAGTTGATGAAGGCCAGGGCCTGCTCGGGGTTCTTGGCGTCCTTGGGGATGGCCAGCAGGTCGAACCACAGGTTGCTGCCTTCCTTGGGAATGCTGTAGGCGACCTTGACACCATTGCCAGCCTCCTCGGCGCGGTGGGCGGCCTGCAGCACGTCGCCGGAATAGCCGAAGGCGATGCAGACATCACCATTGGCCAGGTCCGAGACGTACTTGGAGGAGTGGAAGTAGGTGATATAGGGGCGCAGCTCCAGCAGGCGGGCCTCGGCCTTGCGGTAGTCGTCGGCCTTCTCGCTGCGCGGGTTCATGCCCAGGTAGTTGAGGATGGCCGGGAACAGTTCGTCCGGCGAGTCCATGAACGCCACGCCGCACTGCTTGAGCTTTTTCAGGTTCTCGGCTTCGAACAGCACCGCCCAGGAATCGATCTTGTCGATGCCCAGCACCGCCTTGACCTTGTCGACGTTATAGCCGATGCCATTGGTGCCCCAGAGGTACGGTACGGCGTACTGGTTGCCCGGGTCGTTCTGCTCCAGCTGCTTGAGCAGCTGCGGGTCCAGGTGCTGCCAGTTCGGCAGCTTGCTGCGATCCAGCGGCAGGAACGCGCCGGCCTGGGCCTGGCGCGCAAGGAAATGGTTGGAGGGCACGACCACGTCGTAGCCGGTGCGCCCGGCCAGCAGCTTGCCCTCCAGGGTTTCGTTGGAATCGAACACGTCATAGACCACCTTGATCCCGCTGCTGGCCTGGAAGTCGGCCAGGGTGGTGTCACCGATGTAGTCGGTCCAGTTGTACACGCTCACCGTCGGCTGGGCCTGGACGGCGGCGCCGAACAGCAGGGCGAAGGTTGCGGGGATCAAAGCTTGCGGATAACGCATGTCGACACCTCGTTGGTCTTGTTCTTCGAATTCGGTGGTGTAGGGGCTGGTTTGCAGCCCATCACCGGCAAGCCGGTTCCCACAGCAATGGTGTTGCTGGTGTGGGAGCGGGCTTGTCAGTGAAGGGGGGCACGGTACCCCCAAGGCGGATCACACGCTGAGCAGCAGGAACTCCCGCTCCCACGAGCTGATGACGCGCTTGAAGTTCTCATGCTCGGCACGCTTGACCGCAACATAGCCCTGGACGAATTGCTGCCCCAGGTACTGCTGGACCTTTTCGCAGTCTTCCATGTGCTGCAGCGCATCTTCGATGGTGATCGGCAGGCGCAGATTGCGTCGCTCGTAGGCGCGGCCCTGCACCGGGGCGCTGGGCTCGAGTTTTTCGACCATGCCGATATAGCCGCACAACAGGCTCGCGGCGATGGCCAGGTAGGGGTTGGCGTCGGCGCCCGGCAGGCGGTTCTCCACGCGCATCGCTTCGGGGCTGGAGGTCGGCACGCGCAGCCCGGCGGTGCGGTTTTCCTCGCCCCACTCGACGTTCACCGGCGCCGAGGTGTCGGGCAGGAAACGACGGAACGAGTTGACGTTCGGCGCGAACATCGGCAGCAGCTTGGGAATGTATTTTTGCAGGCCGCCGATATGGTGCAGGAACAGCTCGCTCATGCTGCCGTCGTCATTGGCGAAGATCGGCTTGCCGGTGGCGATGTCGACCACGCTCTGGTGCAGGTGCATGGCGCTGCCCGGCTCGTCGGTGATCGGCTTGGCCATGAAGGTGGCGGTGACGTTGTGCTTGAGCGCCGCCTCGCGCATCGTGCGTTTGAACACGGTGATCTGGTCGGCCAGGTCCAGGGCGTCGCCGTGTCGGAAGTTGATCTCCATTTGCGCCGGGCCGTCCTCGTGGATCAGCGTGTCCAGGTCCAGGCCCTGGATTTCGCACCAGTCGTAGACGTCCTCGAACAACGGGTCGAATTCGTTGGCGGCATCGATGGAGAATGACTGGCGGCCACTCTCGGCGCGACCCGAGCGGCCCAGCGGCACCTGCAAAGGCAAGTCCGGGTCTTCGCAGCGCTGGGTCAGGTAGAACTCCATCTCCGGCGCGACGATCGGTTGCCAGCCCTTGTCGGCATACAGCTTGAGGACCTTCTTCAGCACGTTGCGCGGCGACAGCTCGATGGGGTTGCCCTGCTTGTCGAAGGTGTCGTGGATGACGATCGCGGTCGGTTCGATGGCCCACGGGATCTGGTACACCGCCGTGGGATCGGGGCGGCAGACCATGTCGATGTCGGCGGCGTCGAGCAGGCTGTAATAGATGTCGTCGTCGACGTAGTCGCCGGTGACGGTCTGCAGCAGCACGCTCTCCGGCAGGCGCATGCCGCGCTCGTGGAGGAACTTGGCGGTCGGGGCGATCTTGCCGCGGGCGATGCCGGTCAGGTCGCTGATCACGCATTCGACTTCGGTGATCCGGTGTTCTTTCAGCCAGGTGGACAGCTGATCGAAGGGGGCGTTCATACAAACCTCTTGGTTGGGTAGTTGTGGTGGGACGCAAGGCGTTCATCGCCGCAGGGCACTTCCCACAGGTGACGCTGAGGACTATCTTGGTCGCAGCCTACGCGGCGATCTATCCACTTTTTTCGACAAGCAATGCACCAAAAGAGTGCATCTAGGACAGCGCGTGACAACGCCAACCGCCTTGCAGGTCCAGGATTACCGCACCACCGATGTGACCGAACAGACCCGCGCCACCCCTGGCTGGCAGCAGCAATACCGGCAGATGTCCCCCGGGCATTTCAACGGTCAGTTGCGCTGGCTTGGCCTCGATGGCGTGGAGGTGTACGAGGAGCGCCTGAATACCCGGGTCGAGCAATTCTTTCGCGCGCCCAGCGGCGCCCTGGCGTTCTGCTTCGACCGCAGCGAAAACAGCCTCTATCTACTCAACGAAGACAGCCGCAATATCTGGATCACCCCGGAGAACTACCAGGAGGTGGCGGTGGTGTTCGAGCAGCCGTTTTTGGCCAGCCATGGCCTCGACCTGGAACGCCTGCGCGGCTTGTTCATGGTGCCACTGAGCTGCCAGCAAAATGCTTTGTTCGGCAACTGGCTGAGCGCCACGCTGACCCGCTTGGGCCAGGCCGATTGCCCGCTGGAAGGCGGGGCGTTGGGCGAGCAGTTGCTGGAGGACTGCCTGTTCATCCTCGACAACGCCGGACAGCATCTGCAGGGGGATGCGTTGGGGCGGCGCGACGAGGAACGGGCGATCATGCGTCGGGTCAGCGAGTGGGCCGCCGACTGCCCCGACGAAACCCTCAATCTGCTGCAGTTGGCCAAGGTTGCCGGTGTTTCCGTGCGTCAGTTGCAGCAAGCCTTCAAGGGTTTCACCAATCTGCCACCGGCGCAGTGGTTGCGCCTGCGTCGTCTGAACGGCGCGCGGCGTGACCTGCTGGTGGGGGACGCGACCGTTGCCGAGGTGGCGATGCGTTGGTCGTTCTGGCACCTGGGGCGGTTTTCCGAAAGCTATCGGCAGCTGTTTCACGAACTGCCCAGTGAGACGCTTCGGCGCGGCAGGGGCTGACCGGCCGGCAGCGCGCTCGCGGTTTCGAAGTTCTTGCCCCCGCTCGGCAGCGGGGGCAAGCCGCCAGATCAGTTGCGATCCAGCCACACCGTCTGGGCATTGGTGAACTCGCGCACGCCGAAGTGCGACAGCTCGCGGCCAAAGCCACTTTTCTTCACGCCACCGAACGCCACACGGGGGTCGGATGCGCAGTAGCCGTTGATGAACACGCCGCCGGTGTCCAGCGTAGCGGTCATGCGCTCGGCCAAGGCGTAGTCGGCGGTGTAGATGGTCGCGGCCAGGCCGAACTCGCTGTCGTTGGCCAGCGCCACCGCGTGCTCGGCGTCACGAGCGCTGATGATCGCCGCCACCGGGCCGAACAGCTCCTGTTTGAACGCGGTCATGTCCGGAGTGACGTTGGCGAACACGGTCGGCTCGTAGAAGTTGGCCGCGCCTTCGACCTTCTTGCCCCCCAGCAGCAGGGTGGCGCCTTCGGCAAGGGTTGCCTGGACCTGGCCATCGAGTTCATCGCGCAAGTCGTAGCGTGCCATCGGGCCGATGTAGGTGGCGTCGTCCAGCGGATTGCCGATGGTCAGCGCACGGGTGGCCTCGACGAACTTGTGGGTGAACGCCTCGACAATGCTTTCTTCGACGATCAGGCGCTTGGCGGCGGCGCAGACCTGGCCGGTGTTCTGGTAGCGGCCAATCACGGCGGCCTTCACGGCAGCATCGAGGTCGGCATCGGCTAGTACGATGAACGGATCGGAGCCGCCCAGCTCCAGCACGCACTTCTTAAGCGCCGCACCGGCCTGCGCGCCAATGGCCATGCCGGCGCGCACGCTACCGGTGAGGGTGATAGCGGCGATGCGCGGGTCGTTGATGGCGCGGGTGACGCCTTCGGGGGTGACATTGATCACCTCGAATACGCCTTCAGGCAGGCCGGCGCGCTTGAACAGGTCGGCCAGCAGGTAGGCGCTGCCCATTACGTTGGGCGCGTGTTTGAGCACATAGGTATTGCCCGCCAGCAGCGCCGGTACCGCGCCGCGCAGCACCTGCCAGACCGGGAAGTTCCATGGCATCACGGCGAGGATCGGGCCCAGCGGGCGGTATTCGATGCGGGCTTTTTCGATCTGGGTCGGCTCCGGCGCCAGCATGGCCGGACCGTGCTCGGCGTACCACTGGCACAGGCCGACACATTTGCTGACTTCGCCACGTGCCTGGCTGATCGGCTTGCCGATCTCGCGGGCGATCATCTGGGCGAAGACTTCGGCGTTGGCCTGCAGGGCCCGCCCGAGCTCGACCAGGTACTCGCTGCGCTGACCCAGCGACACGTTGCGCCACTGGTTGTAGCCGGCCTTGGCACGTTGCAGCGCCGCGTCAAGTGCGGCGTCGGTGTCGAAGGCGTAGTGGCCGATCCGTTCGCCGCTATAGGGGTCGACGGAGATGGCGTGGGTCAGGCTGCTGATCTCGCTCATGGCAGGACTCTCGTTGTTTTGATCGGATGAGCCCAGACTAGGGGTGGCGCGCTTTAATGAAAACTGAATAATAATGAGCGAAACATTCACGTTTGGAGAATGATCGTGGACCTGGTGCAACTCGAGATGTTCAAGGCCGTGGCCGAGCACGGCAGCATCAGCGCCGCCGCCCAGCAGATCCATCGGGTACCGTCGAACCTGACCACCCGCATCAAGCAGTTGGAGGAAGACCTGGGCGTCGAGCTGTTCATTCGCGAGAAAAGCCGCCTGCGCCTGTCGCCGGCCGGCTGGAACTTCCTTGAATACACCCGGCGCATCCTCGACCTGGTGCACGAGGCGCGGTTGACCGTGGCGGGCGAGGATCCCCAGGGCACCTTCGCCCTGGGTTCGCTGGAGAGCACCGCGGCGGTGCGCATCCCGGCCTTGCTGGCGGCGTACAACCAGCGCTACCCCAAGGTCGACCTGGACCTGTCCACCGGCCCGTCGGGGACCATGCTCGAAGGCGTGCTGTCCGGACGCCTGGTGGCGGCCTTCGTCGATGGCCCGGTGCTGCACCCGACGCTCGAGGGCATGCCGGTGTTCGAGGAAGAGATGATGGTCATCGCGCCGCTGAACCACCCGCCGGTCAGCCGCGCCCGTGATGTCAACGGGTCGAGCATCTACGCGTTCCGCGCCAACTGCTCGTACCGCCACCATTTCGAGAGCTGGTTCGTCCACGACCAGGCGGTGCCGGGCAAGATCCACGAAATGGAGTCGTACCACGGCATGCTCGCCTGCGTCAGTGCCGGCGCGGGTCTGGCGATGATGCCGCGCAGCATGCTTGACAGCATGCCGGGGTGCAGCACGGTTAGCGCCTGGCCGATGGCCGAGGACTTCCGCTACCTGAAGACCTGGCTGGTGTGGCGGCGGGGCACGGTGTCGCGCAGTTTGAGCATGTTCATCAAGCTGCTCGAAGAGCGTCGTGAGCTGCCCGCGCCCTGATGGACTAACGGTGCGCGGCGATGCGAATCCCTGCCTCGGAAGCAACCCCAGAAGCAGAACGGCATCCGCTACCTACAAGGCGGTATTGGCCAGGACGAGGCCAATGCCCTGCGCCGCACGCCCGGCTATGACCTGCATATCACCCTCTCGACGGAAGCGGACGGCAAGTTCCAGAGCGGTGCTGCGCTGGATATCCAGTCGGCCCAGGGGCAATCGGTGCTGGCGCTACAGGACGTGGGGCCGCTGATCTTCGTGCAGTTGCCTGCGGGGCACTACCGGGTGATCGGCAATGCCGATGGCCGGACCGTGCAGCAGCAGGTGACGGTGGACGGCAAGGCGCCGGCGCGGGTTGATCTGAACTGGCGCTGAAAGCTAGCCCTTTCAAGGTGTTTTGGGCGCTAGGCGATTGACCGAGTGAGGGCTACCACGTATCCGCCGTCAGGCTTGCACCGCCTATCAGATCGAGCGCCGCGCGGGCGGCGCTCGATCTGATAGGCGCAGGAGGCTTCGCGGCGAACAAGAAGAGGCAAAATACGAATGAACCCTTGAATGGAACGCAGTGTCCTTAGCCAATAGTGGCAAATTACTTTCCACTTTCTGTTCATTCGGACAATAATCGAAGAAGTATTACCACTTGTAACCCGGTTGGATGTGCCGGGTCGCCGGTGCATAACGAGGGGCGCAGACCCCACTTGCCCGCAGGTACGCGCAACATCGCGGGCCTGCCCGTGAAGACCATCAGGAGAAGTCATTTAATGAAGACCCATCTCGCCACAGCGTTGGTTGTCGCCGTATTGGCATGCGCTGGCGCCAATCTGGCCCAGGCCGCCCAAGTATCCGGTGCCGTGGGCGCCACTAGCCAGGGTGACATGACCTACCGTATCGGGTTGTCGTTCGACTGGGATAAGAAATGGCTGGAAAGCAGCACTGGTCACCTGACCGGTTACTGGGACGCGGCCTACACCTACTGGGAAGGCGGGGAGGCCAGCGGCGCCCACTCGCTGTCGTTCAGCCCGGTGTTCGTCTATGAATTCAGTGGCTTTACCTATACCCCGTTCATCGAGGCCGGTATCGGTCTGGCGGCATTCTCCAAGACCGACGTGGGGGACCAGCGCCTGGGGTCGTCGGTGAACTTCGAGGACCGGATCGGTTTCGGCCTGAAGCTGCCGGCGGAGCAGAAGATCGGCATTCGCGCCATGCATTATTCCAACGCCGGGTTGAAGCAGCCTAACGATGGGATCGAGTCGTACTCGCTGTTCTACAGCAAAGCCTTCTGAACCGGGCAAGCCCGCTCCTGCCGCGAGGGAGCGGGCTTTAGTCGTTAACGCACGGCCTTGATCGCCAGCACATTGCACAGCGGGTGCTCCAGCACATGCGCCGTGGTGCCGCCGAGAAATGCCTGCAAGGCATCGTGCCGATGGTTGCCCATGACGATCACATCCACCCGGTGGTCGGCGATGTACTGGGTGATCGCCTTGACCGCCGGTCCTTCGAGGAAGTGGCGGCGCTGCAGGTCGATCTGGTAGTGGTCGCCCAGGCGGTTGAACGCCGTGCGCTGGGCCGTGCGCACGCTGGTGTCGAAACCTGGCATGGTCACGGTCCCGGCGCCGAAATCGGCGATATGGGTCCTGGCCGCATCGCATACGTGCAACAGGTGCAGCTCGGCGTCGCACTGCAGGGCCAGGGCGTGGGCGCTACGGATCACCTGGTCGTCCAGGTGTTCGCCCGTGCCATGGCTGTTGAGGTCGACCGCCGCGGCGATCTGTCGGGGCAGGGGCAAGCGGATATCGCTGACCAGGTGCACCGCCACCGGGCTGTCCTTGAGCAGTTGCCAGTCCAGCGGTGTCACCAGCAGGCGCTTGAGGATGGGTTCATGCTGCACGTCCTTGACCAGCAGGTCGCAGCCCAGGCGCTCGACCTGCTCCAGCAGGCTGCCCAACGGGTCGCGGGTCAACAGCAGTTCGGTGGAGACATCCAGGCCGGCATTGCGCAGTTGCTCGGCCTCGTCAGCCAGCCACTGGCGGTTGTCCTCGAGCAAGCGTTCGCGTTCGCGGCCGTCGCTCATCAGGCCGAAGGTGTCGACATCGTCGACGAAGACGTTGAGATCCAGCAGGGCCCCGCTGGATTCGGCCAGCGCCGCGGCGCGCTGCAGGGCAGGCGTATGGCGCATCTGCGGGCCGAGCATGACCAACAATCGCTTGAACTGGCTCATCTCACACCTCCACGTGTGGCAGCCCCCTGTTCAGTCTAGACCCGCCGCCGATGAAATCCCGTGGAGCGACGGCGGGTCGTCTTTCAGTGCGGCGCGCGTGGGATGGTCTTGAGCAGGTCTTCCGGGCTGATGTGCCCAACCACCTGGGCCACTGCGCTGCCCGGGGTCGGCAGGTCGATGATGTGGCTCTTCATCTTGCCGATCACATGCATCTCGCAGGGTTTGCAGTCGAACTTCAGGGTCAGCACCTCGTCACCCTGGATCAGCTGCATCGGCGCCACCTTGGTGCGTACGCCGGTCACGCCCTTGGCCTGCTTGGGGCACAGGTTGAAGGAGAAGCGCAGGCAGTGCTTGGTGATCATCACCGGCACTTCGCCGTGCTCTTCATGGGCCTCGTAGGCCGCGTCGATCAGCTGCACGCCGTGGCGGTGGTAGAAGTCGCGGGCCTTCTGGTTGTAGACGTTGGCCAGGAACGACAGGTGCGACTCCGGATACACCGGCGGTGGCGTGGTCTCGGCCTTGCGTCCGCCACGCGGGTGCGCCTTGACCCGGGCTTCGGTCAGCGCCTCGATGGCTTCGCGGCGCAGGGCCTTGAGCTGCGAGTTGGGGATGAAGTAAGCCTGCGGGGCATCGAGCTCGATGGCCGTGGCGTGGTACATCGTGGTCCCCAGCTGGCCGAGCAGGTCGTGCAGTTGGTCCAGGGCCTGCTGTGGCTTGTTGGCTGCACCGAACGGCCCGTCCAGGGCCACTTGCACACTGACACCCTCTTCACTGCTGAGGGTGAGCATCAGGCGCTGTTCGCGCAGTACCGCATGCCACTCGACACCCACCCGACGCTCGGCGGAGGTGCGCTGCAGCGCCTGCTGCCAGTTGTGGTCGAGGTTGCGCGACAGCGGGTGGTTGGGGCGTAGCTTGTACAGGCCCTCGGGCATCTCGTTGGGCTCGACACGGTAGCGGTAGCGCTTCTGGCCGTCTTCCTCGGATTCGCTCTTGAGTTCGGCGATGTTGGCGCGAAAGCCCACGACTTCACGCTTGACCAGCACATTGAGGCCGTCGCCGTTTGTCAGCGGCACATCGGTGGCCACCAGCAAGTCGCGTTTGCCGACTTTCTCCACCACGCCGACCGGCAGGCCGGTGAAGGTCGGCGAGTCGAAGGCGCCGATGTCGATCTTGCGATCACTGACGAAGTAGTCGGTGCTGCCGCGGTGGAAGGTCTTGTCCGGGTCCGGCACGAAGAAGTGTTCGGTACGCCCACTCGAGGCGCGGGCCAGCTCGGGGCGGTCCTCGAGGATGGCGTCGAGCTCCTTGCGGTAGTGGGCGGTGATGTTCTTCACGTAGGCCACGTCCTTGTAGCGGCCCTCGATCTTGAACGAGCGCACGCCGGCATCGACCAGGTCGCGCAGGTTGGCGGTCTGGTTGTTGTCCTTCATCGACAGCAGGTGCTTCTCGAAGGCCACCACGCGGCCCTGGTCGTCCTTGAGGGTATACGGCAGGCGGCAGGCCTGGGAGCAGTCGCCACGGTTGGCGCTGCGACCGGTCTGGGCGTGGGAGATGTTGCACTGGCCGGAGAAGGCCACGCACAGCGCGCCGTGGATGAAGAACTCGATGGCCGCGTCTGTCTCGGCGGCGATGGCGCGGATCTGCTGCAGGTTCAGCTCGCGGGCCAGCACCAGCTGGGAGAAACCGGCCTGGTCGAGGAACTTGGCCCGCTCCAGGGTGCGGATGTCGGTCTGGGTGCTGGCGTGCAGCTCGATCGGCGGGATATCCAGCTCCATCACCCCCAGGTCCTGCACGATCAGCGCATCGACACCGGCGTCGTACAGCTGGTGGATCAGCTTGCGCGCAGGCTCCAGCTCGTTGTCGTGGAGGATGGTGTTGATGGTGGTAAATACGCGGGCATGGTAGCGCCGGGCGAACTCCACCAGTTCGGCGATATCGCTGACCTCGTTGCAGGCGTTGTGGCGCGCGCCGAAGCTCGGGCCGCCGATGTAGATGGCGTCGGCGCCGTGCAGGATCGCTTCGCGGGCGATGCTCACGTCACGGGCAGGGCTGAGCAGTTCCAGGTGGTGCTTTGGAAGGGACATGTCGTTATAGGTTCGGGCTGTCACGGTAAGGCGGGCATTGTAACGGTGAATCGGGGCGGGGGCATCCATAACTGATGAACTTGCCCAAACGGTGGTAGTGGGCCTGGCATTTTTGTCAGTTATGCGTGCGGCGCGGTGGTGATAGCGTTGGGCCCAAAATCTTTCTGCGAAAGGTTATGCGATGACTTCCAACCGTTTGGCTGTGATCGACCAGCAGCGATCAGTGTTGGGGAGTTCCAGCCTGCCTAGGGCTTACACGCCGTATGGGGCGGTTTCTGATAAGCGTGGAGCAGTTTTGGCCTATTGCGGCCAGGCCCGTGACTCACTGACAGGCCATTACCACCTGGGCAATGGGCATCGGACCTTTAATCCTTTGCTGATGCGGTTTAACTCGCCCGATCGATTGAGTCCGTTTGCGGTGGGGGGCTTGAATGTCTACGCGTACTGCATGGGTGACCCTGTTAACCGGAACGATCCAACGGGGCGTGTCGCGACGTTGAACGTGGCGTTGTACACGGCTGGCGGGTATGCGTCAGGGAAGTTGCATGAGCACTTGCTGACCCTTTGGAACATGTTCAGTTACAACGTGGACAGAGCCAAGGCACTGACGCTAGATCCAGCAGCGGCCAGGGATCTACCGGCGCTTTCCAAAAGGGATGTAGGACAAGCTGTACTCGGCGCTGTGACCAGTACTGTTGCATTTGCTGTTGCGGCAGGCGGTACGTACAACGAGCTTCAGATGAGTGCCAAGGCTGTCGACATCATTCCAGCTGCCCCTGGCGTATCTGATCCGGTTGGGGAAATCGTTCTACCGGTGCTCAATCTTCTGACCGCTGGTGCCTCCAAAATGAGCGATGCCATGGCTGGGGACTTGAGTGGGAAGTATAAAGAACTTGCTCGCAAGGGGTCAGAGAAAGTCCAGGAGTTGAACGCCAGAGGGGCGTCTATAAGACAACCTGATGGTGCCTCACAAGGAAGACGAGCTAGTCGGACGAGCACCCTGACTACTAGTTCGGTTTGAGGGGCACGCCGCCTGACAAGCAGATGCAGTTGGCAGGCGGCGTAGTGCAAGAAAAGTCGACTTGAGGCGATCAGCCCTTGGCCGCCATCGCCGTCACTTCCACACGCATCCCCTCGAACGCCAGCGCAGCCACGCCCACCGCCGCGCGCACCGGCCATGGCTTCTTGAAGAACCGCTGGTACACCTCGTTGAACGCCGCCCGGTCGGCCATGTCGGTCAGGTAGATGGTCAGGTGCAGTACCCGGTCCATCGAGCTGCCGGCGCGCTCCAGGGCGACCTTGAGCGCCTGCAGGGTGCATTCGCACTGGGTGGTGATATCGCCCAGCTCTAGGCTGCCGTCGGCCTGCACGGGGATCTGGGTGCTGACCAGGATGCCGTTGTACTCGGCAACGTCCGAGGAGATCGAGTCGGCGTCCGGGTCGGGGGTGTAGATAATGTCGGTGTTTGCCATGGGGGTTCGCCTTGCAACGGAAGGAAACCGCCAAGCCTACGCGAGCGGGCTGAACAGGTCGAGGCGTGGCGGCCGGTCGCGGGTATTTGAAATGCGTGCCGCGGGCGGTCAGAATCGCGCCCCGACCCGGCCACTGGCGCCGGGCCCAGGTTGTCAGAAGAGGCTTGCGTTGAACGAACACACATTGTCCATGCGTCTGGAACGGGTGGCCGCCCATGTGCCGGCCGGGGCGCGCCTGGCCGATATCGGCTCGGACCATGGCTACCTGCCGGTGGCGCTGGCGCGCCGCGCTGCGATTGTCGCGGCGGTGGCCGGCGAGGTGGCGCTCACGCCCTACGAGGCTGCACGACGCACCGTGCGCGAGAACGGCCTGGAGGATCGCATCACCGTGCGTCATGCCAACGGCCTTGCGGCCATCGAACCGGGTGACGGCATCACCGCGATCACCCTCTGCGGCATGGGCGGCGAGACCATTCGCGATATTCTCGAGGCCGGCAAACAGCACTTGGGCGGGCACGAGCGCCTGGTCCTGCAACCCAACGGCGGCGAGCCGGCGTTGCGCCAGTGGCTGATGGACAACGACTACCGGATCGTCGGTGAGGAAGTGCTGCGGGAAAACCGTTTCGACTACGAGATCATCGTCGCCGAACGTGCCGACGCGGTCACCTACACGGCTGAGGAGCTGTATTTTGGTCCGCTGCTGATGCAGGCGCGTAGCCCGGCCTTCCTGTTCAAATGGCAGCGTATGCTGCGTCAGAAGCAACAGACCCTGGCCAACTTCGCCCGGGCACGTCAACCGGTGCCCGAGGACAAGCTGCGGGAGATGACCCGCCAGGCACGCTGGATCAGCGACCTGCTGGCTTGAGGCCTCTTACTTGGGGTTGACCACGCTGGCTGGCACCTTAAGCACCAGCACACCCCCAAGCACGATGGCCACGGCCAGTACCTGCAGGGCCAGGCCCGGGTTGGCGGTGCTGTCGCGCATCCAGCCGATCAGGTAGGGCGCGGCGAACGAGGCGATGCTGCCGAACGAGCTGATCATGGCGATACCGGCGGCCTGGGCGCCACCTGCCAGGAACGCCGGCGGCAGTTGCCAGAACATCGGCAGGGCGGCGCTGGCGCCCATGCCGGCAACCACCAGCCCGGTCATCACCAGCAAGGCATTGCCCGGTGCCGAGCCGGCCAGGGCGATACCGGCGGCGGCCATCAGCAGCGGCGCGCACAGGTGCCAGCGGCGTTCGCGCCGGCGGTCCGAGGAGCGCCCGCAACCGAGCATGAACAGGCACCCGGCCAGGTAGGGGATGGCGCTGAGCAGGCCGACCTGGCCGTCGCTGCCGATGCCGGCGCCGTGGATCAAGCTGGGCATCCAGAAGGCCAGGGTGTTGACCGCCAACATCACCGCGAAATACACCGTCACCAGCAACCAGACCTGCGCGTTGCCGAACAGGCCGCGCAGCGAGCTGATGGGTTTGTGCCGCTCCTCGCCGGTCATTTCTTCGCGTAATGCGCGCTTTTGCCCGGCATCGAGCCAAGCGACCTGCTCGAAGCTGTCCGGCAGGCACTTGAGCACCACCAGTCCGAGCAGCACCACCGGCAGGCCCTCTATCAGGAACATCCATTGCCAGCCGCGCAGGCCGCCCTGGTCGTGAAAGGCCTGGAGGATACCGCCGGACAACGGCCCCCCGACCACCCCGGCGAGGGGCACGGCAATGGCGAACAACGCGGTGACTTGCGCGCGCCGCCGCGCAGGGTACCAGCGGTTGAGCACCACGAGGATGCCAGGGAAAAAGCCCGCTTCGGCCACCCCCAGCAGAAACCGCAAGGTATAGAAGCCGGCAGCGTCCTGCACCCACATCATGCCGGTGGACAACAGGCCCCAGACCACCATCAGGGTGGCGATCCAGCGCCGCGGCCCGATTCGCTCCAGGGCCAGGTTGCTGGGCACGCCGAACAGCGCGTAGGCGATGAAGAACAGGCCGGCGCCCAGGCCGTAGACCGTGTCGGAAAAGCCCAGGTCGGCGCTCATCTGCATCTTGGCGAAGCCGATATTGATGCGATCCAGATGGGCGAACAGGTAGCACACCAGCAGCAGCGGCATCAGCCGCCAGGTGATGCGGGCATGGGTGGCGTCGCAGGCGCGCACGGGCGTGGCCGTGGAGGTATCGATCGTATTCATGGTCCGGGACGTTCTTGTTGTTGTCCCGGCAGATCATGCGGCGGTGTCGCGGGCGGGCAAATGCACTTTCAGCAAGATGGCTGGTATTTTTCCCTGTGCTTAGAGCTGCGAGCAGTTGCCCATTTGCCGGTAGTCGACTTCGCGGGTCTGGCCCTGGTGGTCGACGTAGACCATGTGCGCGGTGCCCACCTGGCAGTCGGCGTCGTTGCTGGCCGGGGTGATCGAGATGACTTTGGCGATGTCCAGCGGCATGCCGTATTCGTAGGTGCTGGCGGTGGTGTCGGCCAATGCGCCAAACGAGGCGAGGGTGGCGCTCAGGGCGAGCAGGGCGATGGAACGGTTCATGACAGGGTCCTCATTCAGTGCGGATAACCTAATGATCCATTCATTTGTGTTTCACAATAAATGGGCTATCCCGTGATAGATTGTTGCCTTTCATGTATGAATGAGGGTGTCGGCCCATGGACATGCTGCATGCGATGCGAACCTTCGCCCGGGTAGTTGAATGCGGCAGCTTCGCCGCGGCGGCCCAGGCCCTGGACATTTCGGCGGCGCAGGTGTCGCGGATCGTCGCGGAGCTTGAGAATCAGCTGCAGACCCGCCTGCTGCACCGCACCACCCGGCGCTTGCGCATGAGCGAGGCGGGGGAGCGGTTTCTGGAGCGTACCCGACAGATCATGCTGCTCACCGAGGAGGCGGTGGACGAGGCCCGTGGCGCCCACCTCACGCCTCGCGGCCACTTGCGTTTTCATTGCACCCATGGCCTGGGCTTGCTGATGATGCCGCTGGTGGCGCGCTACAACGCCACTTGCCCGGAAGTGGTGATGGAACTGACCCTGTCGCAGCGCAACCCCGACCCGCTGGCCGAGGGGCATGATGTGGTGATCACCATCGGACAGGGGCTGCCGGATTCGCAACTGATCGCTATCCCGCTGGGCAGCATCCACAGCATTCTCTGCGCCTCCCCCGAGTACCTGGCCCGCCACGGCGTGCCCGAGCGGCCTGAGGACCTGCATGAGCATGTCTGCCTGCGCACGGTCGACCCGCTGTTCGAGGAGGACTGGTCGTTCGAGGGGCATTCCGACAGCTGTGTGATCGTGCCCCAGGACACCTTCCTCACCAACGTCGCCGACGCCATGCTCAAGGCCACCGAGCTGGGCATGGGGGTGGGTCTGTTGCCTTACTATTCGGCCAGCCAGGCCATGGAGGAGGGGCGCCTGTGCCGGTTGCTGGCGCCGCATCGGCTGCGCCAACGGGAGATCTACGCGATCTACCCGTCGCGGCATTTTCTGGACGCCAAGGTGCGCACCTGGCTGGATTTTCTCAAGGAACAACTGCCGCTGCTGTTTGCCGAGCATCAGCGAGTGGCGGATGAGCCCCGCTACTGGCGTTGACAGACAGTCGGGTCAACGGCTGTCCTGATCCTCGGCGCTGCCGCCCGACGCTCCAGCCCCGGAGCCTGTGGCTTCACCGGTGCTGTTGGAGCCACCGGCAGCGCCGTCGGCAGCATCGGAATCGGTGCCGGTGTCACTGCTGTCGTTGTCCTTGCTGCCACCGGGGCTGTTGACGCTACCGCCGTCACCGGCAGTCTTGCCCTGGTCGGTTGAGCGTTCGGTGTGGCTGCCGCCACCGTTCATGTCGGTTGCCGCAAGGCTCAGGGTGGCGCCGCTACCAAGCAGCAGAGCCAGCAACAAGGCGAGGGGACGTGGATTGGCCATGATGAATCTCCTGTCGGATGACGTGTCATGGTTGGGCCGCCACAGCCGCGCCAAGGTGCCCGTCAAGCGACGGGCGGTCCTTGGTATGAGCGGTCAGTGCGCCTCGGGACGCGGCGCCTGCTGGCCATGCGTGGTGTCCATCGCCTCCAGCGTCGGGTGCTCCTGGGCCGCGTGCATCAGGTCCTCGGTCACCCGCAGCTCCGCGCCGGTCGGCGAGAAGGTCGCGGTCGGCGCGAAGGGCGCCGGGTGCTCCGGTGCCGGGCGCTTGCCACGGCGCCAGAGGAAGAAACCGACCATTGTCAGATTGATGGCAGCAAAGGCCCAGAACAAACCGGCCTCGCCGTAGGCGGTCATCATCGGTGAAATGGCCAGCGGCGCCATGGCCGAGCCCAGCGAGTTGATCAACAGCAGCCCCTGGATCATCGGCACCAGCGCGTCGGCCGGGGCACGGTCGGCGGCGCTGCTGACGGCCACTGGATACAGCGCGAACACACCGCCGCCGAGCAGGAACAGCAGTGCTGGCAGCAGCACGGTGTCGGCCGGCAGCAGCACGATCAGCACCGACAGCACGGTGCACAGGGCGGCCAGGGCGATCAGCACGTCCTGGCGGTCCTTGCGATCCGACCAGCGCCCGACCGGGTACTGCAGCAGCATGGCGCCAAGGATCACCCAGGCCATCATGTCGCCGACCTTGCCCACATCCAGGCCGATGCGTTGCAGGTACAGCGGCAGCAGGGCGTAGATCCCGGCGATGGCGACCCCCGAGCCGAAGCAGCCGACCAGCCCGGTCGGCGCCACACCCAGCAATTGCCGCGGCTTGAGCGGCTCCACCTGGTCCAGCAGCGGCGATACCCGTGGCAGGATCACGATCGGCAGCACCGACAGCGTGGCGAGCATGCCGGCAACCATGAACGGCGCGGTCTCGCCCCAGCCGGTGACTTCGCCCAGGCCAGCCTGGGCGATCACCCCGGCGCCATAGAAGGCGATCATGTACAGCGCCAGGAGGCGCCCACGGATCTTGGCGTCGCCGGCCAGCAGCAGCCAGCTCTCGATCACCAGGAACACCCCGACCGCGGCCCAGCCGTTGATCAGGCGCAGGGCGAACCACCAGGTGGTGTCGTAGAACAGGCCCTGCAGCAGGATGGTCGCGCCGATCAGGGCGGCGAAGCTGCTGTAGGCGCGGATGTGGCCGATGCGCAGGATCAGGCGGTCGTTGAAGATCGCCCCCAGGGTCAGGCCGATAAAGTAGGCCGAGGAGACTACGCCGATAGTGGTCGCCGATTCGCCGGCGGCGCCCAGGCGCAGGGTGGTCAGGGAAGACAGCACGCCATTGCCCAGGGCAATGATGAACAGGCCGAGCAGGGGTGCCAGCGCCATCGCCAGCAAACGCACAGACATAGTTACCTCAAGGTTGAAAAGAGCTCAGATGCGCCTTTTCGGCTGCACGGGCCGGGTCGTGGCGCGGTGCAGTGCGACCTGGGCGGGCTGCGACCTTGGCAAGATTCAACCGCAGACCTGATAGAGGCAGGCCAGGCGGGGGCGGTTGAGCCTGTTGCACATGCGCGATGTGATGAGGCGTGAACGCTGTCTTTGCGGGCGGTTGCCACCGGCTGGGGCGACGGGCGAAAAGGAGGCGGGATTTTAAGGCCTGTGCAGGATTTGCCAAGTAGCAAAAGGCTGCGACGAGTAGCCGCAGGTGCGTCAGCCCAGCCGCTTCGCCGTCAACAGCAGGGATTGCGGTACCTGGCTCTGCGGATGCTGCGGTTCCTGCAACGCCAGCAGGCCGAACCCGGCCAGTTCCAGCGCTTTGAGCCAGCTGCCCAAGGTGCGGAAGTACCAGGGCATGGGGCGCCAGTCACCGGCAAAACCGGCGAACGACTCCTCGCGCCAGCCATCCTGGTAGTGGCCGGCGGCGGCCGTCCACGGGTGCAGGGTCTGGATCAGCAGCGTGCCGCCGGGCAGCAGCAAGGCCCGCATGGCGCAGAGCAGGGGGATGATGTCCTGTTGCAGGAGGGCGAAATTGGCGCACACCAGGTCATAGCCGTGGCCGATGTCCACCGTGCCTTCGGCCAGTTGCCGGTAGCTGGCCAGGTGAACCTGCGGTGAGCCCGCCGAGTGCGCGGCGGCAACCAGCGTCCCATCGCCATCCACACCGACCGCGTCGATGCCTCTCGCCGCCAGGGCCCGCAGCAACCAGCCCTCGCCGCAGCCGAGGTCGAGCACCCGGGCAGGCTGACGTGCGAGCACGGCGAGCAGTATCGCCTGGTCGGTGACCTCGCGGCGGGAGGCGATGGTGCCGGAGCGTACGGCCTCGATCCAGGCCTGGGCGTTGTGCCGCCAGCTGTCCAGCAGGGGATCGGTGGTGGTGGGCATGGTCAGGTTCGATGAAGGTGGGTGGCTTCAGCATAGGACAGCCTTGTATCCGAGGCCCTTTGCTCTGCACACTGGCGCACCTGCGAAGGAGCATGGCACTTGCGAAAGCGGATTTCACCACGCGCCTGCTGGTCGATGCCGGTATCGGCCCTGGCATGCGCGTGCTCGACGTTGGATGCGGCAGCGGCGATGTGAGCTGGCTGCTGGCTCACCTGGTGGACGGAGATGGAGCGGTGGTCGGCGTTGACCAGGCGGTGGGCGCCCTGGAAATCGCGCGCCAGCGCGAGACACCCAAGGGCGCGGCGGTACCTGAGTTCGTGCAGGCTGACCTGCAGGCACTGCCCGAGTCCCTGGGGTTGTTCGACGCCATCGTCGGGCGTCGGGTGCTGATGTACCAGGCGGAGCCGGTCAAGGCCCTGCGCCTGTTGGCCCGGCACCTGCTGCCCGGTGGGCTGATGGTGTTCCAGGAGCATGACGGCAGTCTCACCCCGGCCAGCCTGGAGCCCTTCCCGTTGCATCACAAGGCCCAGCAATGGCTGTAACGGATGCTGGCCCACGAGGGGGCGGACCTGCATATCGGTTTCAACCTGCATCGGCTGTTCAGCGAGGCGGGGCTGGCGGTCGAGGACCTGCGCGCCGAGTGCCTGGTGCAGACACCCGACAGTGCCTACCCCTTGGCCGATATCGTTCGCGCCTGCCTGCCGCGGATCATCGCCCATGGCGTGGCTACGGCCAGGCAGGTCGGGATCGATACGCTGCACGCGCGACTGGAGGCCGAGCGACTTCAGTCGCGGGGCATCTACATAGGCGACATGGCCTTTGGCATCTGTGCGCGCAAGCGCTGAACAATGTGTTTATTTGAACAAGGAGATATCGGATGGCGCAGTACACCGCACAAGTGACCTGGAACCGTGACGGGCAGGATTTTCTCGGTAACCGCTACAGCCGGCGGCATGTATGGCGTTTCGATGGTGGGGTGGAAGTGCCGGGCTCTTCCTCGCCCCATGTGGTGCCGTTGCCGATGTCGGATGCCTCGGCGGTGGATCCTGAGGAGGCGTTTGTCGCGGCGTTGTCGAGTTGCCACATGCTGTGGTTCCTGTCCCTGGCGGCCAAGCGGCGGTTTTGTGTCGAGCGGTATGTTGATGATGCCTTGGGGGTGATGGGGGTCGACGAGGCAGGGCGCATGGCCATGACCGTGGTGACCTTGCGGCCGGTGGTCGAATTTTCCGGGGAGCGGCGGCCTGGGGTTGAGGAGTTGGAGCGGTTGCATCATATGGCGCATGAGGCGTGTTTTATTGCCAACTCGGTGAAGACTGAGGTTCGGTGTGAGCCGGTGGTTTCTGGGTGAGATATTGATTGTTGATTGTTTAGAAAGTTGTATGCGCATTCATTTGCGATGTTGACGCTTATTCACCTTTCCGCCCTTACGGCGGGTTACTTAATGAGATGGTCACCCCGGCACCCTGCGAGGCGTACGCTTTCGCAGGGTGCTTTTACTTCGGAGACCGT